>NZ_JSZE01000127.1 GCF_000802365.1 Xanthomonas cannabis pv. cannabis
ACGCCATCTGGGGCGGTATTGGCTGCGGCTTGCAGCAGTTCGTGGTGTATCTGTTGCTGAGCGTGTTTCTGGCCGGTCTGATGACCGGACGTACGCCGGAATTGTTCGGCCGCAAGATCGAAGCGCGCGAAGTGCAGTTGCTGGCACTACTGATCCTGCTGCAACCGCTGGTGGTGCTGGGCTTCACCGCAGTGGCGCTGGCCGTGCCGGCATTCACGGCCAATTCCAATCCTGGTTTCCATGGCATCAGCCAGGTGTTCTACGAGTACACCTCGGCGTTCGCCAACAACGGGTCCGGTTTTGAAGGCCTGGGCGATGCCACGTATTGGTGGAATCTGAGCTGCTCGGCGGTGTTGGCGCTGGGGCGCTATCCGGCCTTGATCCTGCCGCTGATGGTGGCCGCGCGCATGGCAGTGAAGCGGCGCGCGCCGGAGTCGGCCGGCAGCCTGCAGGTCGAGACGCCTACCTTTGCGCTGACCCTGCTGGCCATCGTGCTGGTGCTGACCGTGCTGCAGTTCATGCCGGCACTGGTGCTGGGCCCTATCGCTGAACACCTCGCCCTGGCGGCGTCCTGAGAGTCTTGAGCAATGTCTACGATCGATACGACTGAAAAACGCGCGCGCGGCGACGCGGCGTTGTTCGATGCTGCCGTGCTGATGGCGGCGATGCGCGCGGCCTTCATCAAGCTGTCGCCGCGGCATCTGCTACGCAGCCCGGTGATGGCGGTGGTGATGGGCGGCACGGCGCTGGCGGCGGTGATCACCGCCAGCGGGCATGGCAATGCCGGCTTCGGCTGGGCGGTGACGGCGATCCTGTTCGTCACCGTGTTGTTCGGCAATTTCGCCGAGGCCATTGCAGAGGCGCGTGGTCGCGGCCAGGCCGCCTCGTTGCGGCGTGCGCGCAAGGACCTGGTGGCACGCCGGGTGGAAACCGCCCTGGGCGGGCGCGAGACGCGCGTGCCCGCCGCCGAGCTGCGGCCGGGCGATTACGTGATGGTGTCCGAAGGCGAATTCGTGCCGGCCGATGGCGAAATCGTGCGGGGCGTTGCAACGATCAACGAAGCGGCGGTGACCGGCGAATCGGCGCCGGTGCTGCGCGAGGCGGGCACCGACCGCAGCGGCGTGATCGGCGGCACGCGCGTGCTCTCCGACGAGATCGTGTTCAAGGTCACCGCCGAGCCGGGGCATAGTTTCCTGGATCGCATGATTGCGTTGGTGGAAGGCGCCAACCGGCAGAAGACGCCCAACGAAATCGCGCTGACCTTGTTGCTGGCCGCGATGACGCTGACCTTCCTGATCGTGGTGGCCTCGTTGCCGGCGATTGCGGGGTTTGTCGGTGTCACGCTGGATCCGTTGCTGCTGATCGCGCTGCTGGTGTGCCTGATCCCGACCACCATCGGCGGGCTGTTGCCGGCGATCGGCATTGCCGGCATGAATCGCGCGCTGTCGGCCAATGTGCTTGCCAAGTCCGGCAAGGCGGTGGAAGTGGCCGGCGACGTGGACGTGCTGTTGCTCGACAAGACCGGCACCATAACCTACGGCGACCGGCAGGCCACCGCGTTCCACCCGCTGGCCGGCATCGACCGTGCGCAACTGCGCGATGCGGCGATGCTGGCCTCGTTGGCCGATCCGACGCCGGAAGGCAAATCCATCGTCAAGCTGGCGCGTCAGCAAGGTGCCGTGGCGGTCGAGCCCGAGGGTGCACATTTCATCGCCTTCACTGCGCAGACGCGCATGTCCGGTGTGGATCTTGTCGGGCGCACTATCCGCAAAGGCGCCGGCGATTCCATCGTGGCGTATGTGCAGGGCATGGGCGCCACGGTGTCGCCGGAATTGCAGGGGCGTATCGAAGAAGTCGCACGTGGCGGTGCCACCCCGCTGGTGGTGGCCGAAGGCCGGCATGTACTCGGTGTGGTCGAACTGAGCGATGTGGTCAAGCAGGGCATCAAGGAAAAGTTCGCGCAGCTGCGTGCGATGGGCATCAAGACGGTAATGATCACCGGGGACAACCCGCTCACCGCCGCCGCCATTGCCGCCGAAGCCGGCGTGGACGACTACATCGCCCAGGCGCGCCCGGAAGACAAACTGGCACGCATCCGCGCCGAGCAGGCCGGTGGGCGGCTGGTGGCGATGGTCGGCGATGGCACCAACGATGCACCGGCGCTTGCCCAGGCCGACGTGGGCCTGGCGATGAACTCCGGCACGCAGGCGGCCAAGGAGGCCGGCAACATGGTCGACCTGGATTCGGATCCGGCCAAATTGCTGGCGGTGGTGGAAGTGGGCAAGCAGCAACTGATCACGCGCGGCGCGTTGACCACTTTCTCGCTGGCCAACGACGTGTCCAAGTATTTCGCGATCCTGCCGGCGCTGTTTGCAGCAGCGATTCCATCGATGGCCGCGCTCAACGTGATGCAGTTATCGAGCCCACGTCACGCGGTGCTGGCAGCGTTGATCTTCAATGCCCTGATCATTCCGGCGTTGATTCCGCTGGCGTTGCGCGGCGTGCGCTTTCGTCCGTCCAGCGCCACCGCCTTGTTGCGCCGGAACATGCTGATCTACGGACTGGGCGGCGTGCTGCTGCCGTTTGCCGCCATCAAATTGATCGACCTGGCGCTTGCCGCCACCCTGGGTGCCTGAGCCATGACCACATCTTCCATCACCACTGCCACCACGCCAGCGTTGCGCGATGATGGCGCAGTACGCGCCTCGGTCGTGCTAGCGCTGTTTATCTTGTTGGGATTGGGCCTGGCCTACTCGCTGATCGCCACCGGCATCACCGGTGCGCTGTTTCCGGCCCAGGCGCACGGCTCGCTGCTGCGCCAGGACACGCGCGTGATCGGGTCGGCCCTGGTCGCCCAGCCCTTCAGCGATGCGCGCTACTTTCAGCCGCGCCCGTCAGCGGCCAAGTACGACCTCACCGCCGCCGCCGGCAGCAACCAGGCGCGCTCCAACCCGGACCTGCAGGCGCGCATTGCCGCCACCCGTGCCGAGGTCGCTGCGCGCGACGGCATCGCCCCGGACGCAGTGCCCGGTGAATTGCTGACCCAGTCCGGCAGCGGCCTGGACCCGCACCTGAGCCCGGCCGGGGCCCAGGTGCAGGTCCGCCGCGTCGCCGCCGCCCGCGGCTGGCCGGAACCACGCGTCAGCGCGCTGCTGCAGGCTGCTATCGAGCCACCCCAGTTCGGCCTGCTCGGCCAGCCGCGGGTGAATGTGCTCGCGCTGAACCTCGCATTGGATGCGGCGGGAAGCGGGGAAGCTGGAAGCGACGGCAAAGCAAAGCACCCGCACTAGAAGCGATGCTTGTAGCCTTTACGAATCTCCAATCCCCAATCTCCAATCCCGGCCTCCATGCCCGACGCCCGCACCCAGCAAGCCGACGCGCTGATCGGCGAATTACAGCGCGAACACGGCGGGCGCCTGACGGTGTTCCTGGGCGCAGCCCCCGGCGTCGGCAAGACCTACGCCATGTTGTCGCGGGCGCGCGAGCGGCTGCGCCAGGGCATGGATGTGGTGGCCGGGGTGGTGGAAACCCACGGGCGTAGTGAAACGGCCGCCTTGCTGGACGGCTTGCCGCTGCTGCCGCGCGCCCGCGTGAGCTATCAGGGGCGGCTGCTGGAAGAACTGGACCTGGATGCACTGCTGGCGCGCAAGCCGCAGCTGGCCCTGATCGACGAGCTGGCCCACCGCAATGTGCCGGGCAGCCGGCATGAGCGCCGCTGGCAGGACATCGTCGAGTTGCTCGATGCCGGGATCGACGTCTACACCACGGTCAACATCCAGCATCTGGAAAGCCTCAACGACATCGTGCTACGCATCACCGGCGTGCGCGTGTCCGAAACGGTGCCCGATGCGGTGTTCGACCGCCTGCGCGACATCGTGCTGGTGGATCTGCCGCCGCGCGAACTGATCGAGCGCCTGCAGCAGGGCAAGGTGTATCTGCCCGAACAGGCGACCCAGGCCCTGCAGGCGTTCTTCTCACCCTCCAACCTCACTGCATTGCGCGAGCTGGCGATGCAGACCGCCGCCGACCGTGTCGACAGCGATCTGCGCGACACCCAGGCCGCACGCGGCCTGCCCGGCACCGCGGCGTTGCGGCGCCGCGTGGTGGTGGCCATCGACGGGCGTGGCAGCTCGGATTATCTGGTGCGGGTGGCGCGGCGGTTGTCGGAGCGCCGCGATGCACCCTGGACGGTGGTGACGGTGCAGACACGCACCGTGGCCGATGCCCACTGGCAGCTGGAGATCGACCGCGCCTTCGCGCTCACGCGCCGCCTCGGCGGCGATACCGCGCTGCTGCATGGCGCCAATGTCGCCGACGCCTTGCTGGATTTCGCCGCGCAAAACGGCATCTCCACCCTGGTGCTGGGGCGCACCCGCGAACGCCCGCTGGCGCGCATGTTCAACCGCACCCTGACCCAGCAACTGCTGCAACGTGGCGCGCATTACGAACTGGTCATCGTCAGCTCCGCCGATGCGCGCGCACGTGCGCGGCAGCGCTGGCGCAACCCGCGCCAATGGCTGCAGCGGTACGACCTGGCGTTCGCCGCAATCGCTGCGGCGGGCGCGGTGGCGGTGGCGTGGTTGCTGCAACGCTGGACCGACATCGACGACCTGTCGATGGTGTTCATCGTGGCAGTGGTGCTGGTGGCGTCGCGCACACGCATGGCGGCCGCCGTGATCGCCGCGCTGCTGAGTTTTGTCGCTTACAACTTCTTCTTCATCGAACCGCGTTTCACCTTGCACATCAGCGCGCGCCAGGGCGTGGTGACGGTGTGTTTGTTCCTGATTGCCGCGCTGGTCGCCGGCCGGCTGGCCTCGCGCCTGCGCAGCCAGGTGCTGGCCTTGCGCGCGGCCAATGCGCACGCCAACGCGCTGCAGGCGCTGGGTCGCCAGCTCAGCACCGCCGCCGATCTGGGCCAGGTGCTCGAAGCCGGCCGTCGCGCCCTGGCCACCGCGCTGGATGCCGAGGTCTGGCTGCGCCTGGAACAGCGCGAGAGCGACGCACCCACCAGCTTCGGTGCGCTCGATCGCAGCGCAGCGGACTGGGCCCAACGCCACGGCCAGCCGGCCGGCCGCTTCACCGACACCCTGGCCGGTGCGCAGTGGTGGTGCCTGCCGGTGCGCCACGAACGCGGCACTCTGGGCGTGGCCGCGCTGCGCTTCCGGCAGACCGTGCAGCGGCCTGGCCTGGAACAACGCCGCCTGACCGAAGCGATGGTGGAAGACATCGGGCAGGCCGCGCTGCGCACGCGTCTGGTCGCCGATCTGGAAGGGGCGCGCGTCAGTGGTGAAACCGAGCGATTGCGCTCGGCCTTGCTGTCGTCGGTCTCGCACGATCTGCGCTCGCCGCTGGCCTCGATGATTGGTTCGGCCAGCAGCCTGGCCAGCTACGGCGATGCGATGGACGTGCAGGATCGCCACGCGCTGCTCGACACCATCCAGCTTGAAGGGGAGCGGCTGGATCGCTACATCCAGAACCTGCTCGACATGACCAAGCTCGGCCACACCGGGCTCACCTTGAATCGCGACTGGATCGGCGTGGACGAATTGATCGGCTCGGCCACCCGCCGCCTGCAGCGCTACCAGCCGGAAGTGCGCCTGCAGCTGGAACTGGCGGCCGAGCTGCCGGCCATCTGGGTCCACCCGGCGCTGGTGGAACAGGCCATCTTCAACGTGCTGGAGAATGCGGCGAAATTTTCGCCAGCCGGTGCGGCAGTTACCGTGCACGCGCGCCTGCAGGCCGGCGCCTTGCAGATCGATATCGGCGACCAGGGCCCGGGCATTCCCGAAGACGAGCGTGCGCGCATCTTCGACATGTTCTACAGCGTGGAGCGCGGCGACCGCGGGCGCAACGGCACCGGGCTGGGCCTTGCCATTTGCCAGGGCATGATCGGCGCGCATGGCGGCAGCGTGCAGGCATTGGCCGGCGCACATGGTCACGGCACCACGATCCGCATTACGCTGCCGTTGCTCGTCCCTGCCGCGCCACCTCGCCCCGATGCCGACTGACCCTACTGCCATCCCGCCCGCCCGCGTGCTGATCGTCGACGACGAGCCGCAGATCCGCCGTTTTCTCGACATCAGCCTGCGTGCACAGGGTTACCGCGTGCTGCAGGCCGGCACCGCCGAAGAAGGCCTGACCACGCTGGCCGGGCAGGGCGCCGAACTGGTGGTGCTGGACATCGGTCTGCCCGACCGCGATGGGCACGAGGTGCTGCGCGAAATCCGCCAGTGGTCCAACGTGCCGGTGATCATGCTCACCGTGCGCGCCGGCGAAACCGAAAAGGTCGCCGCCCTCGACGCCGGGGCCAACGATTACGTGACCAAACCGTTCGGCGTGCAGGAATTGATGGCACGCATCCGCGCCTTGCTGCGCCAGGCCGGCGCCGGCAGCACGGTGGAAGAAAGCGTGTTCGACGATGGTCGCCTGCATATCCATCTGGGCCTGCGCGAAGTCACGCTGGCAGGCGAGCCCGTGCCGCTGAGTCGCAAGGAATACGCCTTGCTCGCGCTGCTGCTCAAGCACGCCGGCCGCGTGGTCACCCAGCCGCAACTGCTACGCGAAGTGTGGGGCCCCACCCACGAAGAAGACACCCATTACCTGCGCATCCTGGTCGGTAAACTGCGCCAGAAACTGCACGACGATGCCGCCGACCCGCACTACATCGTCACCGAACCCGGCGTCGGGCTACGCTTTATCGGTGTGACGCGCTGAGGCAGTTGTACTGCCATCCCTGCCGCGCCAAGTTGCTGCAAGCAGCAAGGTGGCCTCTTTCCCGGTGCTGTCATTGCGAGTGAGCCGATGCGAGCGGCGCAGTGCGGTGCGTCGATAGCCGCATCATCGCAGACGCCGTGTGCATCGCAAGCGCACAGCTCCGCGCTTGCGAGTACGCGTTGCAGTGTCGCAGGCGCGCAACCTCACTCCAACGGCGGCAGCACCTTGCCCGGATTCAGGATCCCATCCGGATCCAGCGCGGCCTTGACCGCGCGCATCGCCGCCAGCGTGGGCGCGCTGAATGCCTGCGTCATGAAATCGCGCTTGGCCACGCCAATGCCGTGTTCGCCGGAGAGCGTGCCTTCCAGCGACAGCACCAATGCGAACAGCCGCGGCAATGCCGCGTGCGCGCGGGCGTCTTCGCTGGCATCGGCCGGGTCGTACATGATGTTGACGTGCAGGTTGCCGTTGCCTGCGTGGCCGAAGGCGACGATGGGCAGCGCGAATTCTGCAGCAAGCGCTTCCACGCCGGCCACCAGCGCAGGAATGCGCGACACCGGCACCACCACGTCTTCGTTGATCTTACCGGGCTTGATCGTGCGTAGTGCGGGCGACAGCGCGCGCCGCGCGGCCCACAACTTGTCGCGCGCGCTGCCGTCGGCGGCGATGTCCAGACTCAGCACGCCCTCGCCATTGGCGGCGTCATGCAGTGCCTGCAATGCGTAGGGCAGGATGTCGTGATCGCCGTCGGCTTCGATCAGCAGCATCGCGCCGGCCTCGGGCACATCGCTGCCATTGCGGCGTAGCAGTGCAATGGCACTGGCATCCATGAATTCCAGCATGGTCGGCGTGGTCGGCTGCGCCATGATGCGCGACACCGCGGCCGCAGCGCTGGCGGCATCGCGGTACAGCGCGCGCAAGCCGGCCTGTGCGATGGCACGTGGCGTCAGTTTCAAGGTCGCTTCGACGATGATGGCGAGGGTGCCTTCGCTGCCCACCAGCAGATGGGTGAGGTCGTAGCCGGTGGAATTCTTGGTGTATGCGCCGCCGCAGCGGATCACCTCGCCGGTGCCAGTCACCGCCACCAGGCCGAGCACGTTGTCGCGGGTGGCGCCGTACTTCACCGCGCGCGGGCCGCCGGCATTGGTGGATAGATTGCCGCCGACACTGCAGATCTCCGCACTGGAGGGATCCGGTGGCCAGAACAGGCCGTGCGGCTGCAACGCCTGTTGCAGGTCGCCATTGAGCACGCCGGGCTGCACCACGGCGCAGCGGTCTTCCGGACGCAACGCCACGATGCGGTTCATACGCGCCATCGACACCACCACGCCGCCGGAAAACGGCACTGCCGCGCCGGTGGTGCCGGTGCCGGCGCCGCGCGCCACGATCGGCACGCCGTGCGCGCGGCAAACCTGCACAATGGCCACCACATCTGCGGTATCGCGCGGCAAGGCGACGGCGGCAGGCAATGCCCAGCGGCGCGAATCGTCTTCGCCATAGCGGCGGCGCGCATCGTCGCCGGTCAACCAGCCCTCGGCACCGAGGCGCGCGGCCAGCAGATCGGCCAGTGCAGCGGGAAGTACGTCGGTCATCGCATCTGATCCTGTGGTGGCGTGCGCTGGATGCATCTCCAGCCCAGCACGGCGACGGTGAGCGGCAGCCAGACCCAGCGCAGCTCGGAGCGCAGCGTGTCCAGGCCGCGCGCATTGAAAAAGCCGTTGGCGAACGGCGACACGCGAATGGGCCGCCACGGTGCGAACCAGCGTGTCTGGTCCCACGGCCAGCCCAGTGCCACGCCCAGGCCGCCGGAGGTCATTGCATCCAGCAGCGGGTGCGATGCGGCGCAGACGAACAAAAACACAGCCGCCTGCATGGCATCGGCGCGCAACAGCCGATGCGCCGCGCCGCCGAACAATGCCATCACTGCGGCGAACAACAGCGAGTGGCTGGCACCGCGATGACCGAACGCGTCGGCATACGGAATGTGCAACGCAAAGGCCGCCACGTCGGCGTCGGGCAGCATCGCCGCCAGCACACCGGCAGCCAGCAGGCGTGGCGAGATGCGGCCGCGTTCACTGGCGCACCAGAGCGCCAGCGGCACCGCAGCGTGGGTCATGATGGTCGGCATCGAACGTCGGTAATGGCGTAGGTAGCGAGCGTCGGGCGTGGTCAGCAATCGTCGGCGCGGAACGCGTCGCGGATCCAGTGCAACGCCGGTGGTTCGCCACGGGCGTCGACCACATCGAAGCGGCACGGCAGCGCCGCCAGCGCGGGGTGATAGACAAGAAACAATTGCGCGGCCAGTACCAGCTTGCGGCGCTTGCGCACATCCACCGAAGCCGCGCCGCCGCCGAAGCGGTCGTCGCGCCGGTAACGCACTTCCACAAACACCAGCGATTGCCCGTCGCGCATCACCAGATCCAGTTCGCCGCCGCGGTAGGTGGCATTACTCACCACCAGCCGCAAACCGGCCTGCTCCAGCATGACGCGTGCAGCCGCTTCCACCGCCGCACCGCGCCGCTGACGCGCCGCCGGCATGGTCTCAGCGGCCGTCGGCGATCGGCGTCGGGCGGCCACCGTTGAAGGTGGACCAGGCCGGCGTGCGCAACACATTGCCGAAGCCATCCAGATGCAGGGTGCCGGTGGCGCCGCGCAGGCCGCCGTCGGTGCCGGTGGCGAGTTTTTCCAGATACGCGCTGATCTTCCAGGCGTCGTAGCCGAACGCGAACAGGCGGGCGGCCGGGCCGCGTGCGCTGGGCAGGGTGCTGGCCACCTGGCTGGCTGCCGGAAGACCGGAGACACCGAGCGCAGTCCAGGTTTCGCTAGGGTAGACGATGCCATCCAGCGCCAGGTCGTCTTCGACCTTGCCGGTACCGGCCACCAACTGCGACGTGCCCACGCGCGATTTGCCGGCAAACCCGGCCAGCGCCAGCTGTGGGGCCAGCGCGCGCGCGGTGTTGCCGCGTACCGCCAGGAACACCGCATCGGCGGTGCCGTAGTTGCGCAACTGCGCGCCGATGTCGCCCGGCGCATCGGCCACGCTGATGCTGCCGGCCACCGTGCCGCCGCGTTCGCTGAAACGATCGCGGAAGGCCTTGATGGTGCGCTTGCCGTTGTCGTCGCTGGTGCCGACGATCAGCACGTTGCGGCGCTCGCGCGAGAGCAGGTATTCGGCGGCCATGATGCCGTCGTCTTCCGGCGCCAGCGAGAAGCCGGCACTGCCGGTGGGCGGCGCCTTGTTGTCGGTGGGGCGGTTGAGCGCCAGCACCGGCACGGCGAGTTGGCCGCGTGCGAACAGGGCGCTCACTTCATCGCGGCCCAAGGGGCCGACCACGTAATCGACACCGGCGCTCACCGCTTTGTCGTACGCGGCATTGGCACCGGCCGCAGTGCCGGCGGTGTCGAAGAACTGCACTTCCGGGCGGCGGCGGGTCTCGGCGTAATAGCCGGCGAGCAGGCCGTCACGCACCGGTGCGGAGGCGGTGGCCAGGTTGCCGGTGAGCGGCAACAGCACGCCCAGCTTGACCGGCGGGCGGTAGCCATCGCGCTCGGCGGGCGGGCGCTTGCTGGTGTCGAAGCCCCACTGCGCATCGCGCTCGAACGCGCGCGGCAGCCCCAGCCCGCGGCTGATCAACGCGCGGCCGGCAAAGTTGTACAGCGGGTCGCCGGCCGGCAGCGCGGCGGTGCGGCCCTTGAGGGTGGCATCGTCCAGCGCGGCCAGCAGGCGCACGATGGCGCGCTGGTTGTCGCTGCGCGCGGCGCCGGTCAGGCTGGCATCGGCGCGCGCGCGGTCGGCGGCCGCGCCGAACAGGTCGCCGGTGGCTTCCAGCGCGGCGGCGCGGGCCACCAGCCAGCGCGTCTGCAGCGGCTGCGGCAATCCGTGCGGGCTGTCGCCCAACGCCTCCAACGCCTGCGCGCCCTGCTTGTCGAGCACCGCCAGCTCGCCGGTGAGCAGCCCGAAGCGGGCACGCTCTTCGCCGCTGAGATGGCGCGCGTTGACCTGCGCCAGCAGCGTGCGGGCACGCGCATCGTCGCCGGCGTCGTGCCAGCCGAACGCGGCGGCAGCCAGTAGCCGGCTGCGCTGCGCGCCACTGGCACCGGCGGCTTCGGCTTCCAGCTGCTGCGCCGCTTCGCGCGGCTTGCCCTGGTCCAGCAGCGCCAGCGCCGCGCTCTGCGTGGGCGAGGCGGTCTGGGTCACGCTGCTGGTGGCGCAGCCGGCGGCCAGCATCACCAGCAGCGACAGGGCGGAGATCCTTGCAACACGCTTGTTCATTTCAGATCCATTGGACAGGGGCCGCCTGGGCGGCCCGTTGAAAACCGCTACGATTCTACCCTTTGCCCCCGGAAGACCGCTGATGACGTCCCCTGGAACCCTGCACGTGGTCGCCACGCCGATCGGCAACCTGGCCGACCTGTCGCCGCGCGCGCAGGAGGTGCTGCGTGGCGTGGCCGCGATCTGCGCCGAAGACACCCGCCACACCCGGCAATTGCTCAGCCATTTCGGTATCGACCGCCCGCTGCTGGCCCTGCACGACCACAACGAAGAAGCGATGTCCGAGCGCATCGTGGCGCGCCTGGGCGAGGGTGAATCGCTGGCCATCGTCAGCGACGCCGGCACCCCGCTGGTCAGCGACCCGGGTTTCAAGCTGGTGCGCGCCGCCCGTGCTGCCGGCATCAAGGTCAGCCCAGTGCCGGGCGCCTGCGCGGCGATCGCCGCGCTTAGCGTGGCCGGCTTGCCCAGCGACCGCTTCGGCTTCGAAGGCTTCCTGCCGGCCAAGAGCGCCGCGCGCCGCGAGCGCCTGGCGCGGCTGGCTGGCGAGACCCGCACCCTGGTGTTCTACGAGTCGTCCCACCGCATCGTCGAGTCGCTGGCCGACCTGCGCCTTGCCTTCGGCGATGACCGCCCGGCGGTGATCGCCCGTGAGTTGACCAAGTTGTTCGAAACCGTGCTCGACGGCACCCTGGCCGAACTGCAGGCCCGGGTCGAAGCCGACGACAACCAGCGCAAGGGCGAGTTCGTGGTGATGGTGCAGGGCGCCGCCGACGCCGCCGACGGCCAGCTCGCCGAAGGCCGCCGCGTCTACGCCAAGCTCGCCGAACACCTGCCGCCGTCCACTGCCGCCAAGCTCGCCGCCGAGCTGACCGGCGCGCCGCGCAAGGCGTTGTATGGCGGCTAATGCGGTCATCGCAGGAGCATGCCTGGAAGCGACGGTGGTTGGTCGGTACCGCCTCTCGCGCCCGGGTGCGCTCCTACAAGGCAATGGTCAGTTTGAAATCGCGGTGCCGTTTCGCATGGCGGCGATAGCGTAGAATGCGCCCCGGCGGAGTCGGCCAGACAGTCGCGTCACTCGCAAGAGTGCCGAGGAAAGTCCGGGCTCCATAGGGCAAGGTGCCAGGTAACGCCTGGGCGGCGCAAGCCGACGGAAAGTGCAACAGAAAGATACCGCCTACGTCCCTCGTCACCCCTCTGCCGCCACTGAAGCATGTCGGCGATGCGCAGCATCGCCAAGTGCGTTCGGAGGCTGCAGAGGGGTGGCGAGGGACCGGTAAGGGTGAAATGGTGCGGTAAGAGCGCACCGCGAGTCCGGTAACGGACCGGCACGGCAAACCCCACCTGGAGCAAGACCAAATAGGGATCCATTGGCGTGGCCCGCGCTGGATCCGGGTAGGTTGCTTGAGCGCTGCGGTGACGTAGCGCCTAGACGAATGACTGTCCACGACAGAACCCGGCTTATCGGCCGGCTCCGCCGCCTTGCTTTGGGCATCGCCCAAAGCGAAGGCGCCCACGCTTCGTACCGCCGCAGGCGGTACAAAACGCGGGTCCCGCTCCGGGCCTTCCACATCCCCGCGGCTGTCGCCGCGCCCCCTTGACTCAAGGGGGCTTGCAGATAGGTCGTCGGCCGGAGTGCCTGCACGTGACCTGGATCAACTCCCTCCCACCGCTTGCAACGGTAGGTGCTCGGCTCCCTTCCACCGCTTGCGGGGAAGGTGCCCGAAGGGCGGATGGGGGCAGCATTTCGTGCCGCCTGCGGCGGTACACAACGTAGGTCCCGCTCTGGGCATGCCAGATCCCCGCGGCTGTCGCCGCGCCCCCTTGACTCAAGGGGGCTTGCAGATAGGTGGTTGGCCGGGGTGCCTGCACGTGACCTGGATCAACTCCCTCCCACCGCTTGCAGCGGTAGGTGCTCGGCTCCCTTCCACCGCTTGCGGGGGAAGGTGCCCGAAGGGCGGATGGGGGCCAGCATTCCGTGCCGCCTGCAGCGGTACACAACGTGGGTCCCGCTCCGGGCATGCCACATCCCCGCGGCTGTCGCCGCGCCCCCTTGACTCAAGGGGGCTTGCAGACAGGTGGTTGGCCGGGGTGCCTGCACGTGACCTGGATCAACTCCCTTCCACCGCTTGCAGCGGTAGGTGCCCGGCTCCCTTCCACCGCTTGCGGGGAAGGTGCCCGAAGGGCGGATGGGGGCCAGCATTCCGTGCCGCCTGCAGCGGTACACAACGCGGGTCCCGCTCCGGGCTTTCACATCCCCGCGGCTGTCGCCGCGCCCCCTTGACTCAAGGGGGCTTGCAGATAGGTGGTTGGCTGGGGCGCTGCGCACTAAGTGATCAACTCCCTTCTACCG
>NZ_JSZE01000128.1 GCF_000802365.1 Xanthomonas cannabis pv. cannabis
CGACCCAAGAAAGCAATTGGCGGCATGACGCCGTCCGCTTATGCCCAACATCTGGCAAACACCGATATCATCAACCCCGGACTCTAAACCCGACCGCTACTCAGGGCGGGGGGACGTCGCGGACTCATACGCTGACTGAGCGGAAGCGTGCTCTGGTCTAACGCCTTTGATGTTCCCTCAATGGCCGTTCCGCGAAAATACTCTCTGTTGTCGAGCCTCAGAACTTTGTTCTCGCGGAGCGCATCATCACTGGCTGGGATGCGCAGCATGCCCTCGTGTTCACGCGCACGGGCCACGATCAGCTCAAAGGCTGCTTGCTGACCGAGCCGGTCTTTCACACCGGCCAGCGCTTCACGCGGAAGCCCCAATCGAGCTGACGTTTGGATTGGCAAGAATGCGAGGCACTTCAATTTCGCCAAAGACACGGCTTGGCTGAGCGTCGCCCACGATGGCATGAACCTCACCTACGGTTGCATCTGCAAACCGTCCAGACGCATCTGCCCAAGGACCTTGCGTGGGGTGGTAAAGCCACTCTGTGGCAGGCCCACGATGAGACCCGTCTATCAGCTCACGAGGCGAAATTTCGTAGATGTCGGCGAGCGCGGTATAGAACTCACGGGAATTCAGAAACTTCGATGCCTGGCTTTTATCGATAACCCGGATGTCTTCGCCAGATTCGATCATCGATCCAATGACATCAGTCGACCAGATGTCCTTCGCTGCCGGGCCACTGTAAAGAACAGTGACCTTGCCTGAGGCATTTGCATCCACCTGCGCGGCGAGCGACCGCAGCGATTCTGGTGTTTGGTAATCGCCAGGGTTCTGACGAATTCTATCGATTGCGTCCTGGGCAGATATCGAGCCATTCACACCAAGCACCCCTCATCGACTTCAAAAACGATGTGGTAGTCCGTGTTCCTGGAATGGACGCCAAAATCCTTGTATGCAAGCAAGGCTTCTTTGAGGTCAGCTATGAATTGCTCCTTATCGGCCTTGAGATGCTCAGGCAGTCCCTCTCCACCATTGATCCACATCAGTCTCCAATGGGACCAACCGGGCTGACCACGCGCGCCTCCACCGTCGACCAAATCCAATCTCAGCGTTAGAAGCTCTCCATGCCAATAGAAGGAAAATTTCGTCTGATTTCTGACTTCAATTTCAGTGCCGCCACCGTTTGCGACATTGCGCAAATACATGTCGCGATCACGATCAAATGTCCAGTCTCTCGCATTGGTGCCACCGACCACAAAGTCTCTGTCGATCGCTTCTAGGTTGTATTTGACAACATCTGGCTCAGGAATAAATTCATTTACAAATGGCATTCTAATTTCCCGGCAATGGCTTGGAATTTTTCGTCAAGAGCTAATTTCATGAGCCCGAGACGGCGGCAGATAACTTATTCACCTCGGCTTTTGGTAGCAGCCGTTTAGTGAAGTAGGTATCTTCGTAATACTTGATCTTCTCGCAGAGCACCGGGCTTGGGATGCCTTCATAGAGAAAGACCTCCTTGTCAAAGCCCATCGCTTTCAATTCCTGCGGCAGCATCAATGCGCGGCGCTGCTCGGTCTCGGAGTAGGACACACTGCTTTGCTTGCCACTGGTGTGCGACTTGTTCTTCTTGCGCACCGTGGTGTAGCCGAGCATGTCGGAGTAGTCGTTGGCGTCTTGCTGCTCGCGCGGAGCATAGACAATTTGCAAGGCATGGTTGGTGATGATCGTGCGCGAGACATCCTTGCCATAGGTCGCGTCCAGCTGCGCCATGCTCTGGATGATCGGCAGCAAGCGAATGTTGTAGCCAGCCATGTAGCTCACCGCGCTTGCAATGATGTCGACACGCCCGATGGACGTGAATTCGTCCATCAGCAGCAGGCATTGATGTTTGAGCGCCGGGTTGTTCTGCGGCAGCTCTTTGGTGTTGAGGTTGATGAGCTGACTAAACAGCAAGTTGATCAGCAAGCGGCTTTCGGCAAGCTTGTTGGGCTGGATGCCGATGTAGATGCTCATCTTCTTCTTGCGCACATCGGTCAGCAGGAAGTCGTTGCCGCTGGTTGCCGCATCGAGAATCGGATTGATGAACTGGTTGAGCGGCTCCTTGAACGTGCCCATGATCGACGCAAAGGTCTCTTCAGCCTGCGACAGCAAGTTGTCAAACGCGGTCTTCGCGTCGCGGCCCAGGAAGTCGCGCTGAGAAAGCTTTTTGAGGTAGCCCTTCAAGTCGCTGCCATCTCCCGACGACACGCGATAGAGCATCCCAAGGGTTGGGAACATCCACATTTCCTTTGGATGCTTACGCTTGATCTGATCGTCCAGGCTATCGAACAGATAAAGCGTGAAGGCCATGAAGGCATTGCGGGCTTGGCTCACCCAGAACTTCTGGGCATCGGAGCCATCCGGGTAGAGCATCGCCGCGACACTCATCAGATCCGACACACGAAAGGCGGGATCGGGCGAGATGTAGCTCAGCGGATTCCAGCGATGCGTGCGCCCATCTTCCGCGAAGGGGTTGAACAAAAAGACCTCTTGACCCTGGCTCTTGCGCCAGCCAGAAGTTAGATCGAAGTTCTCCTGCTTGATATCCAGGACCACCACCGAGCCTTGGTAGTCGAGCAGATTGGGAATGACGATGCCCACGCCTTTACCCGAACGCGTGGGCGCGGCCAGGATCACAAACTGTTGCCCAGGTAGACGCACCAACTTGCCACCGTGCTTGCCGACCACGATGCCGGTCGGCGACGGTTTGAGCATGTCCTTTTTGGCCAAATCACTGCCAGAGGCAAAGCGCGCGTCGCCGTGTAAGGCGGCGGCCTTTGGCTTGAACAGTGGGATCAGTAGTGCGATCCAGGCCAGGAGCGGCACGCCGAAGCCGAAGGCGCCAGCCAGCTTGATCTTGGTCGCGTAGGGAGCGAACTGCGGAAAGTCGAGTGCTTTGACGTAAGACCAATAGGTGCCGACGCTAAGCGGCCCAGCCACTTTCAACAGCATCAAGATCAACTGGCCCGAAAGGTAGACCCCTGCGGTGAGGGCGAAGAGCAAGAGCGCGATGGTGACACTGAGCTTGATCTTGCCGGTCATGACGCGCTGCCTTCCATCTGTGATCCCTGGCTTGTTTGGAAACGACCGTCCACTCGCAAGATTACAGGATCACACCGCCCGTTCAGATCGGATGGGCGTTGGCATCTGTGTAGGAAATTGTCTGACGGGAAGCATGCCAAGACAGCAACGGGACCTTTCGCACCATGGACTAGGCGGGCCGCTGCGCTGGGCTCAGCCGCAATTTTGCGACGTCCTTCGCTGCTCCCCGAGCGAGAGCTTGTCCGCCGTCTAGGTTGTTGGGCCTACTCTTTTTCGGCTTTCGAAGGAGGCGAAGCGGCGAGTGCCAACAAGTGTTTCGCCAGCTCATCCTGCTGCCCCTCGGGCAGCTGGCGCACCAGCTCGATGATCTGACCAAGTTGATCAGACTCGGCGACCAAGGAACTGAGGGACACACAAAGTGCATCAGACAGATCCAGGGCAGTCTTGAGATATGGGTCATGCGTGCCCGTTTAGTAGCGGCTGATGCGAGCCTGAGCGATGCGACTCTCCAATCCAAGAGCGACACCCAAGTTGGGATGCCTAGGCCTGCATCGCATTCGCGGAACGGACGGCCTCATGCCTTATTAAACAAAGGGTTAAACAAGATAGCGGCAACCCTACAATTTCCCCTCTTCCTAGCAGGGGGACGCTCTATCCAGCTGAGCTACGGGGCCAAGGGCGGCATTGTCGCATGTTCAGCCGGCTTGCCAAGCCGGCGGGCGGCGGGTGGAGCCTGCTAAAATCGGCGGCTACCCATGTCGCTGGCTGGCCTTGGCCGCCGGGCGACCGTCCCGACTCCAGGAGATTCCATGTCCGCTGACCTGCTCAAGGCGCTCGACCTCGCCGCGTCCAATTCCGGCACTTACCTCGGCGAGGCGACCTGGTCGTCGGCCACCGGCGCGGGCGTACTGCAACCGCTCAATCCGACGACCAACGCCGTCATCGCCGATGTACGGGCGACCACGCCGGACGATTACGAGCTGATCATCCAGCGCGCGCAGGCGGCCTTCAAGCTGTGGCGGACCACGCCGGCCCCGCGTCGCGGTGAGGCGGTGCGCCTGTGTGGCGAGGCGCTGCGTGCGCACAAGGACGCACTGGGCTCGCTGGTGGCGTTGGAGATGGGCAAGAGCAAGCCGGAAGGCGATGGCGAAGTGCAGGAGATGATCGACATCGCCGACTTCGCCGTGGGCCAGAGCCGCATGCTCTATGGCTACACCATGCATTCGGAGCGTCCCGGCCACCGCATGTATGAGCAGTACCAGCCGCTGGGGCTGGTGGGCATCATCAGCGCGTTCAACTTCCCGGTGGCGGTGTGGGCGTGGAATGCGTTCCTTGCGGCGATCTGCGGCGATATCTGCATCTGGAAGCCGTCCAACAAGACGCCGCTGACCGCGATCGCGACGATGAAGATCTGCAATGCGGCGTTGAAGGACGCCGGCTTCCCGGACATCTTCTTCCTGATCAACGATGCCGGCACGGCGCTGTCGCAGACGCTGGTCGAAGACCGGCGCGTGCCGCTGATCAGCTTCACCGGTTCGACCCAGATCGGCCGCGTGGTCGCCGAAAAGGTCGCCCATCGCCTGGGCCGCTGCCTGCTGGAGCTGGGCGGCAATAACGCGATCATCCTGGATGAAACCGCCGACCTGAAGCTGGCCATCCCGGGCATCGTGTTCGGCGCAGTCGGCACGGCCGGGCAGCGCTGCACCACCACGCGCCGGCTGATCGTGCACGAATCCATCTACGACAACGTGCTGGCCACTTTGGTCAAGGCGTACAAGCAGCTCGACAGCAAGATCGGCGACCCCACCGACCCGGCGAACCTGATGGGCCCGCTGAACAGCCAGGGCGCCGTTGCGCAGTTCCTCGACTCGATCGCCAAGGCCAAGGCCGCTGGCGGCACGGTGGAAGTGGGTGGTACGGCGATCGATCGCCCGGGCAACTTCGTGCTGCCGGCGATCGTCACCGGGCTGCAGAACAGCGACGCGGTGGTGCAGCACGAGACCTTCGCCCCGATCCTGTATGTGATGAAGTACAGCACGCTGGACGAGGCGATCGATCTGCAGAACGGTGTGCCGCAGGGACTGTCGTCATCGATCTTCACCCAGAACCTCAAAGCGGCCGAGAAGTTCCTGTCCGCTGCGGGCAGCGATTGCGGCATCGCCAACGTCAACATCGGCACCTCGGGTGCGGAGATCGGTGGCGCCTTCGGCGGCGAGAAGGACACCGGCGGTGGCCGCGAATCCGGCTCGGACGCGTGGAAGGTCTACATGCGTCGCCAGACCAACACCATCAACTACTCCGATTCGCTGCCGCTGGCGCAAGGCATCAAGTTCGATCTCTGATCGATGCGGCAAGGTGCGCCGGCAGTGGTCCGGCGCGCTTGCGACGCAGCGATGTGGGCGCAGCCGCAGGCTGCTCGGCATCTGCGGCGACGCCGGACACGCCACTGACAACAGCGTCGCGGCAATGCAGGCGGCTGGCTGCCCTGCTCCGACACGCCCTGGCCTGGCAAGGCACCGCGGCGGCCCTGCCTGCTCTTCGGCACGTCAGGACGGGCCAATGACCGGCCGCACAGGGGTTCCCACCGCACACGGCACGCCTTTTCGGCGGCCGCTCTGGGATAATCGC
The DNA here is from genome assembly GCF_000802365.1 of Xanthomonas cannabis pv. cannabis. Taxonomy (GTDB): domain Bacteria; phylum Pseudomonadota; class Gammaproteobacteria; order Xanthomonadales; family Xanthomonadaceae; genus Xanthomonas; species Xanthomonas cannabis. The sequence continues at coordinate 5,701 of NZ_JSZE01000128.1, forward strand.
GTCACCAGAGACCGGCTGCCGGCTCACTCTCACGGAGTTCATGATGAACGTTGTCGTTCGACAGACCAGCGCCATGGCCATCGTCAGCCTGGTCGCAGGCATTCTCGGCTGGACGCTGATCCCCTTCCTCGGCAGCATCTGCGCCATCATCACCGGCCATCTGGCGCGCGCCGAAATCCGGCGCAATCCGCAAGGCCTGGAAGGCGACGGGCTGGCCATCGGCGGGCTGATTCTTGGCTGGCTGGCGGTGGCGATGTGGCTGGTCGGCATCGTCATCTTCATCCTGTTCTTCGGTGGCATGGCGTGGCTGGCGGCCTCCAGCAGTTGAGCATGGCTGCGCCCTCCTCTGCCCAGCGCTTCAACGACCGTGTAGCCGCTTACGTGCGCTACCGGCCTAGCTACCCGCCGCAGGTGTTGCGTTGGCTGCATGACGACCTGGGCGTCACCCCCGCCACGCCGGTGGCCGACATCGGCGCCGGCACCGGCATTTCCAGCCGCCTGTTTCTTGAAGCCGGCTACGCGGTCAATGCGGTGGAGCCGAACCCGGCCATGCGCGCGGCCGCCCAGCAATGGCTGGCGGAGTTTCCGGCCTTCCGGGCCACCGACGGCACTGCCGAAGCTACCGGCCTGGCCGATGCCAGCGTGGGTCTGGTGTCGGCGGCGCAGGCCTTCCACTGGTTCGACACGCAGGCAGTGCGCCGCGAATGGGCACGCATCCTGCAGCCGGGCGGCCTGGCGGCGGTGTACTGGAATTCGCGCGAACTGGACAGCACCGCGTTCCTGCGCGGCTACGAGCAGCTGCTGCTGGAGTACGGCACCGATTATTCGGCCGTGGCCGAGCGCTACCAGGACGATGCCACCATGCAGGCCTGGTTCGGCGACGGGTTTCGCGCGATGGCGCGCTTTCCCAATGTGCAGCGGCTGGACTTCGATGCGCTGCGCGGCCGGTTGCTGTCGTCTTCGTATGCGCCGCTGGCACACGACCTGCGCCACGCGCCGATGCAGGCCGCGTTGCGCGCCCTGTTCGATGCGCACGCCCGCGACGGACTGATCGACTTCCATTACGAGACCCGCATTTTTGCCGGGAGTTTGAACTGACCCGCATGTATTCGCTTGCCCGCCCCTTCCTGTTTTCCCTCGATGCCGAGCGCGCCCACGCGCTGGCGCTGCGCTCCATCGATACCGCCTACCGCACCGGCACCACGTCGCTGCTGGCCAAGCGCCCGGTGCCGCTGCCGACCCCTGCGTTCGGCCTGATGTTCCCCAACCCGGTCGGACTGGGCGCCGGGCTGGACAAGAATGGCGAGCACATCGACGCCCTGCTGGCGTTGGGGTTTGGTTTTGTCGAGATCGGCACGGTGACCCCGCGCCCGCAGGAGGGCAACCCGAAGCCGCGCATGTTCCGGTTGCCCGAGTACCAGGCGGTGATCAACCGCATGGGCTTCAACAACCTGGGCGTGGATGCGCTGGTGGCCAATGTGCAGCGCGCGCGGCGGCGCGGTGGCCTGCTGGGCATCAACATCGGCAAGAACAAGGACACGCCCAACGAGGAGGCCACCAGCGACTACCGCTACTGCATGGAGCGCGTGTATCCGCTGGCCGACTACATCACCGTCAACATCTCTTCACCCAATACCGCCGGCCTGCGCGAGCTGCAGGAAGAACAATCGCTGCGCCGCTTGATCGCCGACCTGCGCGAGACCCAGGAAGCGCTCGCCGGCCAGCACAGCAAGCGGGTACCGATGCTGGTGAAGGTGGCGCCGGACCTCAACGATCGCGACATCGACGCCGCCGCACGCGTGTTGGCCGATCTGGCCGTGGATGGCGTGATTGCCACCAACACCACGGTGACCCGCACCTTGATCGCCAATCACCCGCTGGCCGCCGAAGCCGGCGGTTTGTCGGGCGCGCCATTGCTGGGGCAATCCACCCTAGTGCTGCGCCGCCTGCGCGCGCGGCTGCCCGAGTCGATCCCGCTGATCGGCGTGGGTGGCATCAGCTCCGGCGCCGACGCGGTGGCCAAGATGGCCGCCGGTGCGAGCCTGGTGCAGTGCTACAGCGGCCTGGTGTATCGCGGGCCGCCGTTGATCGGCGAATGCGTGGACGCCATCCGTCGCCGCCGCGAAGCGCCGAGCGGCGGTGCGGTGTCGCCGTTATGAACGAGGCTGTGCAACCGGGCTGGCAGTTGAGCGAACACGCGCCATTGCGTGCACTCAACACCTTTCACGTCGATGCCTCCGCGCGCTGGCTGCTGCGCATCCACACGCCCGAAGCCTTGCCGCAGGCGCTGGCAGCGCCGCAGATCGCGGGCGGACCGCTGCTGGTGCTGGGCAGCGGCAGCAATGTGTTGCTGGCCGGCGACCCGCCCGGCTGCGTGCTGTGTTTCGAGAACCGCGACATTGCGATCATTGCGCACCACGCCGACCACGCCATCGTCCGCGCCGGTGCCGGCGTGAACTGGCATGCGCTGGTGCTGTATTCGCTGCAGCAGGGGCTATCGGGGCTGGAGAATCTGGCGCTGATTCCCGGCACCGTCGGCGCCTGCCCGATCCAGAACATCGGCGCCTATGGCGCGCAGGTGGGCGACTTCATCCAGGTGGTGGAAGCCTTCGACCAGCACAGCCAGCAGTTCGTGCGGCTGGAGGCAGCGGACTGCGCGTTCGACTACCGCGACAGCGTGTTCAAGCAGCAGCCCGAGCGTTACCTGATCGTGGCGGTGGAATTCAATCTGCCGCTGCTGCACGAGCTGCGGCTGGACTACGCCGGCATCCGCGAGGAGCTGGCCAGCATGGGCGCCGAGCTGGCGGGCGCGGCCGATGTGGCGCAGGCGGTGATCAACATCCGCCGCCGCAAATTGCCGGACCCGGACGTGCTCGGCAATGCCGGCAGCTTCTTCAAGAATCCGCTGCTGCCGAGCGAACAGATTGCCGCGTTGCAGGCCACCTTCGCCGACATGCCGGTGTATCCGGGTCAGCAGCCTGGCCAGGGCAAGTTGTCGGCCGCCTGGTTGATCGAACAGTGCGGCTGGAAGGGCCAGCGCGAAGGCGACGCCGGCGTGTCGCCGGCGCATGCCTTGGTGCTGGTCAATTACGGCAGCGCAACCGGCGCACAGCTGCTGGACGTTGCGCGACGCATCGCCGAATCGGTGCGCGAGCGCTACTCGGTGATCCTGGAGCCGGAACCCCGCATCATCGGAGCGCATTGGTGACTGCACCCTCGGCGTCCATGCGCGCCGCTGCCTGGATGCTGATCAGCACGCTCGCCTTCGGTCTGATGGCCATCACCATCCGGCTGGCATCCAAGACCGTCGCCACCACCGAGATCGCGTTCTTCCGCAATGCATTCGGCCTGCTGGCGCTGCTGCCGCTGCTCATTGGCCCCGGCAAGACGCTGCCGCGCACCCGTCAGTTGCCGCACTATTTCGCACGCACGCTGATTGGCCTGGCCTCGATGCTGTGCGGGTTCTGGGCGATCGGCCATCTGCCGTTGTCGCAGGCAATTTCGCTCTCCTATTCCACGCCGTTGTTCGTCACCGTGCTGGCCGTGATCTGGCTGCACGAACAGGTGCGCATGCGCCGCTGGCTGGCAGTGGCAGCCGGATTTATCGGGGTGCTGGTAATCCTGCGCCCGGGCTCGTCCACCTTCAGCCCGGGACTGCTGATTGCGCTGCTCGCGGCAGTGATCAGTGCCATCGTGGCAATCCAGATCAAGCAGCTTTCGCGCAACGACGATTCGGACACGGTGGTGTTCTACACCTACGTGTTC
>NZ_JSZE01000129.1 GCF_000802365.1 Xanthomonas cannabis pv. cannabis
GACCACCGGCAACGCGCACCCGGCGATGACCGGCAGGGCGCGAGACTGGCAAACTATGGGCTTTCCGCCCAAGCGAAGCCCGATGCGTCTTTCCCAGTTCCACCTGCACACCACCAAGGAAACCCCGGCCGACGCCGAGCTGGTCAGCCACCGTCTGATGCTGCGCGCGGGCATGATCCGCAAGCTGGCCTCCGGGCTGTACACCTGGTCGCCGCTGGGCCTGCGCGTGCTGCGCAAGGTCGAGGCGATCGTGCGCGAGGAAATGAACCGTGCCGGGGCGGTGGAAGTGCTGTTCCCCACCATCCAGCCGCGCGAGCTGTGGGACGCCACCGGCCGTTGGGAAAAGTTCGGCGGGCAGTTGCTCAAGATCAAGGACCGCAAGGAGCAGGAGTTCTGCTACAGCCCCACCGCCGAAGAAGCCGCGGCCGAATTCGCGCGCCAGGAGATCAACAGCTACAAGCAGCTGCCGCTGAACTTCTACCAGATCCAGACCAAGTTCCGTGATGAAATCCGCCCGCGCTTCGGCGTGATGCGTGCGCGCGAATTCCTGATGAAGGACGCCTACTCCTTCCATCTCACCGACGAGGACATGGCGCGCGAATACGACAACATGCGCGCCGCCTACACCCGCATCTTCACCCGCCTGGGGCTGGAGTTCCGCGCGGTGCAGGCCGATTCGGGCGCCATCGGCGGCGACGCCTCGCAGGAATTCCACGTCATCGCCGCCTCCGGCGAAGACTCGCTGGCGTTCTCCACCGGGTCCGATTACGCGGCCAATGTGGAAACCGCCAGCGCCGCGCTGCCCGCCGCGCGTCCCGACGCCAGCGAAGTGATGCAGCAGGTGGCGACGCCCACCCAGAAGACCTGCGAAGACGTCGCACAGCTGCTGGGCATCGCGTTGCAGCGCACGGTCAAGTCGGTGGCGGTGATGACGCAGGCCGGCTTCGTGCTGGTGCTGGTCCGCGGCGACCATGCGGTCAACGAGATCAAGCTGGGCAAGGTGGCTGGCCTGGCCGACTACCGCCTGGCCAACGAAACCGAAATCCGCGAGCACCTGGGCTGCGAGCCGGGTTTCCTGGGCCCGGTGAACACTGCGCGCCCGGTGCGCGTGGTCGCCGACCGCGATGTCGCGGCAATGGCCGATTTCGTGGTCGGCGCCAATGTGGTCGGCGCGCATCTGGTCGGCGTCAACTGGGGCCGCGACCTGCCGGAACCGGAGACCGTGGCCGATGTGCGTAACGTGGTCGAAGGCGAGCGCGCCGCCGATGGCGGCGAACTGCGTCTGGCGCGCGGCATCGAGGTCGGCCACGTGTTCCAGCTGGGCAGCCAGTACGCGCAGGCATTGCAGGCCACCGTCATCGATGAAAACGGCAAGGCCGCGGTGATGAAGATGGGCTGCTACGGCATCGGCATTTCGCGCATCGTTGCCGCAGCGATCGAACAGAACCACGACGATGCCGGCATCATCTGGCCGGCGCCGATGGCGCCGTGGCAGGTGGTGGTGTGCGTGATCAATCCCAAACAGGACGCCAGCGTGGTGGCCGCCGCCCAGGCATTGCTGGACGAATTGATTGCCACCGGTATCGATGCAGCACTGGATGACCGCGGCCTACGTCCGGGTGCCATGTTTGCCGATATGGAACTCTTGGGCATTCCGCATCGGGTGGTGGTCTCGGAACGGGGATTGGCCGCCGGCACATTTGAATATCGCGCCCGCACCGCCGATTCGGCAGAAAACCTGGATAAGGCCGGATTATTCTCCCGCCTGGGCCGTTGATCAAACAACGCACCCCCGCTTCAATTGGATGAACGCAAGGCGCCGAAGTATTTCGGCGCATTTGTCATACCGGTTTTCTGACATTATGATGGCCGCCGCTGCCACGGACCGGCATTCTTTCTCTCTCATTCTTCCGGAGTAGTGATGTCGATCGATCTCACCGGCCTGTCGGCCAAGCAATTGGGCGCCTTGATCAAAAACGCAAAGAAGCAACAGACCGTGGTTGCCAAGCGCGTCCCGATCGCCAAGGTTCGCACTCAGCTGACCCGTGCGGCAAAAGCCCAGGGGTATTCCATCGAAGAATTGTTCGGTAGCGCCGCCAGTGCCGGGCCGGGCCGTCCCGCTGCTGCCGGCAAGCCGGGCCCGCGTGCCGGCCGCAAGCTGGGCAAGGTTCCGCCGAAATACCGCAACCCCGCCAATGCCCAGGAAACCTGGACCGGCCGCGGCAAGCAGCCGCGCTGGCTGGCCGAATTGACCGCTGCCGGCAAGAAAGTGGAAGACTTTCTGATCAGCAAGGTGGGCGGTGGTACGAAGAAGGCAGCGACAAAAAAGACCACGCCGCGCAAGACGGCAACCAAGCGCGCCAGCAAGAAAGCCAAGGCCGCTTAAATCCAGACCAATAAAAACGCCGGCATTGCCGGCGTTTTTATTGGGCGATGATCGGCTTATTCATAAATTCTTGCGCGCCGGAATCAGCAGATTGCCGAACAGCAGGCCGGCCATCAATGCCATCACGATATTGGTCACCGCCAACAATGCCGCTTGTCCGACACTGACATCCTGCTGCTGCACCAGGGTCAAAAATCCCCGCAGGCTGACACTCCCGGGAACCAGCATGATGATGCCCGGCAACCGGATCAGCGCACCGGGTTTTTGAACGACCCGCCCAAACAGATTCCCGGCGGCGGTCAGTGCCATGGCCGAGGCAAATACGCCAGCCGGGCCGCCCCAGGCATGGCCGGCATAACGCGCGATGACATAACCGGACATTGCCGCGGCCATGATCCATAAATAATCGCGCCGATTGGCCTTGAACAACACCGCAAACGCGTACGCGGCCACCAGCAGCGAGGCCCATTCCACCCATCCCGACTGCGGACGCAAGGCGGCCACCCGTGGGTGCAGGCCGACCAGCTGGGTCAGCGTCACCGCGATCACCGCGCCGACCGTGAGTTTGAGCACCGTGGTGACCGCACCGGCCAGGCGCGCAGTCCCGGACACCCAGTGCTGGCTGGCCAGCTCGTTGAATGCGTTGGTCAGCGACATGCCGGGCAGCAACACCACCAGCGAGGCGATGATCACCGTATTGAGGTTCAACGGCCCGACCAGCGAGGCCACCACTGCCGCCACCACGCCGGCCAGCAGCCCGGCCAGCGCTTCGCCGGCCTCCTTGGTCGCAGGCCGCTTGTCGGTGTACTGGGTCAGCAGGCCGATCGACATGCCGATGGCGCCGGCAGTGGCGATGTCCAGCCAGGGCAACTTCCACAACCCGGCCACGCCGGCGGCGGCCAGCCCGAACGCCAGCACCTGCATGGTCTTGCCGCGCCGATCGACCTCCCGGTCCAACCGGCGCAAGGCGGTGTGCCCCTGGGCAATGCTCATGCGCCCATTGGCCACGCTGTCGGCCACGTAGTCGGCCACGCTGAGCTTGTACAGATCGTTCTCGCCGGGCGCGAGCCGGATCACCCGGGTGATGTCGCTGGAGCCGATCGCCTTGGTCGGGTCGCTGAAGCTCAGGATGATGCCGGTGGGGTTGGACCAGGGTTCGCAGTCCAGACCGAGTTTTTGCGACAGCCCGACCACTGCCGCCTCCAGGCGCTGCGCGGTGGTGCCATAGGAATGCAGGCGCCCGGCGATTTCCGATACGAAGGCGACGCGCTGGGCGTAGGTGGCGCTGGCGGACGGTAAGACGACGGTGGCAGCGGACATGCGTGGCGGGTCGGGCCGGAGAAACGCCGTGTGGCGAGGCCGCCAGTGTATGCCGCAGCGCGCGTGGCCGGCGCCCTGATTCCCGGGGGCAGGGCGATCGCCGCCGCCGCGCCCCCATCTTTCGCTCACGCCGGCCCTGTATGCTGGTGCCACGGACAGGCCACCCATGATCAAACCGCAACCTCCCCGCATCGAACAAGACTCGCAGGATCAGGCACAGATCCGCCTCGCCGGCAGTTGGGTCCTGGCGACCGCCCTGCCCCAGGCAGAACTGTTGCAGACCGTGCCCGACGGGGTGCGCCGCATCGACGCGCGCGGTATCGGGCAACTGGATTCGGCCGGCGTGCTGCAGCTGCTGCGCTTTGCCGGCCGCCTCGGGCTCAAGGAAGACGCCATCGATTTCCGCGACGAGCACCAGGCCCTGGTGTGCACCATTGAGGAACTCAACGACGAACGCCCCAAGCCCAAGCGCGATTACGGCTTCGTCGCCGCGCTGGACCGTCTGGGCCGCACCACCCATGGCGTCGGCCAGGGAATCCTGGAGTTGAACAGTTTTCTCGGCGAGAACCTGGTCAAGATCATGCGGCTGATCCATGAGCCGCGCCGCTTCCGCCTGACCTCCACCGTGCACCACATGGAACAGGTGGGCCTGGACGCGGTGCCGCTGGTGGTGCTGCTGTCCTATCTGGTCGGCGCGGTGATCGCGTTCCTGGGCTCGACCATCCTGCGCGACTTCGGCGCAGAGATTTACGTGGTGGAACTGGTGTCCATCGCCTTCCTGCGCGAGTTCGCGGTGCTGCTGACCGCCATCGTGCTGGCCGGACGCACCGCCAGCGCCTTCACCGCGCAGATCGGTGCGATGAAATCGCGCGAGGAAGTCGATGCCATCCGTACCCTCGGCCTGGACCCGATCGACCTGCTGGTGATCCCGCGCCTGCTGGCGCTGATCTTCACCCTGCCGCTGCTGACCTTCATCGCCATGATCGCCGGCTTGGCCGGTGGCGTCACCGTGGGCGCGTTCGACCTGGATATCCCGCCGCAGATGTATCTGGCGCGCATGCACGAGACCATCCAGTTGCGGCACTTCCTGGTCGGCCTGTCGAAGGCGCCGCTGTTCGCGCTGGTGATCGGCCTGATCGGCTGCCTGGAAGGGCTCAAGGTCAGCGGCACCGCGCAGTCGGTGGGCGAACGCACCACCTCCTCGGTGGTGCAGACGATTTCCTTGGTCATCATCCTCGACGCGATTGCGGCGTTGTGGTTCATGAAGATGGGGTGGTGATGGAGCTGGGATTGGATATTCGGGATTTGGGGTTTGTGCAGAGCAGAAGCGTGGCTGGCGCGCTGAGCTCGGGGAGAGTTGTGCCTTGACCAATCCCGAATCCCCACTCCCCAATCCTGCCCCAGAGGCCGACGACGACCAGCTGGCGATTTCCGTGCGCGGGCTCACTAACCGTTTCGGCAGCCAGACCGTGCACGAAGACCTGGATCTGGACGTGCGTCGTGGCGAGATCCTGGGCGTGGTCGGCGGTTCTGGCACCGGCAAGTCGGTGCTGATGCGCAGCATCCTGGGCCTGCGCGAGCCGGATGCCGGCAGCATCCACGTGCTGGGGGCGGATGCGCGTTCGGGCAGCTTCGCCGACCGGCAGTTGATCACCCGCAACACCGGCGTGCTGTTCCAGGACGGCGCGCTGTTCTCTTCCATGACCGTGGGCGAGAACGTGCAGGTGCCGCTGAAGGAACATCACGGCGAGTTCCCGGAGCGCTGGTATTTCGAGCTGGCGCTGCTGAAGATCAAGTTGGCCGGCCTGCCGGCCGATGCGTTGGACAAGCTGCCCTCGCAATTGTCCGGCGGCATGCGCAAGCGCGCGGGCCTGGCGCGTGCGCTGGCACTGGACCCGCCCCTGCTGTTCCTGGACGAACCCACTGCCGGGCTGGATCCGATTGGCGCGGCCGCCTTCGACCGCCTGATCCGTACCCTGCAGCAGGCCCTGGGCCTGACGGTGTTCCTGATCACCCACGACCTGGATACGCTGTACGCCATCTGCGACCGCATCGCCGTACTGGCCGATCGCAAGGTGATCGCCAACGCGCCACTGGCCGAGGTCGAACAACTCGACCACCCCTGGATCCAGGAATATTTCCACGGTCCGCGCGCACGCGCCGCACGCGCGGCCAAGACCGACTCCACCGAGACCGCCTGAGCATGGAAACCAAAGCCAATTACGTCCTGATCGGCGCCTTCACCATCGTGGCTGGCCTGGCCCTGCTGCTGTTCGGGCTGTGGGCCGCCAAGTACTCCTCCGACCGCACCTGGCAGCAATACCGGGTGGTGTTTCGCGAGGCGGTCACCGGCCTGTCGGTCGGCAGCCCGGTGCAGTACAACGGCATCGCGGTGGGCTCGATCACCGAGCTGACCCTGGCACCAAACGATCCGCGCCAGGTGGTCGCCCACGTGCGGGTGAATTCCACCACGCCGATCAAGAGCGACACCCGCGCCAAGCTGGCCATCACCAGCCTGACCGGCCCGTCGATCATCCAGCTTTCCGGCGGCACGCCCGAGGCGCCGTCGCTGACCACCATCGACAAGAGCGATGCGCCGATCATCCAGACCACCCCGTCGGCACTGCAGAACATCACCGACACCGCCAACCGCATCGTCGAACGCATGGACGAGATGCTCTCGGACAAGAACGTGGCGAGCATTTCGGCCACGCTGCAGAACCTGGAAAAGATCAGCGGTGGCATCGCCGATCGCGACGAAGGCATGCAGGCGCTGATCGTCAGCGCGCGCGATGCCGCACGCAACCTGGATACCACCCTGACCACCACCAACGGCACCATCAAGCGGCTGGATCAAAACCTGGTGCAGCAGCTGCCGGGCATCCTGAGCAAGCTCGATGCAACGTTGGTCAAGCTGGATTCGGCCGCCGGCAATGCCGACAACATCCTCGGCGAGAACCGCGCGGCCATCAACAGTTTTGCCAACGACGGGCTGGGCCAGCTCGGCCCCACGCTGACCGAATTGCGCGGCCTGATCCGCGACCTGCGCCGGGTCAGCGACAAACTGGACAACAACCCTGCGCGCTACCTGCTCGGCCGCGACGCACCCAAGGAGTTCGAACCGAAATGACTGCCATGCGCGTGTTGCGTCCCCTGCTGTGCATCTCGTTGCTGGCGCTGAGCGGCTGCTCGGTCCTCACCGGCGGCGACAAGAAGCCGGCCACGATCTACGCGCCCACCGTGCGCGTGACGCCGAATCCGTCCTGGCCGCAGGTCACCTGGCAGCTGGCCATCAATAAGCCCAGCGCTGCGCGCGTGATCGACAGCCCGCGCATCAACGTGCGCCCGACGCCGGGCGAATTGCAGATCTACCACGGCGCCGGCTGGGCACAACCGGCCACCGACATGCTGGAAGACAGCGTCGTGCGCGGGTTCGAGGACTCCGGCAAGATCGCGGCGGTCGCGCGCATCGGCACCGGCATCCGCTCGGACTACAAACTGGCGATCGACCTGCGCCGCTTCGAGTCCGATTACGCCGGCCAGTCGGTGCCATCGGCCACCATCGAGCTCAACGCCAAGCTGCTGCACTCCTCGGATCAGCGCGTGGTCGCGTCGCGGACCTTCCTGGTCGCCCGCCCTTCCAGCGGCACCGATGTGGCAGCGGTTGCCGCAGCGTTCGAGCAGGCGCTGACCCAGGTCACCACCGACCTGGTGGGCTGGACGCTCACCACCGGGCAACAGGACAGCGCGGCGCTGCCACGCACACCGTAAGCCGACACGTCCACCTGCAGCCCCGGACGCATCTCACCCGGCATCAGATCCAGCACCCTGCAATCGGCGGGATCCGCCTGCCTCCCTTCTCCCGAAAGCGGGAGAAGGTGGCGCGCAGCGCCGGATGAGGGCACGCACTGCCCAAGCCTGATCTCACGCCCGCCGCGAACCACCGTCATCTTGCCGCAGCCGATGCAATCTGCCGAAAAGTCAGATTGATCCGCTCCCCCACCGGCCGCGCCGTGCGTGGCAGGGCATGCTTGTAGCAGCGCTGGGTGTCGCCACCCATCAGCAGCAAATCGCCGTGCGCCAATTCCAGCGTCTGCTTCAAGGCCGCATCGTCGCGATGTTTGAACGCAAAGCGTCGCGTTGCGCCCAGGCTCACCGAGGCAATCAACGGCTGGGCGCCCAACTCCGGCTCGTCGTCGCTGTGCCAGCCCATCGCATCATTGCCACTGCGATACCGATTGACCAGCACGCTATTGAACGGGCGGCCGGTGTCTTCCTGCAGACGAGCACGTAACGGCTGCAATGCGTCCAGCCACGGCTGCGGCAAAAACTGCGTTCCCGAATAGCGATAGCTTGCCTCCGGATCGCCGATCCAGCTGCTCAGACGCGGCGAATCCACCACCCGCCCGAACATGCGGATGCGGTGCATCTCCCACTGCACCTGTGTCAGCAATGTCTGCAGCAGCGCATCGGCTGCCGCCGCCTGCAACCAGCCGCGCCACCACTGCACCTGCGCGCCCGGCAATGGGACCGGAATCTTCATCTCCGAACGCTAGCACGCAGGCCCCTGGCGGCGCTGTCCACGGCGGATGAATCGCAGCGATTTGCCGCCATCACATGCAATCCCGGAAAATGCGCACCAGCCATCGAGCCAACGGGAGCGGAGCAATGTCGGAAGCGGGAATCGGCGCGCAAGCGTCAGAGGCGGTCGAGCGTGACGTCATGGAATACGACGTCGTCACCGTCGGTGCCGGTCCGGCCGGGCTGTCGTTCGCGATCCGGCTCAAGCAGCTCAACCCCGAGCTGAGCGTCTGCGTGATCGAAAAATCCAGCACCATCGGCGCACACATCCTGTCGGGTGCGGTGATCGAGCCCGGCCCGCTGGATGCCCTGCTGCCGGGCTGGCGCGACAACCCGCCGCCGATCTGCGTGGCCGCCACCGACGACGAATTCTGGTTTCTCGGCAAGGACAGCGCACGCAAGTTCCCGGTGGTGCCGCCGGGCATGCGCAACCACGGCAACTTCATCGTCAGCCTGGGCGCGATGTGCGCCTGGCTCGCGCCGCAGGCCGAAGCGCTGGGCGTGGAGATCTACCCCGGCTTTGCCGCTGCCGAGACCCTGCATGACGACAGCGGCCAGGTGGTGGGCGTGCGTATCGGCGACATGGGCGTGGCCAAGGACGGGTCGCACAAGCCCGGCTACACCGCTGGCATCGACATCCGTGCCAAGGTCACCGTCCTGGCCGAGGGCGCGCGCGGTCACCTGACCAAGCGGCTGCTCAAGCGCTTCGACCTCACTGCCGACAGCGACCCGCAAGGGTATTCGATCGGCATCAAGGAGCTGTGGCAGGTGCCCGAAGGCCGCGTTACGCCAGGCAAGATCGTGCACACCATCGGCTGGCCGGCCGACAATCGCACCTACGGCGGCAGCTTTCTGTATCACCTGGACAACAACCAGGTTGCGCTCGGCTATGTCAGCGGACTGGACTACAGCGACCCCGAATACCAGCCGTGGGAAGCCTTCCAACAATGGAAGAACCACACGCTGATCAAGTCGCTGCTGGAGGGTGGCAGCATCCTGTCGGCAGGCGCGCGCGCCATCGTCACCGGCGGCTGGCAGTCGCTGCCAAAGGTGGAGATGCCGGGTGCCCTGCTGATCGGCGACACTGCCGGCCTGCTCAACGTGCCCAAGATCAAGGGCACCCATCAGGCGATCCGCAGCGGCATGCTGGCGGCCGAGCATCTGGTGCAGTCACAGCTCGCCCCGCAGGGCTTCGACGCCAAGTTGCGCGCCTCCGATGCCATGGCCGAATTGAAGACCGTCCGCAATATCAAGCCCGGTTTCAAGAAGGGGCTGTGGTTCGGCCTGCTCAACGCCGCCTGGGAGACCGCCCTCAAGGGCGCCTCGCCATGGACCCTGAAGAACAAGCCCGACTGGTCGGCCCTGCGCAAGATCGGCGACTACGAACAACCCAAGCGCGACTACGTCAGCCGCGAGCTCGCCCCGCGCGACCGCCTGCAGGCGGTGTATTTCGCCGCCACCGAGCACGACGAAGACCAGCCGGTGCATCTGCAGGTGCTCGACACCAACATCTGCGCCACCCGCTGCGTGGAGGAGTACGACAACCCCTGCACCCGCTTCTGCCCGGCCAACGTCTACGAGATGGTCGCAGACACCGCCAGCCCCTCCGGCAAACGCCTGCAGATCAATGCCGCCAACTGCGTGCACTGCAAGACCTGCGACATCAAGGACCCCTACGAGATCATCAACTGGGTCACACCGGAGGGTGGTTCGGGCCCGAACTACCAGAATCTATGAATAACCATTGGCTTACCGCGTGACCGGCAGTCTCTCCAAACTCTTAGCTGCGGCGCGTCGCTCGGTGGAGCTCCACGGTGGCGGTTTCACGGGCTCAGCCGCAGTCGCAATGCGGGTCCTCAAGGTGCTTCGCGCCCTGGGAATCCGTGGCCTGGTGGGGCGGTTGCAACTTGCCGGGCGCACGCAGCAGGCGGTTCATCGCTTGTCTGACCAACAACCATTTGCCGCGCCTGCTCCCTTAGCGCAACTGCAGCTCAAGATTGGCGTGATGCTGCACATCTTCTATCCCGACTTGATCGACGAATTCGCGCAGTCACTCCAGCATATGCCAGTGCGCTATGACCTGCTGGTATCGGTGATGGACGAGAAAGCCGCAGCTCAGGCGCGCGAGCGCTTTTCAAAGCTGCCACAGATCGAGAAGCTCGATATACGCGTCGTGCCCAATCGCGGCCGTGACATCGCACCGCTGTTGGTGACGTTTCGCGAGCAGGTCCTTGCACTGGATGTCGTCGGCCATCTGCATACGAAAAAATCGCTATATACAGGCAGCGAGCAAGGCGAGTGGCGCCGCTACCTGGTAGCGTCCCTGATGGGGAGCCCGGAGCGCATCGCTTGGCAGCTGGGGATGTTTCAGGCCGAGCCGCGGCTTGGCATGCTTTATCCGGAGAGCTACGAACGAGTGCTGCTGTGGGCGCATACCTGGCTCAGCAATTTCAGCGTCTGCCGCGCGCTTGCCCAGCAACTTGGATTCGACATCAGCTCCTCGGAGTACATCGATTTTCCTGCCGGATCGATGTTCTGGGCGAAGGTGGACGCACTGCGGCCGTTGTACGCTCTGAATCTAGACATCAAGGACTTTCCCGAAGAGCACGGCCAGATCGACGGCACTTTGCACCACGCGGTGGAGCGCATATTCGTTGCTGTCGTGCGCCACAAGCAGTACCGCATCGGCATCTTGCCGCAAGACGGTACGCTGTCGCTCAGCGACGAAGGTGGGCGCAACTGGCAGGCTTCCTTCGAGACACCGATCGCCACGCGCTTGACACTATCCGCTCTGCAGGCTCGACTGGTGTCGCTGGATATCTTCGATACTTTGGTAGTGAGGCCCTTCTTGTATCCGGCCGGTGCCCGTGCCTATCTTGCCCACCTGATAGCGGGCCGCTTCGGAGTAGAGAATTTTCTCGAACTACGTGAGCTTGCCGAGTCCAAAGCGCGCCATCAACATGGCTGCGATGTCGATCTATCACGCATCTACACAACGCTGTCTGCCCTGCCCGATGCGAAGGGGCTTCCAATTGCCGCCCTTCAGGCACTGGAAGTGGCTCTGGAAGCCCGGTTGCTGCAACCACGCCGGGGTGTGATCGCAGCAGCTACGCACCTGCAACAACGTGGCATCCGCCTGGTTGCGCTGTCGGACATGTATCTGGATAGTCCGCTGCTGCAGCAGGTTCTGCCGCCTGAAGTCAGTGCGCTGCCGGCTGCCTGGTATGTGTCCTGCGAAACGGGTTGGCGCAAGGATGCCGACAGTGCCTGGAAGGAGCTGTCAGCCATCGAGAAAGTCGATGCCTCGCAATGGCTACATGTCGGCGACAACGAACACGCAGACATCCAGCGCCCACAGATGCACAACCTGCTGACACCCGTGCATGTGCTTCGCCCCTCTGCGCTGCTGGAGGCGATTCCCGCATTACGCCCGCTTAGACCATCATCGGGTGCGGCAGCCCGGTGGCAGGACCAGTTATGGCTTGGTCTGCTGGCCAATCGGTTCGCCGATCTTGCCGACCGGCATCCGGAAACGTTGATGCCCTTGCCGACGCTTTCACCGGCCTGTCTTGGCTATGTGGTGCTGGGCCCGCTGATCTTCGATTATCTCGCCTGGCTGATCCGCATGGCGGAGCTACGCAATATCGAAACAATCTTGTTCTTGAGCCGGGAAGGCCATCTGCTAGAGCAGGGCTTTCAGCTAATAAGGCAAACGTCCGCTTCACTGCAGCAGCTACATGGCAAGTATCTGCTAGCGTCGCGGCGGGGAACCGGAACTCCCTCGCTGCATGCGCCGGATGATCTTGCGTTGCTACTGGACAGCACCTACACCGGGACACTGGGCGACCTGGTACAGGCACGCCTGGGAGATGACGCAACGCGTATTCTGGAACGTCGTCTAGGGCGCTCAGTCATGCAACGCGATGTCTACCTGCCGGAGATGCATCTCGAGCTGCTGGAACTGATTGCCCCGGCGATCAATGAACTGCTGGCGCTTGCAGAAACTGAAAGGGCAGCTTACCTGCATTACTGGAAAGCAACCGTAGGTGACGGCGCCACCATGGTGGCCGATATAGGTTACTCAGGCACCATCCAGGCCAACCTCGCAAGATTGACCGGGCAGCCGCTGGGAGGTGTTTATTTTGCATTGAACGGGCGCGCCACAAAGAT
>NZ_JSZE01000013.1 GCF_000802365.1 Xanthomonas cannabis pv. cannabis
CCACCAGGGTCTCGGTGTCGGCGCGCGGGATCAGCGTCGCCGGCGAGACTTCCAGATCCAGCGTCCAGAACCCGCGCGAGCCGGTCAGATACGCCACCGGTTCACCGGCCTGACGCCGCTGCACCAGTGCGTCGAAAGCAGCGGCGACGGCGCTGGGCACCGGGTCGCGGCCATGGGCGAAGAGCCAGGCGCGGTCGCGGCCCAGCGCGTGCAGCAGCAGGGGTTCGGCATCGCCGCGCTCGATCCGCGCCGCCGCCAGCCGCAGCAGCTGTTCGCCGGATAGGGCGGCAGGATCGTGGCTCATACGGATCGTTCACTCATGCGAAACATCGGCTGACCATTATCGGAGACGGAGCATCGCCGCTGCAGCACCAGATGCCGCCTGCAAAATCGATAGCCAAAACCTATCTATCCAATTCCATCAATCGATTTGAGGAATCTATCGATCCTGCCTACCATGGCGACTGTTCCATCCCCCGCCCCCCTTTCATCGCACGAGGAAACTCAATGTCTCTCATCAACACTCAGGTCCAGCCGTTCAAGGCGAATGCGTACCACAACGGTAACTTCATCGAAGTCACCGAGGCCAGCCTGAAGGGCAAGTGGTCGGTGCTGATCTTCATGCCGGCCGCGTTCACCTTCAACTGCCCGACCGAGGTGGAAGACGCCGCTGATAACTATGCCGCCTTCCAGAAGGCAGGCGCCGAGGTCTACATCGTCACTACCGACACGCACTTCTCGCACAAGGTGTGGCACGAAACCTCCCCGGCCGTGGGCAAGGCGCAGTTCCCGCTGATCGGCGACCCGACCCACAAGCTGACCCGCGCCTTCGGCGTGCACATTGAAGAAGAAGGCCTGGCCCTGCGTGGCACCTTCATCATCAATCCGGAAGGCGTGATCAAGACCCTGGAAATCCACGACAACTCCATCGCCCGCGACGTCACCGAGACGCTGCGCAAGCTGACCGCGGCGCAGTTCGTGGCCAACAATCCTGGCCAGGTCTGCCCGGCCAAGTGGAAGGAAGGCGCCAAGACCCTGGCTCCGTCGCTGGACCTGGTCGGCAAGATCTAAGCCGGCTGTCACTTCCGACCTGTCATCAGGTCGGAGCATCTCCGGCCCGCACGGGCCGGAGGTGAACCGGAGCCGGTGCCGGGCTGCCCGCCAGCCATCGCCAGCACGCACTCCGACCTTGCGCCGGCTGCGGTTCACCTCCTTCCTCTCCCGGCGACCTGCCTCAGCGCAGCGACGCCACGCCCTCCCCTTGCCCATTCCCAGGAGTTCTCCATGTTGGATGCCAACCTCAAGACCCAGCTGACCGCCTACCTGGAACGGGTCACGCGGCCGATCCAGATCAATGCGTCCATCGACGACAGCCCGGCTGCGCGCGAGATGCTCGACCTGCTCGAAGACCTGGTGCTGCTCTCGGACAAGATCAGCCTGGACATCCACCGCGACGACAACCAGCGCAAGCCGTCCTTCGCGCTGACCACGCCGGGCCAGGACATCTCGCTGCGCTTTGCCGGCCTGCCGATGGGCCACGAGTTCACCTCGCTGGTGCTGGCGCTGCTGCAGGTGGGCGGCCACCCGTCCAAGGCCACTGCCGAGCTGATCGAGCAGGTGCAGCACCTGGACGGCGATTACCAGTTCGAAACCTATTTCTCGCTGTCGTGCCAGAACTGCCCGGACGTGGTGCAGGCGCTGAACCTGGCCGCCGTGCTCAATCCCCGCATCAAGCATGTCGCCATCGATGGCGCGCTGTTCCAGGATGAGGTCGAAACCCGCCAGATCATGTCGGTGCCGACGGTGTACTTGAACGGCGAACTGTTCGACCAGGGCCGCATGACGCTGGAGCAGATCGTCGCCAAGCTCGATACCAATGCCGCCAAGCGCGATGCCGCAAAAATCGCCGCCAAGGATGCCTTCGACGTGCTGGTGGTGGGCGGTGGCCCGGCCGGCTCGGCAGCGGCGGTGTATGCCGCACGCAAGGGCATCCGCACCGGCGTGGCCGCCGAACGCTTCGGCGGGCAGGTGCTGGACACCATGTCGATCGAAAATTTCATCTCCGTGCCGGAAACCGAAGGCCCGAAGATGGCTGCAGCGTTGGAGCAGCACGTGCGCCAGTACGACGTGGACATCATGAACCTGCAGCGTGCCGAGCAATTGGTGCCGGCCGGTGCCGATGGCCTGATCGAAATCAAGCTGGCCAATGGCGCCTCGCTCAAGAGCAAGACGGTGATCCTGTCCACCGGTGCGCGCTGGAGGCAGATGAACGTGCCGGGCGAGGACCAGTACAAGAACAAGGGCGTGGCCTATTGCCCGCATTGCGACGGCCCGCTGTTCAAGGGCAAGCGCGTGGCGGTGATCGGCGGCGGCAACTCCGGTGTGGAAGCGGCGATCGATCTGGCCGGCATCGTGGCGCATGTCACGCTGATGGAATTCGACGACAAGCTGCGCGCCGACGAGGTGCTGCAACGCAAGCTGCGCAGCCTGCACAACGTGCGCATCATCACCAGTGCGCAGACCACCGAAGTGCTGGGCGACGGGCAGAAGGTCACCGGACTGGTCTACACCGACCGCACCGGCGGCGACAGCCAGCATGTGGAACTGGAAGGCGTGTTCGTGCAGATCGGCCTGCTGCCCAACACCGAGTTCCTGCGTGGCACGGTGGAGCTGTCTCCGCGCGGCGAGATCATCGTCGATGACCGTGGCCAGACCAGCGTGCCAGGCGTGTTCGCCGCCGGCGACGCCACCACGGTGCCGTACAAGCAGATCGTGATCGCGATGGGCGAAGGTTCCAAGGCCGCCCTGAGCGCATTCGATTACCTGATCCGCTCCAGCGCCCCGGTCAGCGCCGAGAGCGTCGCGCAGGCCGCATAAGCGCAGCGGCCGCCAACGCCCGGCCCAGCCGGGCGCTAAGCTGGCTGTACGCGTCCGTCGTCCATCGTCAACGCCATGAGGGCTGCTGCACATGAATCTGCGTGACCTGAAATATCTGGTAGCCCTGGCCGACCACAAGCACTTCGGTCGTGCTGCGACGGCATGTTTCGTCAGCCAGCCGACGCTGTCCACCCAGATCAAGAAACTCGAAGACGAGCTTGGCGTGTCGCTGGTGGAACGCGCGCCGCGCAAGGTCATGCTGACCCCGGCCGGCCGCGAAGCTGCCGTGCGTGCGCGCAGCATCGTGGCCGAGGTCGAACAGATGAAGGAAGCCGCACGGCGCAGCCAGGACCCGGAAGCGGGCACCGTGCGGCTGGGCATCTTTCCCACCCTGGCACCGTACCTGTTGCCGCATGTGGTGCCGCGCATCCGCGAGCGGTTCCCACGCCTGGAACTGCTGTTGATCGAAGAGAAAAGCGATCAGCTGATGCACCAGCTGCGCGAAGGCCGCCTGGACGCTGCGTTGCTGGCGCTGCCATTGCAGGACGACCAGCTGCATGCCGAATTCCTGTTCGAAGAACCCTTCGTACTGGCCGTGCCGGAAGGCCACCCGCTGTCGCGCCATGACAGCATGACCCTGGACGATCTGTCCGAGCAGCGCCTGTTGCTTTTGGAAGACGGCCATTGTCTGCGCGAGCAGGCACTGGATGTCTGCCACCTGGCCGGCGCGCTGGAGAAATCCGAATTCCAGGCCACCAGCCTGGAAACCCTGCGCCAGATGGTGGCGGCCAATGTCGGCGTGACCTTGCTGCCACTGCTGGCGGTCAAGCCGCCGGTGGCGCGTTCGGACAACATCCGTCTGATCCGCTTCCGCGAAGACAAGCAGCCCAGCCGCCGGATCGCGATGGCATGGCGCCGTAGCTCGGCCATGACCGGATTTCTGGAGCAACTGTCGCAGTTGTTCAAGGAATTGCCCGACACCCTGTTTGCGCTGGATCAGCCTGCGACCGGACCGAAGGCCGTAGCTGCCTGAAGGCGGGGAATCGGGATTCGGGGATCGGGATCGGGATCGGGATCGGGATCGAGAATCGTAAAAGCGTATCGCGGTTGCGGTCGCTTTTATCGCCGGGTGGAGGTTTGAATTGGGCGGCGCGCGAGCGTCGCTTTTTGTTTGCCTGTGTGCGCAGCACTCTTGCCAGACGGTTAGCTGCGCATCAACTCGCCGCTGCGTGCTGGGCTGGCTGGAGCCGGCAGCCCGGCCAGCCCGCCCCCGCGATTTGCAAACGGCGTTTTGATTCGTTTGCTTGGGCCTCGGAGCGCGGCGTTTGCAGCATGCGTCGGCAGAGCGGGCTCGTCCAACAGCAGCTGTCATGCCCTGCCCCTGCGGCTAGTTCATCTGGAACACTTGCTCGCTGCACCAGGCCTGCAGCGCCTGCCTGGCGGCACGTGCCGGTGCCTTGGTTTCTCAACACGTCCATGCATTGCGATCAGCCGCCGGCGCCCTCATCTTGTCAGTGCCGCTTGCCATGACGGCGAGCCGTTTCTGTCAGGAGATCGCCATGACTTCGCAACACCACAGCGGCTTGCCGCCGTCCATCCTTGTGTCCAGCCACGACCTCGCCCGGCTTGAGGCGTTGCTCGATTCGCCCGCCTTCCACAAGCATCCCGCCGCCACCGCGCTGAGCGACGAACTGGGCCGCGCCCGTGTGCTGCCGCCCGATCAGATTCCCGGCGATGTCGTCACCATGCACTCCCGCATCGACTGCGAAGATGAGCTGCATGGCGAACGACATACGCTCACCCTGGTGTACCCGCACGAGGCCGATGTCCAGCACAGCCGCATCTCGGTGCTTGCGCCGGTCGGCAGTGCCCTGCTTGGCCTGTCGGTCGGCCAGAGCATCGACTGGCGCACGCCCGACGGGCGCAACTTGCGCCTGCGCGTGACCGCCGTGCACGATCAACCCGCCGTTGCGGGCGACTTCCAGCGCGCGGCGCGCTAACGTAGCGCGCCGCGTCATCCCCGACCCGTTCCACGATTCGAGAGAACCCGCATGACTGCATCCCCCTCCAAGCTTGCCCAACTGCGTGAGTTGTCCGTTGTTGTCGCCGACACCGGCGATTACGACGCCATCAAGCGCCTGAAGCCGGTCGATTGCACCACCAACCCCACCCTGGTCAAGAAGGCGCTGGACCTGCCGGTCTATGCCGACCTGATCGAACGCGAGCTGGCCTGGGGCCGCGAGCACGGTGGCGAAGACCGCACTGCCACCGTCAACGAAGTCGCCGACCGCCTGACCATCGGCGTGGGCGTCAAGCTGGCCGAATTGGTGCCGGGGCGCGTGTCCACCGAAGTCGACGCCGATCTGGCGCACGATACCCAGGCCACCATCGCCAAGGCGCGCAAGTTCATTGCAATGTACGCCGAGCGCGGCGTGTCCAAGGACAAGATCCTGATCAAGATCGCCGCGACCTGGGAAGGCATCGAAGCCGCCCGTCAGCTGCAGAAGGAAGGCATCGACTGCAACCTGACGCTGATCTTCAACCGCTCGCAGGCACTGGCCTGCGCAGAGGCCGGCGTGTTCCTGATCTCCCCGTTCGTGGGCCGGATCCTGGATTACTACGTCGCCCAGGGCCAGACCCCGGCCACGATCGATGAAGATCCGGGCGTGGTGTTCGTCCGCACCGTCTACAACGAGTTCAAGCAGCGCGGCTCGTCCACCGTGGTGATGGGGGCCTCGTTCCGCTCCACCGCCCAGATCGAAGCGCTGGCCGGTTGCGACCGCCTGACCATTTCGCCGGACCTGCTGGAAAAGCTCGATACCGAACACGGCGAGCTGCCGCGCAAGCTCTCGCCGGCCAAAGCCAACGACGCGCAGATCACCCCGATCGACAGCGACAGCTTTGCCACCGATCTGGCGGCCGATGCGATGGCCACCGAAAAGCTCGCCGGCGGCATCGACACCTTTGCCAAGGATCTGCAGGCCCTGCGCAAGACCATCGCCGACAAGCTCGCCGGCTGATAGCGGCAGGGTGCTTCTGCGATACGACGTCCGCAGCCCGATGGCTGCGGGCGTTGTCGTTTGTGGAGGTGGCAGCAACATCGCCTGCCCCGAGGCAACAGCGATGGATGCGACACCATGGCGCCTTCCATCCTCGACCGCGCGCCATTCGCGCAGGCCTCACGCCCCGTGCCACGACAGCTGCGACCTTGCGCTCTTGGCCACTGCAAATGCCCTGGCCCGGTGGGGAACGCGCCGCATGATTGCCGAGCACGGCCCGCCACTGCTCTCCACACGCCGCTTACACCCGCCACGCGCGCACTGCCTAGAATCCGGATTCCCTCAACTGGCGTAACGGACAATGGCAAACATTGCAGTGGTGATGGTCGACGGCGTCGCCGATTGGGAAATCGGCGTGGTGCTACCGGCGGCACGCGAATGGTTCGGCGACCAGGTCGCCATCGCCAGCATCGACGGGCAACCGGTACAGTCCATCGGCGGCCTGCGCATCACGCCGGAATTTGCGCTGTCCGATCTGGCGCCGCTTGAGGCCGATCTGTGGATTCTGCCCGGCAGCGAACGCTGGCAAGCCGGCGAGATTCCCGGCCTGAGCGGCCTGCTGGTCGAGCGCGTGCAGCAACAGCGCCCGGTCGCGGCCATCTGCGGCGCCACCATTGCCCTGGCCTATGCCGGCCTGCTCGATGAGCGTGCGCACACCAGCAACGCGCTGGCGTTCCTGCAGGAACACGTCGTGCCATATGCGGGCGCAGCGCACTACCGCCATGAAAAGGTCGTCAGCGCCGATGGCGTCATTACCGCACCGGGCACCAGCCCGGTGGGCTTCGCCCTGGCGTGCATGCGCTTGCTGCATCCGGAGCGCACCGACACGTTGGCGCAGTTGCGCGGCATGTTCGCCGGCGAATTCGTGTGATCCAGCGGATCCAGGCGCGCACAGCTGATGCCTGGCACCGACGCGCCGTGCCGATGCACTGAACCCGGTCTGCGCTCCGTTGGCTGTAGCGATGCACCCGCAGTGATTCGCCACCGCGTCGTTGCGGCGAGTGCATCCACTTTCTGCATTGCTCGCCGCAGCAACTCACCAACACTGATTGCGGCACAGCTTCGTCAGCCGATTCGCCGTCCACACACACGGCGCCATCGCCAGCCCGTATTGCGAACACCCCCCCAAAAAAAGATGGCCACGTCGTCTCCGACGTAGCCATTCAAGTTGCCTGGCATGCACTCCCATGCGCTGCCTGATCGTGATAACGCTGCCGGTCACTGTCGGCCATCGGCGCACTGCCACGATCACGTGGATGACAGCGCTTCAATCCGGCCCGCCTTTCCGTCAGGCATCCAGCCCGATCGGGCAGCTCACTCCCGTTCCGCCAAGCCCGCAATAGCCGTGGGGATGCTTGGCGAGATATTGCTGGTGATCGTCTTCGGCGTAATAGAACGTGGGCGCCGGGAAACGGATCTCCGTGGTGATCGCGCCATACCCGGCTGCAGTGAGTTGCTGCTGGTAGGCATCGCGGCTGGCCAGTGCCGCGTCGTATTGCTCCTGCGTCGTGCAGTAGATGGCCGAGCGGTATTGCGTACCGACATCGTTGCCTTGCTGCATGCCCTGGGTGGGGTCGTGGCTTTCCCAGAACGTGCGCAACAACTGGGTGAACGACACCGCCTGCGCGTCGTACACCACCAGCACCGCCTCGGTATGGCCGGTCTGCCCCGAGCACACTTCCGAGTAGGTTGCGTTCGGTGTCTCGCCCCCGGCGTAGCCCACCGCCGTGGTGTACACCCCGGGCACGTTCCAGAACTTGCGTTCCGCGCCCCAGAAGCAACCAAGCCCGAACTGCACCTGGGCCAGGCCGGTGAATTCACCGCGCAACGGATGACCGTTGATCAGGTGCGTGTTGTGCAGCGGTAGTGCCTGCTCGCGTCCGGGCAATGCCTCGCCCGGACGTGGCATGCGTTGTTTGAAGGCGCCGATTCCCAGCATGGTGCAACTCCGCGATCGTGAGGATTGCCTGCTGGATGGCGCCGGCCGCGGCAGCTTTCAAGCCTGCACGGCCGGCGCACGGTCGCCGGAGGGCACTTACTTGGTCTTGGCAACCGCCGAACGCGTATCGACTTCCGGCATCGCCGAGCTGTGGTGGTTGATGATCAACCACTTGCCGTCGCGCTTTTCGTACACGAAGGTGTAGCGCGCCTGCACGTCGCTCTTCTTGCCGTTCTTGTCGGTCAGCGTGAAGGTGTAGACGCCGGCGTCCACGGCGCTGTCGTCATCGAGCACGCGCACGGTGCGGTAATTGACCACGCCCTTGGGCTTTTTGGCCAGGAACATCTCGAAGTACTTTTCGATCTGCTCGCGCGAGGCGCGCACTTCATTGGATACGGTCGGCAGCAACACGCCATCCGGTGCGTACAGATCGGCCACCTTGTCCGGGTTACCGGTTGCCAGTGCGGCGTTCCAGGTGTCGAACAGTGCAGCGACTTCGCGCTCTTCGCCGCCAGCCGGCAGCTTGGCCTTGTCGGTGTAGTGCATCACGCCGCCAGCCAGCGCCGGGGTGGCAGCCAGAGCCAGAACCATAGAGAACAGAGTGCGACGCATGGGAATCTCCGTTGGGTTGTTGTGGGGTGCCTCATCGGGCGAGTTCAGTATCGAAATCAAGCGGCCCCAACAATTCTGCCGACTGGCATATACTTAAATATGCTGATCGGCCTAGAGCGAATCCATGGAAACCCCTACCAGTGCTGGTGATTGGCGGCTTGCCTTGCGCCGCGAGGCCTCCGATGGCGCACGCTGGCAGGCGCTCTGGGAAGCAGCCGTGGCGCTGCGTCAGGCACACACCCCCGAGCAGGCCTGCGATGCCGTGCTGGGGCGCGTGCTGCTGTTGCTGGGCCTGGAGCACGGCGCGGTGCTGGCACAGCGCGGGCCGCGTACGCAGGTGCTCGCCAGCCGTGGGCAGGCCCTGCCGCCCGGGGCCAGTGCGGCCGGCGACAGCCACGACGCAGCCTGGCTGATGCCGCCGCGCCCGGTCGACATCCGCGAGGCCAGGGTGCCGATCCATGCACTGGGCACTACCCACGGCATGGTCTGCGTGGCCTGGAACGACGGCCGTCCTGCCCCCGGCAACGATGACGTGCAGGCGTTGCAGGCCTTCGCCCTGTTGCTGCCGGCGATGGTGGCCGAACCGGCCAAACCGGTTGCCACGCGGCGGCGCAAACCGCTGCAGGACGATCGCCTGAACGCGCTGAGCAAGCGCGAGAAACAGGTGCTGTCGTTGCTCCCGCGCGGACTCACCAACGCGAGCCTCGCAGCTGAACTGGGGATTTCTCCCGGCACGGTGAAAGTGCATGTGGAGCGAATCCTGCAGAAACTTGAGGTAAAAGATCGCACCCAGGCCGCGGTGTACGCGGTCCAAGCCGGACTCGCGCTATGAATGCATTGGCAGTGCGTTGGAACGATTGGCCGATCACCCGCAAGAGCCTGGCGGTCGTCACGTTGCCGTTGTTGCTGCTGGCCGTCGCATTGATGGCGATCTACAGCGTGGAGCGGCAGAACATCGCCGCCGAAAACGACGTGCGCCAGACGCTGGAGGTGTTGAGCGATCTGTACGAAGCGCATGCGCTGCTGGCCGAAACTGCGGCCGGTGTGCGTGGCTACCGGCTGGTGCGCCGCGATGAATTCCTCACCCCGTATCGCGATGCCGAGCCACGCCTGCAGCGGGTGGCCGAGCGCTTGTCGCAACGCATCACCGACCCGGGCCAGGCGCAGCGGTTTGCGCGCATCAAGCCACTTTTTGCCGAAAAAATGCAGGGGTGGCGCCGGCTGCTGGCGCCGGATCTGAGCCGCGAGGAAGAAATCCGCCAGCTCTGGGATGGCAAGTACAAGCTCGACATCCTGCGCGCGGAACTGCGCGAGCTGCGCAATTACGAAACCGCGCAATTGCAGGTGCGCACGGCCAAGGCGCAAGGGCTGCGCCAGCGCAATCTCATCATCACCCTGAGTGCAGCCATGCTCGGCGGCCTGGGCGCGGTGTTTGCCGTGGCCTGGTTTGCCTCGGCGCTGTCCGGGCGTCTGCGCACGCTGGCGGCAAATGCGGACCGCCTGGGCGAAGGCCTGCCGCTGGCACCGCAACCGCGCGCCGGCGACGAGCTGGGCCAGGTCGGTCAGCGTCTGGCGCAGGCCAGCGAACTGCTGGCCGCGCGCGCGGCCGAAGCGCAGCTGGCGCGGCGCGAAGCAGAAACCGCCAACCGCGCGAAGACCGAGTTCCTCTCGCGCAGCAGCCACGAACTGCGCACTCCGCTCAATGCCATCCTGGGCTATGCGCAAGTGCTGGAAATGGACCTGCCCGAGCCCGGCCACCGCCGCCACCTGCAACACATCCTGGGCGCCGGCCGGCACTTGCTGGGGCTGATCACCGAGCTGCTGGACATCGCGCGCATCGAGGCCGATCAGCTGGATCTGAGCCCGGAACCAATCTCGGTGCGCGCGGCCGTGCACGAGGCGCTGGGCCTGATCGCACCGGATGCGGACCGATACGGCATTGCCCTGCAACCGCCGGCCATCGAAGCGACGTGGACGGTGCGCGCCGACGCGCAGCGGCTGCGGCAGGTCCTGCTCAACCTGTTGTCCAATGCAGTGAAGTTCAATCGTCCCGGTGGCCAGGTGCAGGTGAGCGCACACGCCGGCGACGAGCAGGTGCGCATCACCGTGGCCGACCAGGGCGCGGGGCTCACCCCGGCGCAGATCGAGCGGCTGTTCACGCCGTTCGAGCGGCTGGGTGCCGAGCGTTCCGCCGTGGAAGGCACCGGCCTGGGGCTGGCGCTGAGCAAGCGCCTGATCGAGGCGATGGGTGGGCAGATCGGGGTGGACAGCAGTCGCGATGGCGCGCGCTTCTGGATCTCGCTGCCGCAGGGCGAGCCGCAACGCAGCGAGCCCGCGCGGACCCTGCTGCCGCCCAGCGCCACCGGCAGCGGCGTCTGCCGCCTGTTGAGCATCGAGGACAACCCCTCCAACCAGGCGTTGATCCGCACACTCACCGAGCGCCGCCCGCAATGGCAGCTGCTGGAAGCGGCCAGCCTGGCGCAAGCGCGCGAACTGCTGCGGCAGGGCGTGCCGGACCTGATCCTGCTGGACCTGCACCTGAGCGACGGCAACGGCGAAGAGTTGCTGCGCGAGTTGCAGGCGCAGCCGGCCACCGCGCAGGTCCCGGTGGTGGTGATCAGTGCCGATGCCACCACCGCCACGCTGGCGCGCGTCGGCAATCAGGGCGTGCGTGCGTATCTGACCAAGCCATTGGACGTGGCGGAATTCTTCACCGTGATCGACAGGTTGCTGGCATGACACGCGACGAAATTCTCGGCTCCCGCATCCTCATCGTCGACGACGAGCCGGCCAATGTGCGGCTGCTGGAAGACCTGCTGCAGCGCGAAGGCTTCCAGCAGGTCATCGCCACCACCGATCCGCTGCGGGTCATGGGCCTGGTCTCGGCATTTGCACCGGATCTGATCTTGCTGGACCTGAAGATGCCGGAGCTGGACGGCTACGCCCTGCTGGAACAGCTGGCCCGGCTGTCCGACCCGGCGCATTTCCTGCCGGTGATCGTGCTCACCGCCGATCCCAGCCGCAGCGCGCGCCACCGTGCATTGGGGCTGGGGGCAAAAGACTTTCTGACCAAGCCGCTGGACACCTTCGAGGTGGCGCTGCGGGTCTGGAACGTGGCTGAAACCACCGTGCTGTTCAAGCGCCTGCGTGCATTGGCCGCGCCGGAGGCTGCGCCGCCCGGGTGGCGCCAGCCGGGATGATGCCTGCACAGCGTAGGAGCGCACCCGGGCGCGACGGGGGCTTGCCGATAACGCCAGCGCAGGAGCGCACCCGGGCGCGACGTGACGTTTATCGGCCCAGCCTCGTCGCGCCCGGGTGCGCTCCTACAACTGGCGCTGCGCTACAGCGCGCGGGTGACCTCGCCGCACAGGCCGATGTCTGCCAGCACCGCCTGCGCCTGGCTCAGGTGCAGGTCGGCGACGCAGACCTGCAGCACGCCGAAGGCCGGCAGTTCGCCGGCACCGCCCAATAGCGACTCGCCGAACACGAATGCGGTGATGCCGGCATCTTCCAGCGCGTGCTTGGCCAGATGCGCGTCGATGATGTGACTGGCGCGATACGCGATCTGCATGTCAGCCGCGCTCCAGGCGTTCGCGCTCGGCGCCCTGCTTCCACTCGCGCAGCGCCGGCAGTGCATCCAGTGCGGCCAGGTAATCGCCGGCGGCTTCGAACAGCGGCACGCCATAGCTGGTAAAGCGCAACGCCACCGGCGCGTACATCGCATCGACAATGCCGAACTCGCCGCACAGAAACGGCCCGGTGTGGCCGTGCTCGGCGCGCAGGCTGGCCCACAGCGCCTGGATGCGGGTGATATCGCGCTCGACGGCGGCGTCCCACTGCGCGGGCGCGGGCGTGCGGGCCAGGTCCATCGGCAATTGGGTGCGCAGCGCGCCAAAGCCCGAATGCATCTCCGCCGCGGCCGCGCGCGCCTGCGCACGCACGGCCAGCCCGGCAGGCCAGCCGCGTCCATCCAGCCAGCGCTCGTTGACGTACTCGCAGATCGCCAGCGAATCCCATACATGCAGGGTGTCGTCCCACAGCACCGGAACCTGGCGCGTCGGCGAATACCCGGCGATGCGGGTCTGGAATTCCGGCGTATCGAGCGGCAGCGCGACTTCCTGGAACGGCACCTGGAAGTGCCGCAACAGCAGCCACGGCCGCAACGACCAGGAAGAAAGCGTCTTGTCGCCGATCACCAGGCGGGGCAGTGACATGGGTGGGGCGCTCCAACGGGGTTGGCGCAGCGTACGCGTCGCGACCGATGCCCGCCAGCCGCGCCCGGCCGCACGTGGGGACAACCGCCTTGCAGCGCGCTGCGACGGGGCGGCGCTTGGGCAGGGCCTGGGCGACCGGTGCCAGGCATTGCATGGCCGCAGCCACGCAATGCGGTTGCGGCGCACCGATGGCGGCAACCGCGCACTGGTCGCCGGGCATGCGGACCACGCGATGCGCCGGTGGGTTGCATGGTGCCAAACCGGGCCACGGCTACGCCAGGCATTGCCAGCACAGCCTGCAGCGGTGACGAACCGCCTGGTCGATACACCCGAACTGCCGGCCCGACGCGCCCCGCTGCCCCGCCGCCTACCCCTAACCGGTGCCACCGCCTAAACTTGCGGTTTACCTAATGCCGATGCCCCGCATGTCCGAGATTGCAGCCACCGACGCCACCGCCCCGGCGGAGAAGAAAGACTTCATCCGCCAGATCGTTCGCGAGGACCTGGCCAGCGGCAAGCACACCGTCATCCGCACCCGCTTCCCGCCCGAGCCCAACGGCTACCTGCACATCGGCCACGCCAAGGCGATCTGCCTGGACTTCGGCCTGGCGGCCGAGTTCGGCGGGCTGTGCAACCTGCGCCTGGACGACACCAACCCGGCCAAGGAAGACCCCGAGTTCGTGGTGGCCATCCAGGACGACGTGCGCTGGCTGGGCTACGAATGGGCACAGCTGCGCCACGCCTCGGACTACTTCGAGGTGTATTACCTGGCCGCACAGAAGCTGATCCGCGACGGCCACGCCTTCGTCTGCGACCTGTCGGCCGAGCAGGTGCGCGAGTACCGCGGCACCCTGACCGAACCCGGCCGCAATTCGCCGTTTCGCGAGCGCAGCGTCGAGGAAAACCTGGACCTGTTCGGCCGCATGCGCGCCGGTGAGTTCCCCGATGGTGCACGCACGCTGCGCGCCAAGATCGACATGGCCAGCGGCAACATCAACCTGCGCGATCCGGCGCTCTACCGCATCAAGCATGTGGAGCACCAGAACACCGGCAACACCTGGCCGATCTACCCGATGTACGACTTTGCGCATTCGCTGGGCGATGCGGTGGAAGGCATCACCCACTCGCTGTGCACGCTGGAATTCGAAGACCACCGCCCACTCTACGACTGGTGCGTGGACAAGGTGGACCTGGCCGGCCACCCGGAATTGCTGCAGCCGCTGCTGGAGAAAGGCCTGCCGCGCGAAGCCGGCAAACCGCGTCAGATCGAGTTTTCGCGCCTCAACATCAATTACACGGTGATGAGCAAGCGCAAGCTCACCGCGCTGGTGGACGAACAGCTGGTGGACGGCTGGGACGACCCACGCATGTACACGCTGCAGGGCTTGCGTCGTCGTGGCTATACACCGGCGGCGATGCGCCTGTTCGTCGATCGGGTGGGTATCAGCAAGCAGAACTCGCTGATCGATTTCTCGGTGCTGGAAGGCTGCCTGCGCGAAGATCTGGACGCAGCAGCGGCGCGCCGCATGGCGGTGATCGAACCGCTCAAGCTGGTGCTGACCAACCTGCCCGAAGGCCACACCGAGACGCTGCAGTTTTCCAATCACCCCAAGGACGAGAGCTTCGGCACGCGTGAAGTGCCGTTCGCACGCGAGCTATGGATCGAGCGCGAGGATTTTGCCGAGGTTCCGCCCAAGGGCTGGAAACGGCTGGTACCGGGCGGTGAGATCCGCCTGCGTGGCGCCGGCATTGCGCGCGTGGATGAGGTGATCAAGAACGCCGACGGCGACATCGTCGAGCTGCGCGGCTGGCTGGACCCGGAATCGCGCCCGGGCATGGAAGGTGCCAACCGCAAGGTCAAGGGCACCATCCATTGGGTCAGCGCCGTGCATGCGGTGGACGCGGAAATCCGCCTGTACGACCGTCTGTTCTCGGTGGAAAAGCCCGACGACGAATCCGAAGGCAAGACCTACCGCGACTATCTCAACCCCGAGTCCAAGCGCAGCGTGCGCGGATATGTGGAACCGGCCGCCGCGCAGGCAACGCCCGAGCAGGCGTTTCAGTTCGAGCGCACCGGCTACTTCGTTGCCGATCGCCGCGACCATAGTGCAGCCACACCGGTGTTCAATCGCAGCGTGACCTTGCGCGATACCTGGGCCAAGTAACGGGTGTCTGCACCGGATCAAGGCGCCGGTGCGGCCTTTGCACTGCGCAACACGTGGCTACCGATGCAAACGGAGGGGCCACATGGCATTGCGCACCCCGCACAGGGCTGTCAAGACGCGTCGCGTTCTGAGCTGATGCACACGCGCAGGGAGCTGCGCCCGGCCGTGGCCTGCATGCTGCACGACTGACAGGAGCAACACGATGCGTGAGCGCTTGATGGTGGGGGTTGCCTGCGGCGTCGGCGCGGGCGCGCTGTGGGGGCTGGTGTTTCTGGCACCGCAGTTGTTGTCGGCGTTCACGCCCCTGCAACTGGCGGTGGCGCGCTACCTGTCGTACGGCGCGGTGGCGGCGGTGGTGCTGGCACCACGCGCGCGCCAGACCGCCGCCCGGCTGGGCCGCGCCGAGTGGTGGGCGCTGGGGCGCCTGAGCCTGATGGGGAATCTGGTCTATTACGTGCTGCTGGGCAGCGCGGTGCAATGGGCCGGCAGCGCCGCCACCGCGCTGATCATCGGCCTGTTGCCGGTGGTGGTGACCGTCGTCGGGACGCGGGCGGCGGGCGCGGTGCAATTACGGCGGCTCGCTGCCCCGTGCGTGCTGTGCGTCATCGGCGTGACGCTGGTGGCGCTGGACACCGTGCAGGACGATTCGGGGCAGCAGGCGAGCGACCGTCTCACCCGTATTGCCGGCCTGTTGTGCGCCGTCGGTGCACTGGTCTCGTGGTCGGCCTATTCGATCGTCAATGCACGCTGGTTGCGGCGCCGCCCCGATCTGTCCGGCGGCGACTGGTCGCTGCTGACCGGCGTGGTCACCGGCGCACTGGCGGCGCTGCTGGCGCCGGCCGCGCTGATCGGCAGCGCGCCGCATGCGCCGATCGACTGGGCCGGCTTCTGGGGCGTCTCGCTGTTGCTGGGCATCCTGGCCTCGGTGATCGGCAACGCCCTGTGGAACCGCGCCAGCCGCGTGCTGCCGTTGACGCTGGTCGGGCAGATGATCGTGTTCGAGACCATCTTTGCACTGCTGTACGGCTTTGCCTGGGAAATGCGTCTGCCCACGCCGCTGGAACTGGCAGCGATCGCGTGCCTGCTGGTCGGCGTGCTGTGGTGCGCAGCACTGCATTCGGAAGCGAATTGACGCCCAGCGCTGTCGAGGCGCTGCGCCTAGATTGCAGGCCGTGTCCACTGGAACGCCGCCATGTGCCTGCCACGCCCCAGACCGCGGACGCTGTATGGCGCCGTGTTGGCGCTCTCCATCGGGCTGACGGCCTGTTCGCCGCCGCCGCACAACGCGCAAGCGGTGACGCCGGCCGAGGCATTGTGCCTGTTCGTTCCGCACCCGCCGGACGACGAACTGCCCAGCGATCGCCGCGACGAAAGCATGCAGCAACTGGCGCTGGCCAGCCGTTGCGGTTCTGCACTGACCCGAGGTCGCTGACCACGCGCTTGCAGTACAGCGAGCCGTGGATGGGACCCGTGGTCTTTGCATGACCGCGGCAGCCGGTGCCGCCGGTCCCCGCCCATCGGCGGCCCTACCAGACGTGGCCCACCTCAGTGGTCACGCTGCGCGCGGCAACGCCCGTTGACGCCAGCGACATGCAGTCGCGAAACGCGCAGCGATCAACGCCTGGGACGCCTGGCCGCACCCCAGGGCGCGCCCAAGGCTTACCATGACCTCTCACCTGTCCTGATCGGAGCAACCGCATGTCCCGTGCCTTGTCCTGGTGTCTGAGCAGCCTGTTGCTGTTGGTAGTGTTCACGTTGATCGGTTGTGTCGCCGCACCGCCGACCGAGGCCGCCACGCCACCTGCGGCGACCGCCAAACCCGTCACCGTCATCACCACGTGCAAGGTCGATGCCGATTGCACGGTAAAGAACGTCGGCAACTGTTGCGGGGCGTTCCCGGCCTGCGTCAACGTCAACAGCGCCACCGACCCCAAGGGTGTGATGGCGCAATGCCAGTCCAGCGGCATGATGAGCGTGTGCGGTTTTCAGGACATCAGCGGCTGCCAATGCGTCTCCGGCCAGTGCGCCGCCAAGTAGGACCACGGCAGGGCCCCTGGGTGCAGTGAAGCGGCTGCCGCCGGTAGCGATCGCGTACGTTGGTTGCCGCCTGGCGTGCAGCAGCCCGTGGCCGGCAGTGACGGCATTCATCTCCGGCCACCTCCTGGTGTTGCGCGCTGCCCCCGGGCCGATACACTGCGCCGCCCCTTCCCCCCTCTCCTACCGGTCGTCACGTGATGCTCTACGCGCAAGTCCACCTCACATTGCCCGCCTGGATCCATGATTTCGTGGATGCCAGTCGCGCCTATCCCAGCGACGACGAGAAGGTGGCGCTGGCGATCGCGTTGTCGCGGATGAACGTCGAAGCACGCAGCGGCGGCCCCTTTGGCGCCGTGGTGTTCGGCCCGGACCATCACATCATTGCCGCAGCCGTGAATCGTGTGGTGCCGCAGACCACCTCGCTGGCGCACGCCGAAAACATGGCCTACATGCTGGCGCAGCAGCGCCTGCAGACCCCGCGCCTGAATGATGTGCTGTCGCCCATCACCCTGGCGACCTCCGCGCAACCGTGCTGCCAGTGCTACGGCGCCACGGTATGGGCGGGCATCGACCGGCTGCTGATCGGCGCCCGCGCCGAAGACGTGATGGCCCTGACCGAATTCGACGAAGGCCCGCTGCCCGCCGACTGGGTGGGCGAGCTCACCCGCCGCGGCATCGATGTGGTGCGCGACGTACAGCGCGAGCAGGCGTGCGCGGTGCTGCGCAGTTACGGCGAGGGCGGCGGTGACCATTATTGACCTCTCCCTGCGAGCGCTGCGATGAGCGGGCTGCTGTGTTACTGCCGCCAGGGCTTCGAGCCGGAACTGGCCGCAGAACTGAGCGCGCGCGCCGCGTTCGTCGGCATCACCGGCTATGCGCGCACGCAGCGCAACGATGGCTATGTGGTGTTCGTCTGCGATGAAGCTGCGCAACTGGCCGCCAGGTTGCAGTGGCGCGAGCTGATCTTCGCGCGGCAGAAGCTGGTCGTCCTGGCAGAACTCAAGGGCATCGACCCGACCGATCGCATCACCCCGATCCTGGCCGCACTGCACGGGCAACCGCGCTTTGGCGACCTGTGGGTGGAGCATCCGGATTCGGATGCCGGCAAACCGCTGGCAGGCCTGGCGCGCAGCTTTGGCAATGCGTTACGCCCGGCCCTGCGCAAGGCCGGCCTGCTCACCGACAAGCCGCAGCCGCGCCTGCCACGGCTGCATGTGTGTTTCCTCGATGGCGACCACGCAGTGCTGGCGGTGGCCGATGCCGACGACAGCGCGCCCTGGCCCTTGGGCATTCCGCGGCTCAAATTGCTGCCCGACGCACCGTCGCGTTCGGCGCTCAAACTCGACGAAGCACTGCTCACCTTGCTGACGCCCGACGAGCGCGAACGCCTGGTCAAGCCCGGCATGCGCGCTGCCGATCTGGGCGCCGCGCCCGGCGGCTGGACCTGGGTGCTCACCCGCCAGCACCTGCATGTCACCAGCGTGGACAACGGCCCGCTGCGCGAGCACGTGCTGGACACCGGCCTGGTCGAGCACCTGCGCGCCGATGGCTTCCACTGGAAACCGGCACAGGCGCTGGACTGGATGGTCTGCGACATGGTCGAGCAACCGCGCCGCGTCGCCGAGCGCATGGCCACCTGGGTGCGCGAAGGCTGGTGTCGCCACACCCTGTTCAACCTCAAGCTGCCGATGAAAAAACGCTGGGACGAGACCCGCCTGTGCCTGGATCTCTTCGAGCAGCAGGCCGAAAAGTCGCTGACCGTGCGGGCCAAGCAGCTGTATCACGATCGCGAAGAGATCACGGTGCTGGCGATGCGGGACTGAGGCTGGGAATCGGGAATCGGGAATCGTAAAAGCGCGGATTGGTGGCGTTGTTGCTGTGGGTGCGGGCGGGTATCGCGGGAGCTGGTGTGGTGATTCACCTGCGCCAGTCGCGCTGATGGCAGTCCGGTGTGATTGCTGGGCAGCCGCTTTCGGTGCTGGACTGCATGTTCGTGGGGACTTCATCGTGGCAGGCTGGTGCGCGCCAGCCTGCTCGCCTGGCCCCGGCGGGTCAACTCCGTCGATTGACGGAGCTGGGCGCGATCAGAGCACGATGCGCTTGCTGCCCTCGCGGGCCGAGCGGTAGATCGCATCGACGATGCGGATATCGCGCAGGCCTTCTTCGCCGGGCGCGCGCAGCGGCGTGCCATTCATGATGGCCAATGCGTCTTCGTCCATCTGCAAGGCCTGCTGGTGCGGCACCTTGGCATCGAACACACGGCCATCGCTGGCCTTGCCGGTGACGCCTTGGTAGCTCTGAAACGGCGACAGTTCATACCAGCCGCGCTCGCAGTCGGCACGCAGCACATTCATGTTGGCACCGAAACTGGTCTTGCACGCCGCACGCACGGCATTGGGGAATTCCAGCGTGAAATCCATATGTTCGTCCACTTCATCGAACAGTTCGGGACGGTCGGTCCAGCGCTTGGCGGTGACTGCCAGCGGCTCGGCACCCACGGTGTAGCGTGCGGCATTGAGTGGATACACGCCCATGTCGTACATCGCGCCGCCTCCGAATTCCGAGCGCAACCGCCATGGGCGGTCGGCCTTGGTCGTATCGCGATACCCGTTGTAACCGGCCTCGGCACGCACGCGCTGCATGGCGCCGAACGGCTTCTCGCTGGCCATCGCAATCAGCCGCCGCGTGTTGGGCTCGTGCTGCATGCGGTAGCCGATCGTCAGCGCCACCTTGTTGCGCTTGCAGGCGGCAATCATCGCCTCGCATTCGCCGGCATGCATCGCCATCGGCTTTTCGCACCACACGTGCTTGCCGGCTGCCGCTGCGCGCAGGGTCAGCGGCGCGTGGAGATGGGTCGGGGTGACGATGTACACCACGTCGATATCGTCGTTATCGGCAATCTTGTCGAAGTTCTCGTAGCTGTAGACATTGCGATCGGCGATGCCGTACTTGGATTGCCATTGCGGAATCTTCGACGGCGTGCCGGTGACGATGCCGGCCAGCTTGCAGTGCTTGGTCAAGGCCAGACCCGGCGCGAGTTGTTCGCTGGCATAACTGCCGAGACCGGCCAGGGCGACATTGAGCGGCTTTCCCGGCTTCTTTTTGGGCAGCGTCCAGGCCGGCGCGCCGAGCAGGATGCCGGCACTGCCGAAGGCGGCGAGCAAGCGGCGACGTGTCAAGGATTCCACGGACATGCAAACCTCCTTCAAGTGAGAATGGCGACCAGCACTGGCAAGCGACGTCATGCAGGCAGCGGTGACATCGCGATGTCATGCGGCACGCAGGACACGTATGCGTCACGCCATCGCCTGCCGGAGCAGAAGCTGCCCCCTGCACCTTGCACTGGTTCGGTACCGCCCGCGCACCTTACTTGATCGCGCGTGAGTACCGCCATGGTCGCGGCGCACGTTCTGGCACACTGCGCACGATCTCGCCTGGAGCATTCCGCATGATGGCTATTGCACGCGCCCGCTACCTGACGTTGGCGTTGTTGTTGTCCAGTTCGCTCGCTGCCGCGGCCGACGCGCCCTTCGTTGCGCGTGATCTGATCGGCGATGGCGTCTTCACGCATAACGCAGAAGGCCCGGCCACCGGCCCGGATGGCGCGCTCTACGCCGTGAATCTGGGCAAGGATGGCACCATCGCGCGCATCACCCTGCAGCCGGACGGCAGTGCCCACGCGCAGGTGTTCGTCACCTTGCCGGCAGGCAGCACCGGCAACGGCATCCGCTTTCGCGATGGGGCGATGTACGTGGCCGATTACACCGGCCACAAACTGCTGCAGGTGAACATGCAGACGCGTGCCGTGACCACGTTCGCTGCGTTGCCCGACGCCGATGGTCCCAACGATCTGGCGCTTGCACCCGATGGCAGCTTCTACGCCAGCGACCCGAACTGGAAGGACAACAGCGGGCGCTTGTGGCACATCGGGCGCGACGGCGCGGTGCGGCTGCTGGAGTCCGGCATGACCACCCCCAACGGACTGGACGTCAGCCCGGACGGCAAGCGGCTTTACGTCAACGAAAGCATGTCGCGCAAGGTGTGGGTGTATGACCGTGGCGATGACGGCAGCCTGCGCAACAAGCGCCTGCTGATCGCGTTCCCCGATTTCGGCATGGATGGCATGCGCTGCGATGCCGATGGCAATCTGTACATCGCCCGCTACGATGCGGGCCAGATCGCCGTGGTGTCGCCGACGGGCAGGCTGCTGCGCACGGTTGCGCTGAAGGGGCGCAAGGCCAGCAACGTCGCCTTCGGCGGCAGCGACGGCAAACAGGTCTTTGTGACGCTGCAGGATCGCGGCGCAGTTGAAACGTTCAGATCCGACCGCCCCGGGCGCGAAACCGGACACTGAAACTGCTGTGCGCGTCGCATCGGTTCTCAGCCCGCGCAACCGGGTGCTGGCATTGTGCAGGTCACCTGCGGAGGACTCCCCATGCAACCGATCGAACTCAAGGACGCAGCCGCCTTCGGCAGCGAATTCCTGCGACTGACCCTGTTGCAGGGGTTTCAGTCATTGACCAAGCGCGACCTGGAATTGTTGATCTTCGTGCTGCTCGAACGCGATGGCGCCATCTCGCGCAACAGCGCCAATGCCGTGGTCGCACTGCAGTTGCGGGTCACCTCGGCCAAGGTCAAGGCGCTGCGTCGCGATGGCTATGCGCGCTGGCGTGCGCTGGTGCCCGAGGAAGGCGACGCGGCCATGCAGCGCATCGTGGCCAACGTGCTGACCGAGGACAACCTGCGCTCGGGTGCCAAGCACGTCAGCGAACGCAGCCGCAAGGAAGGCTTCCTGGCAGTGCGCATCGAACACCCCGACGATGCGCAACAGTTCGAGCAGGCAATCCTCGACGTTGGCGCATTGCCGGTGTACGAACGCAATCGCGAAGTGGTGGCGGTGCGTTTCGACACGCTGTTGAAGATTGCCGAACGCTGGGGCTATCTGCAGCAGGACCCGCAGGCGGCCATCCGCGCGCTGCAAAAGCTCACCCCCACCGCCGAAGAAGTGTCGGACCTATTGAAGAAAGACATCGCCCAGCTGCGTTGGGACGATGTGCGCCGCGCACTCAACAGCCTGGGCGCCAAGGCCGTGGCCAGCACCGCCGAGGGCGGACTGAAGGGGTTGCTCAAGATCGTGTTTCCCTTCATTCCCGGCTGAGCGACGTGCAGGACAGCGGCCACACGCCGTTGCCCTGCACGCTGGCGGTCGCCCGCGTGGCGCGCAGCGGCAAGCGTGCAAGCGGTGCCCACCGCAATCGGCTCGACACCCACTATCCTTACCGGCTGTTCCGCATCAGGGGGATCTGATGACCACCAGCCGTAGTGCCACACTCATTGCCATGCTGCTCGCGTGCGGCGCCGCGCCCGCACAGCAAGCACCCTCACCAGCCAGCAGCATGCCGCTGATCGAGGTACCCAACGTCATCCGCACCCAGCCGCTGGCCAGCGGCGAGGTCACCCATCAGACCCAGCTGGAGCGCCCGCGCGGCGAATCCAGCGTGATCGTGCGCTCGATCCAGCCCAGCAGCGTGGCGGGCAGCTACCGCATCGATTTCCAGGGCATGGACGTGGACGGCGATGGCCGCATCAGTCGCACCGAAGCCCAGGCCAACCCCGCACTGGCCGACGAATTCGATGCGCTGGATAGCCGTCACAGCGGCTATCTCACCCGCGAACAGCTGGCCGGCTGGCTGATCCAGTAGCCCTGGCGCACATCCGCATGGCAGTCACGCGCGCCGGTGCTACGCAGGCGCGCGCCGGCCTTCGTTTTTGACACACCACCCCCTTGCAGCGCTCGCTTCGCTCGGCTAGATTGTATTTAACGGATACAATTTGGATGGATCGATGACCGCTCGCCTGGCACTTGCCGCCGACCTCGGCTACCAACTGCAACTGGCCACCCTGGCCTCCAGCCACGCTGCGCGCCAGGAGCTGGCCGAACTGCACCTGACCCCGGCGCGTGTCACCGCGTTGATCCATATCCGCGACCAGCCCGGCTGCGACCAGACCGAACTCGGCAATCGCCTGTTGGTCAACCGCGCCGCCGGCATGAAGATCGCCAATGCGCTGGCCGAGCAGGGCCTGATCGAACGCCTGGCCGGCCGCGACCGCCGCAGCAAGGGCCTGTACCTGACCGAGCACGGCCAGCGCACGCTGGAAGTGGCGCAGGGCTGCCTTGCGCGTGCCGTCGAACGCACCTGCGCCGGCCTGCAGGCCAGCGAGCAGCAGACCCTGCTGCGCCTGCTATGCAAATTGAACGCCAGCGCCACGCTGGAACGGACGACCGCGCCGGACCCCGCGCTGGCCGAAGACTTCTGATCCCCGCAGCCCCCGACTTGAAGGAGACGCCGCTTGAACGAGCATGACGTGGTATCGGTTCGCATCGAAAACCGCATTGCCTGGGTGAAGTTCGCCCGCCCTGACAAGCGCAACGCGATGAGCCCGGCGCTCAACCGCCGCATGATGGATGTGCTGGACGAGCTGGAGTTCGACGACAACGTCGGCGTGCTGGTGCTCGGCGGCGAAGGCACCGCCTGGTCGGCCGGCATGGATCTGAAGGAATACTTCCGCGAAACCGAAGCGCAGGGCCTGCGTGGCGTGCGCCGTTCGCAACGCGAATCCTATGGCTGGTTCCGGCGCCTGCGCTGGTATCAGAAGCCGACCATCGCGATGGTCAACGGCTGGTGTTTCGGCGGTGGCTTCGGCCCGTTGTTTGCGTGCGATCTGGCCATTGCCGCCGACGAGGCGCAGTTCGGCCTGTCGGAAATCAACTGGGGCATCCTGCCCGGCGGCGGGGTGACCAAGGTGGCGGTGGAACTGCTGTCCATGCGCGATGCGATGTGGATGACGCTGACCGGCGAAATGGTGGATGGCAGGAAGGCCGCCGAGTGGCGCCTGGTCAACGAAAGCGTGCCGTTGGAGCACCTGGAAGCGCGCACCCGCGAAGTGGCCGAGCTGCTGCTGCGCAAGAACCCGGTGGCGCTGAAATACGCCAAGGATGCGGTGCGTCGCGTGGGCACCATGACCTACGACGAAGCCGAAGACTATCTGGTGCGCATGCAGGAAGCGGCCAATTCCTTCGACAACAACGCGCGCAAGGAAGGCATCCGTCAGTTCATCGACGAGAAGAGCTACAAGCCCGGCCTGGGCGAATACGACCTGACCAAAAAGAGCACCTGAGCACGTCCAACGGCACCTGAAGCGCTGCGTGCACGCCACGCATCGCTGGCGCCGCCAGTGGTTTTCTGCACCGAGGAGGGAGTATGGAAGCCTTATCCGCAACGCTGCGCGGAATCGCCGCGCGTGGGCCCCTGGGCCTGTTCATCGATGGCCAGTGGCGCGCGAGCAGCGGCGACCGGCATGTCGACGTGGTCGCCCCGCATAACGAAGAGCGCCTGCTGCGCTACACCGAACCCTCGCACGCAGATACCGAGGCCGCCGTGGCCGCGGCGCGTGCCGCCTTCGATACCGGCCCGTGGCCGCAGCTGTCGCCGTCCGAACGCGGCGCGGTGCTCAAGCGGGTTGCCGACCAGTTGCGTGCCCGCCTGCCGGAACTGGCCGAGGCCTGGACCGGC
The DNA here is from genome assembly GCF_000802365.1 of Xanthomonas cannabis pv. cannabis. GTDB lineage: Bacteria > Pseudomonadota > Gammaproteobacteria > Xanthomonadales > Xanthomonadaceae > Xanthomonas > Xanthomonas cannabis. The sequence goes on from NZ_JSZE01000013.1 coordinate 24,478, forward strand.
CAGGTCGGCGCCACCATCGGTTTCAGCCGCCGCGCCTCGCAGCAGGCGCCGGGGCTGTTCGACTATTACGGCGAGTTGATCACCACCCACCCGTTCGTCGAACCGCGCGCACGTGCCAATGGCGGCCGCGTGCATGTGGTGCAGGAACCGGTTGGCGTGGTCGCTGCCATCACGCCCTGGAATGCGCCGCTGGTGCTGCTCTGTTACAAGGTGGCCGCCGCGTTGGCCGCCGGTTGCACGGTGGTGGCCAAGCCATCGCCGGAAACCCCGATCGATGCCTACATCCTGGCCGAATGCATCAGCGCCGCCGGTGTGCCCGATGGCGTGTTCAACCTGCTGCCGGCCGGTCGCGACGTTGGCGAACAGCTGATCCGCCATCCGCTCGTCGACAAGGTGAGCTTCACCGGCTCCACCCAGGCGGGGCGGCTGATCGGTGTGGCCTGCGCCGAACGGCTGGCCCGGGTCGGCCTGGAGCTGGGCGGCAAGTCGGCCGCCATCGTGCTCGAGGACGCCGACCTCACCAAGGTGCTGCCCAGCCTGGTGCCCTATTCCATGCCGATCACCGGCCAGGTGTGTTTCTCGCTGACCCGGGTGCTGGTCCCGGCGCAACGGCGCGAGGAAATCCTGCAGGCGTATTGCGCGGCCCTGGGCGCACTCAAGCTCGGCGACCCGTTCGCCGCCGACACCGGCATGGGCCCGTTGGCGCTCGGCCGGCAGCTGGAGCGCGTGCAGTCCTACATTGCGCAGGGCAGCGCCGAGGGCGCGCAGCTGGTGATGGGCGGCAACCGGCCAGCGCATCTGCCGCGCGGGTTTTTCCTCGAACCGACGGTGTTCGCCAATGTCACGCCCGACATGACCATCGCACGCGAGGAAATCTTCGGCCCGGTGGTCAGCTTCATCGACTACCACGACGAGGCCGACCTGATCGCCAAGGTCAATGCCAGCGATTACGGCCTGCACGGCACCGTCTACAGCGAGGATGTCGACCGCGCGTACCGCATCGCACGCCGCGTGCGCAGCGGCAGCCACTCGATCAACGGCATGTGGGTGGACATCGACATGCCGTTCGGCGGCTTCAAGCACTCCGGCGTCGGCCGCGAAGGCGGCATCGAAGGGCTGCATGCCTTCCTGGAAACCAAAACCGTCTATCTCAGCTAGCCGGGCACCACCCGAGCGCGTACCTGCCAGCGGTGCGCGCCCGCCTCGCGGCGATAGCACTGCGGCTCTGCCGCTCTCCTGCAACCGGTTCACGCCATCGCTGGTGAATGCCCGCTGCGTCATCGGGCGTGCGCGTGAACCTTCTGCCGTTGCCGTCGCACTCACGCCAGCCACTCCCCCAAACCGCATTCGGAAGACAGCGCCATGACCATGCCGACTGACTCGATTTCCTTCCATGCCCGCCTCACACCGCAACGCCTCGCCGCGCGCGACCTGTTGCTGGATCAGCAATGGACCTACGCCGAACTGGACGAGCTGATCGGCCGCCTCGCCGCCCTGCTGCAACTGCGCGGCTGCATCGACGGCGAACGGCTCGCCGTGCTCGCCCGCAACTCGGTCTGGCAGGTGGCGTTGCACTTCGCCTGCGGACGCGTGGGCGCGATCTACGTGCCGCTCAACTGGCGCCTGAGCGCCACCGAGCTGGATGCCCTGTTGCAACGCGCCGAGCCGCGCTTGCTGCTGGGCGATGATGTCGCCGCCGGGCGCGCGCATGTCGAAGCGCTGACGGACTTCATCGAGACCGCCAAAGGCCTTGCGCCGGCCGAGACGTCCTACATTCCGCCGGACCGCGTCAGCCTGATCCTGTTCACCTCGGGCACGTCCGGCCAGCCCAAGGGCGTGATGCTGAGCGAGCAGAACCTGCAGCAGGTGGCGCACAACTTCGGCGTCACCACCCGTGTGGATGCAGGCAGCAGCTTCCTGTGCGAAGCACCGATGTTCCACATCATCGGCCTGGCCACCAATGTGCGGCCGGCACTGGCGGTGGGCGGGTCGATCCAGGTCTCCAGCGGTTTCGAGCCGCAGCGCACGCTGGGCTGGCTCGGCAATCCGGCGCTGGGCATCACCCACTACGTCGGTGTGCCGCAGATGATGCAGGCCTTCCGCGCTCAACCGGGTTTCGACCCTGCAGCGCTGCGTCACCTCACCGCCCTGGTCAGCGGCGGTGCGCCGCACGCCAGCGACGACCTGCTGGGCTGGGTGGACGACGGCATTCCCATGGTCTGCGGCTTCGGCATGAGCGAGGCCGGCACGGTGTTCGGCATGTCGGTCGATTGCGAGGTCATTCGCAACAAGCTGGGCGCGGCCGGCATCTGCTCGCCGACGGTGCAGACCCGCATCGTCGATGGCGACGGCAACGACTGCCCGACAGGGGTTCCCGGCGAGCTGTTGTTGCGTGGACCCAATCTCAGCCCCGGCTACTGGCGCGACCCCAAGGCCACTGCGGAGATGCGCGATGCGCAGGGCTGGTTCCGCACCGGCGATATCGTCAAGCGCGATGCCGATGGCTTCTTCTTCGTGGTGGACCGCAAGAAGGACATGTTCATTTCCGGCGGCGAAAACGTCTACCCCGCGGAGATCGAAGCCGTGCTCGCCGACCACCCGCAGATCCGCGAATGCGCGGTGGTGGGCATGGCCGACCCGCAATGGGGCGAGGTGGGGTATCTGGCGATCGTGCCAGCCTCCGAGGACCCGGATCTGGAGCAGATCCGCAGCTACCTGATCGAGCGCCTGGCCAAGTACAAGGTGCCAAAGCATCTACGCGTGGTGGAGGCGTTGCCACGCACGGCGACAGGCAAACTGCAGAAGGCGCGCCTGAAGGATGCGCTCGCGAACGACGCATAGCGCCTGCTGATGCACGTCGGACGCAGAGCAGCTGACAAAACGACTGCATGGCCGCTGCCCGGAACCCGCATGTACCACGCGTCCACGCCGGTCCCTCCGCGCCATCCGCACCCGCCTGGCGGCGCTCGCTACGTTTTTTAGCCACTCTTGGGCGGACACGTTGCCCGGCGGCGACGTGCACGCCGACTGGCCTTGGCAGCGTGTGTGTGTCGCTGCGCGTCCCTGACTCCAGCACTCGCCCTGCGCGTGCCCTGCATCCAACGCACGCGCAGGGGGAATGCCGAAGACGCCGTCGTGGGCACCACTGTCCCAATATGCACATCGGGCAGCCCTGGCTGCCCGATGTGCGTTACTCAGACCGCCTGCATCGTGCCTTTCACTGCAGCACGAGCAGACAGGCGCGCCAGCGCTTACGCGGACGCATCCAGCAGGATGTCGTCTTCGCCGACATGGTCGTCCACCCACACCGCGCCCTGCTCGGCCATGAGCGCCAACTGGTGCTCCAGCTCGCGCATCAGCAGGCGCACGCCCGGCTTGAGAATGGCATTGTTGTCGCGGTAGATCACCCCACCTGCGCGCGCCTGCGACGGCTGCTGCAGCTGGAAGGCGCGCAACTCGCCACGTGCGATGTCGCCGGCCACCATCATGCTCGGCATCACCGCGATGCTGTCGGTGCCGAGCAGAATCTCGCGGGTGAAGCTGGCCGAGCTGGAACGCAGCTGGTCGCGCGTGGCCAGCCCATGCTCGCGCATGACCTGCGCCACGTCACGCTCCACGTGCTGGCTCAGCGTCGGCAGCACCTGGCGATATGCCGCGGCTTCGGCAATGCGTACCGGGCCGTTCGCAAACAGGGGGTGGTCGCTGCGCGCCACCAGGGCGATCGGATCCTGGTACAGCACCTTGCGGACCAGTGCGTCGTAGCGTGCCAGCGGATAGAGCCGGCCCACGACCAGATCGACTTCGTTGCCGGCCAGCTTGGGCAGCAGTTCGTCGGTACGGCCATGCAACAGCCGCACCCGCAGCGTGGGCTCGGCGCGGTAGAGCGCCGCCAGCACGGCCGGCAACAGGCCGCTTGCCGCCACCGGCAGGGCGCCCACGGTGATCGTGAGCGCGTCGTCCTGCAGCAGACCCTCGAAGGTGTCCTGGGCGCGGCGCAACTGGCCCAGCACCACATGCGCGGTCTGCACCAGCACCTCGCCCATGGCGTTGGGGCGCACACCGCGTGAGTGACGTTCGAACAGCGGTGCCCCGACGATCTCTTCGATCTCCTGCAGGGCACGCGTGAGCGCAGGTTGGGTCACATTCAAGACGCGCGAGGCGCGGAGCAGGCTTTTTTGCCGGTCCAGCGCCTCGATGACACGTAGATGCCGGACCTTGATGCGGTGTTCGAAGAACACGGAGGACATGGTCATGGGGGATGGGCCTTACGTTGGGAAGTCGGTGACAGCACCCGGCAGGTGCCCGAGGCGCGCAGTTCAGCGCGCCTCGGGCACCTGCCGGGTCTGCATGAACGCTTCGAACGATTCGCCGCGCATGATGGCGTAGACCTGCAGATTGGTCATGCGCACCACACGGGCGAACTTTTCGATGACGAAAAAATTGGCGCCGTACTGCACCAGGCCAAGCCAGTCGCGTGCGCGGATCAGCGCCTTCTCCTGCTCGGTGAGCCCGGCCTCCTGCATCAGCACTTCTGCATCCTGCAAGAAGCGGTCGCGCCACGGCGCGCGGATCATCTGCCAGAAAAAGCGATTCAGGCGCAGCGCGCGGTTGCTGGTGCGCAGATCGAACAGATAGGTCCCGTCGATCTTGTCCATGCCGTTGACTTGCGGATTCATGTGCAGGCCCTCATGCCGCGTTGGCGGTACGCGCCAACAGCTCTGCCGAACGCGGCGCATCGGCCGCCTCTTCGCCCGGCTCGTACACCACCACGGTCATCGCGGTGGTGGTCATCAGGTAGTAGTTCTGATGCAACTTGCGGATCGGACCCTCCAGCGCGCCACGCATGGCCAGCCACATGATCTGCTCCACGCTCTCGGCCCCGCCCAGGCGCACGTAATCGGTGTGGGTCAGGTCGGTCAGCGTCTCGGGGGCATGCTGGAAGCGGTCCAGAAACTCCATGTCCCACTCGGTGTTGTTGAAGCCGGTGCGCTCGCCATGGATCTGGTGCGACAAACCGCCGGTGCCGACCACCACCACCCTGAGATCTTCCGGATACGACTCGATGGCACGCCGCACCGCCTGACCCAGCCGGTAGCAGCGGCGCGCGGTCGGCAGCGGGTACTGCAGCACGTTGATCGCGATGGGCACCACCGTGCCGGGCCAGTCGGGCACATGCGGCCATAGCAGCGGCAAGGGTGCCGCGCAGCCATGGTCGATGGGCTTGTCCTGGAACACGGTCAGGTCGAATTCGTCATTGACCAGGCACTCGGCGATATGCGACTGCAGCTGCACATCGCCGCGAATGGGCGGCAGGTTGCGCAAGCCCGCTCCCTCGTCGGCCACCGGGAAACGCTCGCCCACGCCCAACGCGAAGGTCGGGTACAGATCGAAAAAGAACGTGGTGCAGTGATCGTTGTAGAAAAACACCAGCACGTCGGCCCGTTGCCGGGCCAACCACTCGGCGACCGGCGCGTAGCCGTCGAACAACGGTTTCCATATCGGATCCTGTTGTTTGCCCTTGTCGTAGGCCACCCCGATGGTAGGAACGTGCGAGGTTCCGATGCCGCCGATGATGCTTGCCATGCTGCGCTCCTGCGACGCGGCGCCGCCGAGGAAGGCCGGGCGCGCGTCATTGATTGGGTCGGGACCGGCGATGCAATGGATCCCAACAGGGACGATCGAGCACTCCGGATTACCAAAGAAGGTATCCTTGGGATCCAAATTGCCATCAAGCGATCTCGTCCGCAAGGTTTTTATACACGCATTTGCGAGTTTTCCCCTTCCAAGGAACGTGCGCTGCGGTACGGCGCGAGAGAATGGAGCCAATGGCGAACAACCACCGATTGCAAGCGGTCCAGCAGCTACGCGAATTGATCCTGTGCGGCACCTTTGCCCCGGGCGAACGCATCACCGAAGCGGCCCTGGCCGAACGCCTGGCGATTTCGCGCACGCCCATCCGCCAGGCCCTGCCGGCGTTGTGCCAGGAAGGCCTGCTGGCACAGACAGGCAACCGCGGCTATGCGGTGCGCCGCTTCAGCCAGCAGGAAAGCCTGGATGCCCTGGCCGTACGCGCCCTGATGGAAGGTTTGGCGGCGCGCACGCTGGCCGAGCAGGGCGCGTCGGCCGAGGTGCTTGCCACCCTGCACGGCTGTCTTGGCGAAGGCGACCGCCTGTTCGCCAAGCGCAGCCTCGATGCCGGTGACGAGCAGGCCTATGCCGCGATGAATGCCCGCTTCCATCGCACCATCGTGGTGGCGGCCAACAAGCCCATCCTCACCGAAACCGTGGACCGCTGCACGGTGGTGCCGTTCGTCAGCCCCAGCCATGTGGTGTTCGGCCAGCGCTCGGCCACCGTGGCCTACGACGATCTGTATTACGGGCACCGCCAACATGGGGCGATCGTCTCGGCGATCGAACAACGCGACGGAGCACGTGCGGAACTGCTGTTCCGCGAACATGCGCATACGCAACGCCACAGCATGGGAATGTGACTACCGCGCCCCGGAGCTGAGCACGACGCACCTGCGCCAACACCGCAGACGCGCCACGCGGCACCCATTGAGCGACCAGCTTGCTACCCGCTCGTGCAGGTGGCAACGGCAGTTAACCCGCCACACGCAGCGCCCCGTCGCAGGCGCTGCGCATGGCGGCGGTGGACGCCTATAACGAATGCACGAACATCAGATTGAAGTTATTGCCAGCGACCGAATTTTCCACATCCACCGGCAGGTACACATTGAAGTTGAACAGGTTCTTTTCGTTCATGCGCCAGGACAGACCGGGGCCGATATAGAACTGCCTGCGTTTGCTGTCCGGCACACGCTGGTCATTGGTGCGGTTGTCCTTCAACTGCTGCAGGTAGTACCCATTGAGCCCCACCCGCCACTGCTCGTTGAGCTTCAGCGAGGTGGCGAAGTTGAGCCAGACCAGGTCGCCGGCCTGCCCGTTGCGGAAACGGAAGCCGGGAATCGGCGGCACGCCGCCGGCGCGGCTGGTCCGGAAGTTGTACAGATAATTCAGGCGCCCGCTGATTTCCCAGCGATCGCTGGGTTGCACGGTGAATGCCCAGTGCGGGGCCACCGACCAGAACCCGGTGCTCTGGTTGATCGCGGTATCACGATCGAACTTGCCGACCGGCGCAAAGGCGTCGATTGCAAAGCGCTGGAAGAAGAACACGCGCCCGTCGCGCATGACCGGCGGCATCTGCAAGGCAGGCCCGAACGAGATATCGCCCATGCCGAACCCATTGCTGCTCAGCTGCACGGGGCTGTCTGCGGCAAATGCGGTGTCGTAATTGACCAACGGCACGATGGCATTGAAGCTCAACGAACCTCCCTTCCAGGTATAGGGCGTGACATAGATCATCTGGGTCAACAGCACGCTGACGTCCACTTGCGGGTCGCGAAAGGCCGGCGAATCGTCGCCGCTGGCATTCCGGATCGAATTGAAGTGGTAATGGCGCAGGTATTCGATGACGGTCCAGCCGGGCGTCAGCGAGCCAAACCCGTCCATGAAACTGGTGCCCCCCACATTGATGCCCTGCGGCGGTGCCGCCGTTTCCGGTACGGCCTGCGCCATCACCGTGCCCGGCAACACCGCAGCGAGTGTGGCGCCGACAATCCATGACCGTTGCCGACGCGACAGGGCGCACAGCAACACCGAACGACAATGAGCAGACAAACGGACGCGTTCCACTAGGCGAATCTCCGGTGCGGACAGGTGGGTGACAGCGGGCGCGGCGTGGGGGAGAAAGCGATACGACAGCGCGGCACGCCGATGGCGGCTGCAACGCTTCTGCGTGTTAGCGATGGCGGCTCAGCAACCGATCTGCAGCAGCAACGCACCGAGCCGCTGCTTGAACAGCCAACGCTCCTGCTCGAAGACCAGCACGTCGTCGAAACTACCGAGCAAGGCCGGTGACTGCGCGGCGAACGGCGGTGGCGCAGAGGTCTGGCTGGCGGTGTAAAGCAGCACATTGCTATGCGCATGCGCCAGGGTCGACGATTGAACGGTGACCAGGGTATTGAGCATCAGGTGGCAGGTGGTGCGCGGCGGACGCGTACGAAACGCCTGCAGGATGGCCTCGCGCCCACGCACCGGTGCGTCGGGTGCGCTGGGCCGTGCGAACACGCCATCGTCGGTGAACAAGGCAGCAAGCGCCTCGTAATCGTGGCGGTCGTTGTACAGCGCGAACCTGTGGATCAGTTGCTCGCAGGCAATGATGGTCGATGCCTCGTCGTGCATGCAGCCTCCTTGGATTTCAGCAAAACCGATCGGCGTCGCCAGCGACCGCTGCGTCACCGCCGGTGGCGTGGCCCGCTGGCCATCACGCGGCCTGCAGCCAGTCGCGCAGGGCGGCGGTCACCGCCGCCGGCGCCTCCACCGGCGCCATGTGCCCGCTGTCTTCGAACACCACCAGACGCGCCTGCGGGATGTGCCGCGCCATGTCCTGGTGCCGGGCCAACGGGCTCCAGGCGTCCTGGCGCCCGACGCCCAGCAAGGTGGGGCAGCGGATCCGTGCGAGCACCGGCGCGGCATCGGGGCGCTCCAGCAGGGCCGTGATCTGGCCGGCGAACCCCTTCGGGCTTTGACGCTGCACCATCGCCGTCAGGCGCTCCATCAACGCGGCATCGTCGACACGGTCCGGGTGCAGCATCGGCGGCAGCCAGGCCGACGCCAGCGCCTGCATGCCCTGGGTGCGGGCCAGGTCCACCAGCGCCTGTCGCTCTTCGCGCTCGCCCTCGCGACGTGGGGCGACGCCGGTATCGAGCAATGCCAGCCGGGTCACGCGCTCCGGTGCCTGGCGCATGATCTCCAGCGCGACGCGTCCCCCCATCGAGTGCCCGGCCAGTGCGAACTGCGGCGGTGCATCGGCCAGCACGTGGGTGGCCATCTGCACGATGCTGTCGAAACCGGGGAAGTCCAGCACCTGCACCTCCGCCAGGCCCTCCAGCGCCTCGCGCTGCGGCTGCCAGATGGCGGCATCGCAGAGCAGGCCGCAGAGCAGCAGCAAGGGGGGCTTGGGTGGGCGCGCAACCGAGGTCATGCGCCGACTGTAGCTAGGCCGTGCGCGTCCGTCGTATGGAAGATGCGGCCTTCGCTATAAGTTTCTAGGCATAAAACAAAGGCTGCGCCGGTTATCCGCGTTCACGCCGGCCGGCGCGGCGATGCTCACGCACCGCCAGAGGCGCGCTTCCACAACACATCGACCAGCGGCGGCAGCTTGCCGGCCAGGCCGAGCACCGTTCCGCGCAGCAAGGTCAGGTGCATCTCGTCATTGGAAAACACCCGATTGATCGCATCGAAGCCGTAGGCGGCGACGGCGTTGTCGCTGCGACGGGTTCGCGCCCACCGTTGCAGGCGGTGCGGCGCAGCCCAGTCGGCACGCTTGGCGCGCGCGTTGCGCACTTGCTCGCGCAGCGCAGCGACATCGCGCAACCCCAGATTGACGCCCTGCCCGGCAAGGGGATGCACCACGTGCGCGGCATCGCCCAGGGTCAGCACACGGCCGCTGACGTACTGCTCCACCAGTTGCCGCTGCAGCGGAAAGGCAGCGCGCGGCGAGGCCACCCGCACCTGGCCAAGGCGTGCGGCGAAGGCCTGGGTGAGCTCGCGCGAAAACGCCGCATCATCCAGGGCCAGCACACGTGCGGCGTCGGCATCCGGCAAGGTCCATACGATCGAACTGCGGCCTTCGGCAAACGGCAGGAACGCCAGCGGCCCGGTGGTCAAGAAGCGCTGCCAGGCGGTGGACTGGTGCGGCCGCTCGGTCTCCACGAAGGCCACCACGCCGCGTTGCGCGTAGGCGTGCCGCGAGACCGGCACCCCGGCCAATTCGCGCAAGGTGGACGCAGCGCCATCGGCGGCGATCGCAATCGCCGCCTCCAGGCGGCTGCCATCGTCCAGCCGCAGGCGCACGCTGCCGCTGTCCTGCTCCAGTTCGACCACGCGCGCCGGACAATGCACCTCGATGCCGGCTGCGTGCACGGCCGCCCAGAGGCGATCGACCAGCAGCGCGTTTTCGACGATCCAGCCCAGCTGTTCGCGCCCCAGCGTGTCGGCATCGAACCCCAGCTCGCCGCCCCCGCCGGCATCCCAGACCCGCATCCGCCGGTAGGGCTGCACGCGGGCGGCACGCACCGCCGACCACACGCCCAGACTGTCCAGCAACGCGGCGTTGTCGGCGGCGAATGCGTAGACGCGCAGGTCGGGTTGGTCGGCGTGCCAGTGCGCGGGTTCATGCCCTTCCACCAACGCGACCTGCAGCCCGGCATCGGCCAGCGCCAAGGCGCAGGCGGCGCCGACCACACCGCCACCGACGATCACCGCATCACGCGGCGTGCGCCGGTTCATGCCACACCCCGGCACAGCTGCGGGACTTCGCCACGGAAGCCCATCGCGCCCCCGACCAGCATCGACTGCAACGGAGCGGCCTGCGAGGTCGCCAGCAGGCCCAGGCTGCGCAGCGGTCGTAGCAAAGGCGCCGGATTGCCGGTCAGCCGCGCCAACCCGCTGGAGAAGCCGATCGTGTGTTCACGGTCCACGCGTCGACGCGCCAGATACGCATCCAGCCGCGCACCCGCACCGGCATCGCTGCGATCGTGTTCGATCAGTTCGGCCAGCGTCAGCGCATCGCGCAGCCCGAGATTGAAGCCCTGCGCGCCGATCGGATGCAGCGTCTGCGCGGCATTGCCCAGCAGCACCACGCGTTCGGCGATGAGGCTGTTCGCCAGCACCTGCACCAACGGGTAGGCGCTGCGCTCGCCACTGGCGATGAAGCGCCCGGCACGCCAGCCGGCCGCGCGCTGCAGCCGTGCCAGCCAGCCGGCCTCGTCCAGGGCCGCCACCGCTTCGGCATCGGCACGCGCCACGCAATGGATGGCGCCGTAATGGCGGTCGCCCCGCGGCAGCAATGCGGTTGGCCCGTGTTCGCCGAAGCGCTCCCAGGCAGTGCCATCGGGCGACCTGGCGGCCCGCACGCGCGCCACGAACAGGGTCTGCAGGAAATCGTGCGCGTCGGTGCCGATATGCAGCAGCTCGCGCACCGCGCTGTGGCTGCCATCGGCGCCAACCACCAGCCTGGCGCGGACCAGTCGCTCGCCGTCGGCGGCCGCCAGGCGGACTGCGCGCAGGCCGTCCTGCACCGGCTCCACGCCGATGCAGCGTGCCGGGCGATACCGGTGCAACCGGGTCAGCTCGTCCAGACGCGCCTGCAGGGCATCGCCGAAATCGCGCGCCACCACCACCTGGCCGAAGCTCTCGCGCCCGTAGTCGGCGGCGTCCAGCTGCACGCGCCCGAAGTCGCCTGCACGGCTGACGTGGATGCGCCGAATCGGCCCGGGCGGGTTGCGCAACCTTGCCATGACCCCGAGCGCGCCCAATGCATTGACCGTGGCGGCGGCGAAACTCAGGTTGCGTTGGTCGAATACCGCCGGTGGCGCGCCGGCCGGGGTGGCTTCCACCAACCCGACATCCAGGCCGAGGCGGTCCAGCGCAATCGCCAGGCTGGAGCCGACCAGGCCGCCGCCAACGATCAAAACGTCATGTGGATGTGTCATCGCCACATGATAAGCCCTGGCCCCAGGCAGGTTGCCGCCGGGCGTTGAGACAGATTGCCGCGCCCGGCCCGTTTTCCCCGCGTCGCCGGCACGGGCATGCCGGGTTCCACGCTACACTCCCCGGCCTGTGACCTGGCCACTTTCGCGCATGACGTCTCGCTCGCACGACACCTGGATTCTGAGTCTGCTCGCCCTCCTGATGGCGGCCACGCGGATCAATCACTTCCCGCCGGTCCCGGATGCGTCCTGGGCGGTGTTCTTCATCGGCGGCTTTCACCTGGCCGCGCGCACGCGGCTGGCGTTCCCGCTGTTGATGGGGCTTGCGGTGGCGGTGGACTGGCTGGTGATCACCCGCCAGGGCCTGAGCTTCTGGCAGCACTATTGCGTCTCGCCGGCCTACTGGTGCCTGATCCCAGCGTACTTCGCGCTGTGGGCCGGTGGCGTCTGGCTGCGCCGGCACTACCACGGCGCCCATTGGAACGCGCTCGCCCGGCTGATGCCCGCCCTGCTGATCGGCGTGGCGCTGTGCCAGCTGATCGCCCAGGGCAGCTTCTACTGGATCAGTGCCAGCGTCAGTGAGCCCACGCTGGCCGGCTGGTTCAAGAACTACACCGACTGGCTGTGGCCCTACCTGCGCAGTGCGGCGCTGTATGTCGCCGCCGCCGCGTTGGTCCAGGTCGCGGCCGAGCGCCTGGCAGCGCCGCAGCACCATTCCCACGCCGGCTAGATCATGGGCAACCGGCTTTCGCGCATTTATACCCGCACCGGCGACGATGGCAGCACCGGCCTGGGCGACGGCAGCCGTACCGGCAAGGACGCGCTGCGCGTCAATGCCTACGGGACCGTGGACGAGGCCAATTCGGCGCTCGGCGTGCTGTTGGCCGCGCCCGGCGTGCCTGCCCCGGTCGCCGACCTGCTGACCACCGTGCAGCACCAGCTGTTCGACCTGGGCGGCGAGCTGTGCATCCCCGGGCATGCGGCGATCGAGGCGGCCGATATCGCCGCCCTGGAACGCCACTTGGACCATTACAACGACGGCTTGCCGCCGCTGCAGGAATTCATCCTGCCGGCTGGTGGCGAAGCGGCCGCGCGCTGCCACCTGGCCCGCACCATCGTGCGCCGGGCCGAGCGCGAGACCGTCGCGCTGTCCCGCCAGGAAGCGGTACGCAGCGAGGCGATCGGCTATCTCAACCGGCTGTCGGACCTGTTGTTCGTCCTGGCGCGCGTGCTGGCACGGGTCGATGGCCAGCAGGAAGTGCTGTGGCGGCACGACCGCCGGCGCGGTTGACCCTGTGCCCGGCACGGCGGAGAGGCTAGAGTCGTCCCATGTTGGTCTTTACCCATCCCGCCTGCCTCGGTCACGACGCCGGCCCCGAGCATCCTGAAAGCCCCGCCCGCCTGGAAGCGGTGGTCGACGCCCTGCGCGCCGCCTTTCCGGACCTGGACTGGCGCGAGGCGCCCCTGGCCAAGCTGGGCGACCTGTGCCGCGTGCATGAGCGCGAGCAGGTGGACGCGGTGCTGGAAACCGCTTTCGACGGCTATCGCCAACTGGATGTGGACACGCGGATGGTGCCTGCCTCGCGCGCGGCCGCCCTGCGCGCCGCCGGCGCCGGCATCGCCGCGGTGGACGCGGTCATGCAGGACCAGACCCGCACTGCCTTCTGCGCAGTGCGCCCGCCCGGCCACCACGCCACCGCCCAGGTGTCGATGGGCTTTTGCCTGTTCAACAACATCGCCGTGGCCGCCGCCCATGCGCGCGACCGGCATGGGCTGGAGCGGATCACCATCGTCGATTTCGACGTCCACCACGGCAACGGCACGCAGGCGATCTTCGAGCGCGACCCGGCCGTGCAGTATCTGAGCACCCATCAGTCCGGGCTCTATCCACACTCGGGCAGCGTCCACGAACGCGGCGTCGGCAACGTCCACAACCTGCTGCTGCCGCCGGGCAGCGACGGGCTGCGCTTCCGCAATGTCTGGGAGGACGAGATGCTGCCGCTGATCGATGCCTTCCGCCCGCAGCTGATCCTGATCTCGGCCGGTTTCGATGCGCACCTGCGCGATCCGCTGGCCGACCTGATGCTGGACGACGACGATTTTGCCTGGCTGACCGGCGCGCTGCGCACCCTGGCCGAGCGCCATGCGCGCGGTCGGGTGGTGTCCATGCTGGAAGGCGGATACGACCTGCAGGCGTTGCGCGAGAGCAGCGTGGCCCACGTCGCCGCCCTGCGCTGACCCCGTCGGCACGCCTGGCGCGCGGCCGCCGGCGATGAACCTCGCCCGCGCGGCGCAGCCGCTCTTCATTGCCCCTATGCGGGGTATACGGCAAGCTAGTCGCCATTTTATTGGTTGAACCACGCGTGCGCCGAGCTCTCCGCCTGCTGCCCCTGCCCTTGAGCATTGCCATCTGCCTCCCGGCCATGGCTGCCGACAAGCCGTTGAACTGGGGATTGTGCCCGGCCGTGGACCCGCTACCCGGCTTCGACGGCGCGCCCGCCGCGGACCCCAAGGCGGCCGAGATACGCCCGCAGTTGCCGACCGACATCGAAGGCGACCAGCTGTCCGGGACCAGTACCACTCCGCAATACCAGGGCAACGTGGCGCTCAAGCGCGGCGACCAGTTCCTGGGCGCAGACAACTTGCGCATGGACACCGAGACCGGCAACTACATCGCCGAAGGCAACGTGCGGTACCAGGACAGCTCGTTCCGGATGATTGCCGACCGTGCCGAAGGCAATCAGGACACCGACGCCCACAAGGTCACCAACATCCAGTACCAACTGGTGGACCGGCGCGGCAACGGCGGTGCGGAATCTGTGGACCTGCAGGGCCAGGTCGGCCAGATGCATCGCTCGACCTATACCACCTGCGATCCGTCGCAGCCGATCTGGCGCGTGCGTGCGCCCGAGATCGACGTCGACAATGAAGAAGGCTTCGGCACGGCACGCAATGCCGTGCTGCAGATCGGCAAGGTGCCGGTGCTGTATTTCCCCTGGTTCAAGTTCCCGATCGACGACCGCCGTCAGACCGGCCTGCTGTTTCCGCAGTTCGGCCTGTCCGGCCGCAATGGCTTTGATTATCTGCAGCCGATCTATCTCAATCTGGCGCCGAACTACGATGCCACCCTGCTGCCGCGCTACATGAGCAAGCGCGGTTTCATGTTCGGCACCGAATTCCGTTACCTCTACGAGGGCGGTCGCGGTGAGATCACCGGCAATTACCTGCCCAATGACAACCTGCGCAAGAAAGACCGCGGCAGCGTCTTCTACACCGGTTATCACAACATCAACGATCACTGGCAGGCGCGCAGCAGCATCTCCTGGGTCAGCGACACGCGCTATGTGGAGGACTTCACCAGCCGCCTGAACGGCATGGGCTCGGCCTCCAGCCTGCAGAGCACCATCGGCATCTACGGCACCGGTGAAACCTGGACTGCAGGTTTGATGGCCGACCGCTGGCAGTTGACCGACTACACGCTGGATGAGACGGCACTCCCCTATAACCGCCAGCCGCGCGCGTATTTCACGTGGGAGAAGCCATTTGGCTTCTTCGAGGCCGGGGTGTATGCCGAGGCGGTGCGCTTCACGCACGACGATTCGTACCAAGTCTTCCGCGACGTCAATGACACAGACGGCGACAACGATACGGACGAATTCATCCGCACCAACGTCCGCAATTTCAACTACGCCGGCGGAACACGCCTGGACGTGAAGCCCTATATCTCGATGCCGCTATCGGGCGCAGCATGGTTCATGACGCCGACGGTCGCATGGCGACACACCGCTTATCAGCTGGACAGGGACCTTGCCAACACCAGCCCCCTGACAGGCGATCGCTCGCCCAGCCGCAGTCTGCCGATCGCCTCGCTGGATGCAGGCCTGTATTTTGACCGCGAAACCTCGCTGTTCGGGACCAACTATCTCAATACGCTGGAACCGCGCATGTACTACCTGTACGTGCCCTACCGCGATCAGGACGATCTGCCGGTCTTCGATACCCGCCCGTTCACGTTTAGCTATGGCCAGCTGTTCCGCGACACCCGTTACACGGGCGCCGACCGCCAGAACGATGCCAATCAGCTGACTCTGGCAGTGACCTCGCGCTGGCTGCGCCAGGACGACGGGCGCGAGAAGCTGTCGTTGAGTGCCGGCCAGATCCTGTATTTCAACGACTCGCTGGTCACCATCAACAACAGCACTAATCCGGCGACAAGCGGCGGTGAGCAGCCGATCGAACAAGGCAAGTCCGCCTGGGTGGCCGATGCCAACTACATGATCAACGACCGCTGGTCGATGGGCGCCACTTACCAGTGGAACCCGAACTCGCGCAAGGAAGATCTGGCCAGTGTGCGCACGCGCTATCTGCTGGGCAACGACGGCATCGTCAATCTGGCGTATCGCTACCGCCGCAATCCCACCGACAACAGCGATCAGCTCGAACAGGCCGACTTCTCGTTCCTGTACCCGATCAACCCCACCTGGAGTGCGGTCGGCCGTTATTACTACTCGCTGCTGGATCGCGAGCCGCTGGAGATGATCGGTGGCGTGCAGTGGGACAGCTGCTGCCTGGCAGTGCGCGCGCTGGTGCGCCGGTTCGTGCGCAACCGCGATGGCGAGATGGACAACTCCATCCAGTTCGAGTTCGTGCTCAAGGGCTTGAGCTCGTTTGGCCAGAACACGGACCGCACTTTGCGCCGTGCTATTCTCGGCTATTACCGCGACGACCTGTACCTGGTCCCGCCCAGCAACACCACGACCAATCCGGACGATTACGATCCGAACCTGATTCCATGACCAAGCCTTTCTCTGTTGTTCTTGCCTCGCTGCTGGTGATCACCAGCACGGTCTCGCCGCTGGCCTCGGCGCAGCAATCCCAGCCGCTGGATCGTATCGCCGCCATCGTGGACGAAGACGTGGTGCTGCAGAGCGAGCTCGATCGCGCTGTGCGCAACGTCAAGTCGCAATATGCGGGCCGCGAAAACCAGCTGCCGCCGGACGATGTCCTGCAGCGCCAGGTGCTCGAGCGCCTGGTCCTGGTCAAGTTGCAGGTGGGCCGCGCCGACGGCAGCGGGATCCGCGTCAGCGACGAGGAACTCAACCGCGCCATCGCCAGCATCGCCCAGCAGAACGGCACCACCGTCGATGGCCTGCGCCAGAAGCTGGCGGCCGACGGCATGGCATACGGCGACTTCCGCTCGTCGGTGCGCGAGGAGATCATCGTGCAGCGCCTGCGTCAGAGCTTTGCGCAGAGCCGCATCAGCGTGAGCGAAGGCGAAGTGGACACCGCGCTGGCCCAGCAGGCCACGACCGGTAGCCAGTATCACCTGGCCCATATCCTGGTCGGCCTGCCTGAAGGCGCGACCGCCGACCAGATCGCCACCGGCCAGAAGAAGGTCGATGGCGTCAAGGCGTTGATCGACAAGGGCGAGCTGGATTTCTCGGCAGCGGCGGTGCGTTATTCGGATAGCCCGAATGCGCTGGAAGGCGGCGACCTGGGCTGGCGCAGCCTGGACGAGATTCCCAACGCGTTTGCCCAGCTGATTCGCGACATGCAGCCTGGCCAGGTGGCCGGCCCGCTGCGTGGCCCCAGCGGTTTCCAGTTGCTCAAGCTGGTGGAAATGCGCGACGCCAATGCCGGCGGCGAGAAGAAGATGGTCACCGAGTACAACGCGCGCCACATTCTGGTCCGCATCGGCGACAACCAGACCGACGCGCAGGCCAAGGCCAAGATCGACACGCTGCGCGCCCGCATCGTGGGCGGCGCGGACTTCCAGGCGACGGCCAAGGAGTCCTCCGAGGACACCAACAGCCGCAGCCAGGGCGGCGACCTGGGCTGGTTCCCGGCCGATGCGTTCGGCCCGGACTTCGGCAAGCAGGTCGAGAGCCTGGCCGATGGCGCCGTGTCCGAGCCGTTCCGCACCCAGGCCGGCTGGCATATCGTGCAGCGCGTCGGCAGCCGCCAGACCGATGTCAGTTCCGAAAACCAGCGTGCGCAGATCCGTGAAACGATCGGTCGCCGCAAGCTGGAAGAGGAATACAACCGCTACCTGCAGGAACTGCGTGGCGAAGCGTACGTGAGCTACCGCACCGGCGATCGTGCCGACGGCAATG
Organism: Xanthomonas cannabis pv. cannabis; assembly: GCF_000802365.1. Lineage (GTDB taxonomy): Bacteria > Pseudomonadota > Gammaproteobacteria > Xanthomonadales > Xanthomonadaceae > Xanthomonas > Xanthomonas cannabis. Next base: position 42,146 of record NZ_JSZE01000013.1, read on the forward strand.
CCACTGCAGAGCCGACCAAGCCGGCCGAACCGGCTGCCCCGACCCCGCCGCCGGCACAGCCGGCGCGCTGAGTCGATGGGGGTCCCCTCGCTCGCGCTGGTGCCGGGCGAGCCGGCCGGGATCGGGCCGGAACTGTGTGTGCGGCTCGCCCAACGGCCGCGCACGGATGCGCACCTGATTGCCTACGCCGATCCTGACACCCTGCACAGCGCCGCACAGGCGCTGTCGCTGTGTGTGCGCCTGCTCGATCCGGACCAGCCGGCGCGTCGCCCCGGCGACCTGCCGTTGTTTCCGGTTCGACAGGCGGCGCCGACCCGCTTCGGCCATGCCGATCCCGCCAATGCCGCGGCGGTGATTGCCGGCCTGCGCACGGCCGCCGGCGACTGTCTGGCCGGGCGCCTGCGAGGCATCGTGACCGGCCCGGTGCACAAGGCGGTCATCAACGCCGGCGGCATCGCCTATACCGGCACCACTGAATTGCTGGCCGAACAGGCCGGCTGCCCGGTAGTGATGATGCTGGCCAACAGCATCGTGCGCGTGGCGCTGGTGACCACGCACCTGCCGCTACGCGCGGTCGCCGATGCGATCAGCGCCGACGCGCTGATGCAGTGCCTGCGCATCACCCATACCGCCTTGCAGCGCGACTTCGGCCTGCCGACGCCGCGCATTGCCGTGCTCGGCCTCAACCCGCATGCGGGCGAGGACGGCCATCTGGGCCGCGAAGAACTGGATGTGATCATTCCGGTTCTGCAGCAGTTGCGCGGCGAGGGCCTGCAGCTGATCGGGCCATTGCCGGCAGATACCGCCTTCCTGCCGCAGAAACTGAGTGGCTTCGACGCGGTGGTGGCGATGTACCACGACCAGGGCCTGCCGGTGCTGAAGTACAGCGGTTTCGAGCAGGCGGTGAACATCACCCTGGGCCTGCCCTACCCGCGCGTGGCGGTGGATCACGGCACCGCGCTGGAACTGGCCGGCCGCGGAATCGCCGACCCGTCCAGCCTGATGGCGGCCACGGCGTTATGCGCGCGGCTGGCGGCGCGCGGCTGAGCCACCATCCCGGCAGGGCATTGCGAAGCTGCGTGCGCGTCACTGGCCGTGGCGGCACACGCCGCGCACGTCGCACCACACGGCGTGCAGCCGCCGGCTCCGTTAAACTGCGCAGATGAATTCTTCCTTCAGCGCACCGGCCAAGAAGTCGCTTGGCCAGCACTTTCTTGCCGACCGGTATTACATCGACCGGATCGTGCAGGCGGTGGGCCCGCGCGCCGGCCAGCACCTGGTCGAAATCGGCCCCGGTCAGGGCGCCATCACCTTCCCGCTGCTACGCACCCATGGCGCGTTGACCGTGATCGAGTTCGATCGCGACCTGATCGCTCCATTGACCGACGCTGCAGCGCCGATCGGCGCACTGAGCATCATTCATCGCGACGTGCTCAGCGTGGATTTCACCGCACTGGCCAACGGCACGCCGATCCGCCTGGTCGGCAACCTGCCCTACAACATTTCCTCGCCGATCCTGTTTCATGCGCTGGACCATGCCGCGGCCGTGGCCGACATGCATTTCATGCTGCAGAAGGAAGTGGTCGACCGCATGGCGGCCGGCCCCGGCAGCAAGGTGTATGGCCGGCTGAGCGTGATGTTGCAGGCGTACTGCGAGGTCACCGCGTTGTTCGTGGTGCCGCCAGGCGCGTTCCGGCCGCCGCCGAAGGTGGACTCGGCCGTGGTGCGACTGGTGCCGCGCGACCCGGCCACGGTGCAGATCAAGGACCGCCGCCGCTTCGCCGATGTGGTGCGCGCCGGTTTCGGGCAGCGCCGCAAGACCCTGCGCAATGCCTTGTCCAATGTGTGCGAACCAGCGCATTTCGAGGCCGCCGGCGTGCGTCCGGATGCCCGCGCCGAGCAGCTCGAGGTCGCCGATTTCATCCGGCTGGCCAATGTCGAGCTGGCTTGAGCACCGCTCCCACAGTGGTTTATTTGGACTTTTCCCATGCACGATGATCCACGCTATCGGGTCGAGGTCGAGGTCTCGCCGCGCTTCCTCGCCCACCAATCGACCCCGGAAGAAGGCCGTTACGCCTTCGCCTACAGCATCCGTATCCAGAATGCGGGCGCGGTGCCTGCGCGCCTGGTGGCGCGCCACTGGAAGATCACCGATGCCAACGGTCGCACCGAACAGGTCGATGGCGAAGGCGTGGTCGGCGAACAACCCTGGCTGCGTCCCGGCGAAGCCTTCCAGTACACCTCCGGGGTGCTGCTGGAAACCGAACAGGGCCAGATGCAGGGCCACTACGACATGGTGGCCGACGATGGCACCGAATTCACCGCCCCGATCGCCGCCTTCGTGCTGAGCGTACCCAGGACGCTGCACTGATGACTGCTGGATTGATGGAGCGTGCGCGATGAGCGTCTGGGCAATTGGCGACCTGCAGGGGTGTTACGACATCACCCAGCGCCTGCTGGAAAAGGTGAACTTCGACCCGGCCCGGGACACGCTGTGGTTCTGCGGCGACCTGGTCAACCGTGGCGGGCAATCGCTGGAGACGTTGCGCCTGGTGCATTCGCTGCGCGCGCACAGCGTGGTGGTGCTGGGCAATCACGACCTCTCGCTGCTGGCGATCGGCGCACGCTCGGAAGAGGAGCAGCTCAAGGTCAACCCGGACCTGCAGCGCATCGTGCTGGCCGAGGACCGCGACGTGCTGCTGGACTGGCTGCGCATGCAGAAGCTGGCGCATGTGGATCGCGAGCTGGGCTGGATGATGATCCATGCCGGGCTGGCCCCGAAGTGGACCACCCAGATGGCCGAGAAACATGCCCGCGAGGTCGAGCAGCAGTTGCAGGGCGGCGGTTATCGCAAGCTGTTGCGCAACATGTACGGCGATCAGCCGGGCTGGTCGCCGGGGCTGAGCGGCTATGAGCGCAGCCGCGCCATCATCAATCTGTTCACGCGCATGCGCTATTGCACCCCGCGCGGGCGGATCGCCACCGACGACAAGGGCACGCCCGGCACCCAGGCGCAGGGCCTGTATCCCTGGTTCGAAGTGCCCGGCCGGGTCGAACGCGATCTGAAGATCGTCTGCGGGCATTGGTCGGCGCTGGGCCTGACGATCACCCAGGGCGTGCACGCCATCGATACCGGCGCGGTGTGGGGCGGCAAGCTCACCGCCCTGCAGCTGGACACCGACGAACTACGTGTCGTGCAGGTCCCCGGGCGCGAAGTCCCCACTCCGGCAGCACCGGCAGCGCATGCGCCGCGGCGCCCGCGCGAAGGCCAGGGCCGCCAGCGCGGGCGTGGCCGTGGACGGGGCCATGGCAGTGGCGGTGGCGCGAACACGGGGGCCGACACAGCGGCGCCCAACCGGCCGGCCACACCGGCAACGGAATGATTCGCCAGCGAGGCGTGCGGCACAACGCGCGTCTGGCTGACTCTCGCAAGGTCGCGCGATGCGCGCCGCATGCAGCAGCGTGCGGCCTGTGACTCAGCACGGACGCTTCGCGTTCGTAGCATTCCAACGTTTCAATGCGCAGAAGAACGTAAGGGTCGCCAGGCTTACGCATGGATCTGGTTCCGGTTCTGGGCCGGCATCAAACGCAGATGCCCCGCATGCCGGAACCTTTAAGCATCACGTCATTGCAGCTCTGCCGCTGACTCCGCCGACGGATGAGCGGCCATGCCATTGCGGTGCTGGCGTGGCAGTTCCTGATGCATCGAGATGCATAAGGAAACGCGCGCGAAACAGCGCGATTCCGTTGAGTCGCGCACTTTTTCATACGTCATCCACCACGCCTTGCTGATGCACCGCAACGGCGTGGTCCGCGCCGAGGACATCCAGCTGCCGCCACAGCGCCTGCCCTCCCGTCTCGGTGACGAGCCGCCCGCGGACGGCCAGGCGCTGCTTGCACGGGCCTTTGCCAGACTCTTCGAGACAGGCGAGGCCGCATTGCACGCAACGGTCGAAGAGCAGCTGTTCCGTGCGGCCTATCGGCACTGCGACCAGAATCAGGTCAGGACAGCTGCACTGTTGGGAGTCAGCCGCAACGTCGTGCGTGCACGGCTGATCGCGCTGGGCGAACTGGTCGTGAACACGCGCTCCGGCTAAGGTGCGCCTGCCCGGCGCAGGATGACGGTGCCGAGCCACCGGCACGGCTGAGCGCACATGCTGCAACGGCAAGATCGCAGCGTAACGGCCAAGGCTCAGCGGCGCCGGTAGTCCACGTACTCGAACGCAAACGCATGGCGCTCATCGGCCGCATGCGCCTGGCGCTGGACCGGTTCCCACACGGCGGGATCGATCGGCGGGAAATGCGTGTCGGCGCCGGCGACCACGGTATCCACTTCGGTCACTGCCAGCAGATCGGCATGTTCCAAGGTCAGCCGATACACCTCCCCGCCACCGATCACGCACAGCGCCTGCGCGCCCTCTTGCGCGGCACGCTCGATGGCCTGCTCCACCGATGCCACCGCCTGCATGCCCTCGAACGGCACGTGCCCCGAGCGCGTCAGCACCAGGTTCAACCGCCCCGGCAGCGCACGTCCCAACGACTGCGCCGTCTTGCGGCCCATCAGGATCGGCTTGCCCACCGTCAGCGCCTTGAAGCGCCTGAGGTCATCGGGCAATTTCCACGGCAAGTCGTTGTCGCGGCCAATGGCGTTGTTGCGGTCGAGGGCGACGATGAGGTGGAGCCGGGGCCGGCTGTCCCCCCGATTCATACCGCCACCGGCGCCTTGATCGCCGGATGCGGGTCGTAGCCTTCGATGGCGATGTCTTCGAAGCGGAACGCGAACAGGTCGGTCACCTCCGGATTCAGGCGCAAGCTGGGCAGCGCGCGCGGTGTGCGCGTCAGCTGCTCGCGCGCCTGTTCGAAGTGATTCGAATACAGATGTGCATCGCCCAGCGTATGCACGAAATCGCCCACACTCAGGCCGGTGGCCTGCGCCACCATGTGGGTCAGCAACGCATAGCTGGCGATGTTGAACGGCACGCCCAGAAAAATGTCGCCACTGCGCTGGTACAGCTGGCAACTGAGCTTGCCGTTCACCACGTAGAACTGGAACAGGCTGTGGCACGGCATCAGCGCCATCTGCGGCAATTCGCCGACATTCCAGGCGCTGATCACCAGCCGGCGCGAATCCGGGTTGCGCTTGATCTCGTCCACCAGCCATTGCATCTGATCGATCTCGACGCCGTCCGGGCCGGTCCAGCGTCGCCATTGCTTGCCGTAGACCGGACCGAGATCGCCGTTGACGTCGGCCCACTCGTCCCAGATGCGCACCTGGTTGTCGCTGAGGTAGCCAATATTGGTGTCACCCTGCAGGAACCACAGCAGCTCGTGGATGATCGAGCGCAGATGCAGCTTCTTGGTGGTGACCAGCGGAAAGCCGTCGTTGAGGTCGAAGCGCATCTGCCAGCCGAACACGCTGCGCGTGCCGGTGCCGGTGCGGTCGGACTTCTCGGCGCCGTGTTCCAGCACATGCCGCAGCAGATCCAGATACGGCTTCACTTGGCCGCCTCCGCCGTGGCGGGTGCTGCAACCACCGGCTGCAGCACCGGCGCGCGGCGCGACATCGCCAGCAACACCAGGCCCACGGCAATCAACGGCAGGCTCAGAATCTGCCCCATCGTCAGCCAGTTGAAGGCCAGGTAGCCGATCGGCGCATCCGGCACGCGCACGAACTCCACGATGAAGCGGAACACGCCGTACAGCAGCGCGAACAGGCCCGACACCGCGTAACGGGCACGCGGCTTCATCGAGAACGCCCACAGCACCACGAACATCACCACGCCTTCTAGCGCCGCTTCGTAAAGCTGCGAGGGATGGCGTGCAAACTGATTCAATGCGCCGGCGGCGTACTGCGCCTGGATCTGCGCCGGCAACTGGTCGGCAAGCTCCGGCGCATGCGGAAAGATCACGCCCCAGCCAGCCTGCGTGAACTTGCCCCACAACTCGCCGCCGACGAAATTGCCGAGCCTCCCGAACCCAAGTCCCAGCGGCACCAGCGGCGCGACAAAATCCATGACATCGAAGAAATGCAGCCGGTGCTTGCGTGCCCACAGCCAGCAGGCGATCAGCACGCCGAGCAGGCCACCGTGGAAGCTCATGCCACCTTCCCACACCTTGAACAGGATCAGCGGGTTGGCCAGGAAGGTCTCGAAGGCATAGAACAGCATGTAGCCGATGCGCCCGCCCAGCACCACGCCGAGCATGCCGTAGAACAGCAGGTCGGAAAAACCGTCCATGTCTACCCCGGGCAGGCGGCCGCGCAGGATGCGCGAGCGACCCAGCGCCCAGGCCGAGAAGAACGCCGCCAGATACATCAAGCCGTACCAGTGCACCTGTACCGGGCCGAGCGAGAAGGCGATGGGGTCGATGGCGTGCAGATAGATCATGCGGACCGCGGATCACATAGAGCGAGGCCGCTATTCTGACACCTTGGACGCGCTCAGCCTAAAAGCTGTGGCCGGTTGGGCAGCTCGTCTTCATGCGGCGCGTCGGCGCCGCGCGGGAAGTGAGCGACCAGCAGCTCGGTCACTGCCTCGATGCCCGCCAGCACCGCCACCTCGTACTGCCCCTCGCGCAGGAACTGCTGCATGCGCCGGCACACCTCGTCCCACTGCGCCTGGGGCACACGGCTGCGCAGGCCGCGGTCGGCCACCACTTCGATGGCGTGGTCGGCCAGCAGCAGATAGACCAGCACGCCGTTATTGCCTTCGGTGTCCCAGGCACGCAGTTGCGCGAACGCCTGTTCGGCGCGCTGGCGGGCCGTTTGCCCGCGCCACAGCGCCCCCAGCGGTAGATCCGCCTCGACCGCCACCACGATCTGGCCGGTGTGGCTGCGCTCGCTGTCGGCCACGGCGGCAGTGATGGTCTCCATGCACCTGGCGGGAAACCGACGCTGCGCCGAGGGCGCGAACAGATGCCTGAGCAGTCGCATTACCAGCTCCCCGAGGCGCCACCGCCTCCCGATGATCC
>NZ_JSZE01000130.1 GCF_000802365.1 Xanthomonas cannabis pv. cannabis
GATCTCCACGCCCAGCGATTGCGCCTTGTCGAGCTTGGAGCCGGCTTCTTCGCCGGCCACCAGGAACGCAGTCTTCTTGGAGACGCTGCCGGCGACCTTGGCGCCCAATGCTTCGAGGCGTTGCTTGGCGGCATCGCGCGTCAACGCGGCCAGGGTGCCGGTGATCACCACCGTCTGGCCTTCGAGTGGACCGGCCTGCACGGCCTCGGCCTCCGGCAGCCGCGCCAGCACCGTTTCCATCGCCTGTTGCGCCGCGCTTGCCAACGCGGCGTTTTCCGGGCGATCCAGCCATTGCAGCAACGCGGCGACCACCGGCGCCGGCACGCCGGCCTGCTGCAAGGCGTCGGCGCCCGCAGTGCGCAGCGCATCGAACGACGGCACCGCGGCAGCAAGCTGCTGCGCACGCACCGGGGTCACCTTGGGGATGCCCATATCTTCCAGCAAGCTGGCAAAACTCAACGCCTCGCGCAGCCTGGGCGATGGCGCATGGCTATCTCCGATACGCACGCCACGCTGCAGCAGATCGTCAATGGCCTGCTGATTGCCGGGCTGGTCGAGGAAGTGCCCGAGCGAACGCGCCACTTCGCCACCGATATCCGGCACGCGCTTGAACAGCGGCCACGGCAGATGGCGGATCAGTTCCAGATCGCCGAACCAGGCCGACAAGGCCTTGGCCGTGCTCTCGCCCACATGCTCGATGCCCAGCGCGAACAGGAAGCGCTCCAGCGTGGTGTCGCGCGATGTTTCGATCGCCTCGATCAGGTTCTCGGCCCACTTGGTGGCGATCTTCCTGCGGTTCCACTCGAAGCGCGGCAGGCCTGCGCGCAGCAGATCCGCCTGCCAGGTCTGTGGCACCTCGCGCTCCCCGGCCAGGTCCACGCCGATGCCGACCACACGGGTTTCCAGCTGCGCATACGCACCGCTTGCCAGATGCTCGCGCGCCTCGCGCAGGAACGCATGCGGGCTCTCGGCGTTGCTGATCAGGCGCAGCTGCAGCAACTGATCCACGGTGAGCAGATACAGATCGGCCACGCCCTGCACCAGCCCGCTGTCGACCAGCACCTCGATGAATTTTTCGCCGAGACCATCGACGTCCATCGCACGACGCGAAACGAAATGCCGGAACGCTTCCTTGCGCTGCGCCGGGCAGGTCAACTCGCCCGAGCAACGCCACACCGCCTGACCTTCCTCGCGCACGATCTCCGAACCGCACACCGGGCACTGCGTGGGCATGCGCCATTCCTGCGTGCCGGCCGGTCGCTGGTCGGCGACCACACCGGCCACTTCGGGAATCACATCGCCGGCACGGCGCACGATGACCGTGTCGCCCACGCGCACATCCAGCCGCGCGATCTGGTCGGCGTTGTGCAAGGTCGCATTGGTGACCACGACGCCGGCCACGTGTACCGGCTTCAGACGTGCCACCGGCGTCGCCGCACCGGTGCGGCCGATCTGGATCTCGATCGCCTCCACCGTGGTGGACTGCTCCTGCGCCGGGAACTTGTGCGCAATCGCCCAGCGTGGCGCGCGCGAGACAAAGCCCATCTCGCGTTGCCCGGCCAGATCGTCGAGCTTGTAGACCACGCCGTCGATATCGAATGGCAATCCATCGCGCGCCTCGCCGATGCGTTGGTAGTACGCCAACAGGCCCTCACTGCCCTGCACCACCTCGACCAGCTGACTGACTGGAAAGCCCCAGTCGCGCAGCTGCGCCAGGATGGCCGAATGCGTCTGCGGCAATGCGCCGTCGCGCACTTCGCCCACGCCGTAGGCGAAGAAACTCAGCGGGCGCTGTGCCGTGATGCGCGCATCCAGCTGGCGCAACGAACCGGCCGCGCCGTTGCGCGGATTGGCCAGCACCTTGCCGCCCTGCGCGCGCATCTGCGCGTTGTAGGCCTCGAAGGCAGCGCGCGGCATGTAGACCTCACCGCGTACCTCCAGCACCTGCGGCCAGCCCTCGCCGCGCAGCCGCAACGGAATCGCCTTGACGGTGCGCAGGTTGGCACTCACATCTTCGCCGGTGGCGCCATCGCCGCGGGTGGCACCCTGCACGAACTCGCCATTTTCGTAGCGCAGACTGATCGCCAGGCCATCCAGCTTGGGCTCGGCCGAGAAGACCGGTTGCTTGATCTCCAGGCGCTCGCTGATACGCCGCACGAACTCGCGCACTTCCTCGTCGCTGAAGGCATTGCCCAGCGACAACATCGGCAAGGCATGCCGTACCTCGGCAAAGCGCGAGGCGGCCAGATAGCCAACCCGCTGCGTTGGCGAATCGGCACTGGCCAACGACGGGTGCTCGGCTTCCAGCGCTTCCAGCTCCCGCATCAGACGGTCGTAGTCGACGTCGGCCAGCTGCGGCTCGTCGAGCACGTGATAGCGGTAGTTGGCATCGTCGATGCGGCGACGCAAGGCAGCAATGCGCTGAGCGGGATCCGGGCTGGCAGTCATGGTCGCGGGGCTGGCTCTGGGACGCCCATTCTAACGGGCCGTGCCGATGCCAAGCGTTGGCGCAAGCGCCTTCGGTCGCGCAGATTGATCGATGGATGAAGTCGTTGGCATTGGCGGCGTCGGCCGCGGTGGCCATGCGTAAACCGCACCTTGCCAGGGTGCGGGCAGCGGAGCGAAGCAGGTGCAACAGCCACTGCCCGGAGCCCACCGGAAGCGAGCCCGGCAGTTACCTGACCTGTGTACGCAAACGCGGGAAACACCACCGTCGCTGCCACCTGACTGCAGCGCGCGCGCCTGCGCGACCGGCCCTGCGGGTATTTCCCGATAGGCAGACACGCCCAAACCGGCTAGCGTGGCGCCCTCTCTGCCCGCCGCCTCTGGAGTTCACCCGTGTCGTTGCCCGTCTCGCGCCGCTCGTTTCTCAGCCTCGCCACCACCGGCGTGGCGGTTTCCGCACTGGGGCTGGCACCCACGGCCGAGGCGGCCCGCAAGCGCGCCGCGGCGCCGGCAACGCCGGGCGTGGCAGCCGCGGCTGGCACCGTGTACCTCAACCTCAATGAGCACCCGCTCGGGCCTGCCCCGGCGGCGGTTGACGCTGCCACGCGTTCGCTGACGCGTTCGGGCCGCTACCTGTCGGAGATGGAGCAGGATCTGCGCAACCTGATGACCGGCGAGCTGCAGTTGCCCAACGATCATCTGTCGTTGTTTCCCGGTTCCAGGGATGCATTGAATCGCGCCAGCAATCTGTTCACCTCCGCGCGCGCCGGGCTGGTGGTGGCCGACCCGAGCTTCGACCCGCTGATCGAAAGCGCCACTGCCCGCGGCGTGGCCGTGCGCAAGGTGCCGCTGCGCGCCGATGGCGCGCACGACGTCAAGGCGATGGCCAAGGCCGACCCGACCGCCGGCCTGATCTATGTGTGCAATCCCGGCAATGTCACCGGTTCCATCACCCCGCGCGCCGACATCGAGTGGCTGCTCGCCAACAAGCCGTCCAGCGCGGTGCTGGTGGTCGACGAGGCGTATATCCATTACAGCAACGAGCCGTCGGTGGCCGATCTGGTGCGTCAGCGCCAGGACCTGATCGTGCTGCGCAGCTTCTCCAAGCTCTACGGCATGGCCGGCCTGCGTCTGGGCGCCGCCCTGGCCCCGCCGGGACTGCAGACCAAACTTGCCGCCTTCGGCAGCAACCCATTGTCGGTACCGGCGATGGCCGCCGGCATCGCCAGCCTGCGCGACCCGCTGCTGGTGCAGACCCGCCGCGCCGACAACGCCCGCGTGCGCGACGAAACCATCGCCTGGCTCAAGGGCAAGGGCTACACCTGCCTGCCCTCGCAGGCCAATTGCTTCCTGCTGGACGTCAAACGCGACGCTGGCGTGTTCGCCGATTCGATGCAGAAGCAGGGCGTCATCGTCGGCCGCAGCTGGCCGATCTGGCCCAAGCGCGTGCGTGTCAGCGTGGGCACCGAGGCGGAAATGGTCCGGTTTCGCGAAGCATTCGGCAAAGCCAAGCGCTAATCTGCGAAGCGTTCGATAGAGCCAATGCGAACCCTTCTCCCATCGGGACATTGTCCTCCTTTAGGGGGAGAAGGTGCCCCGCCAGGGGCGGATGAGGGGCGCATCGCGAAGTTGTCACCGCCTGGGAGGTCAAGCGCGTCGCTACGCGCCTTCAGCAATGACACACACCACAAGTGGCTTCGCCACGTACCCTCACCCCAACCCCTCTCCCGACGGGAGAGGGGCTTTGGCCTACTGATCCGATACCTCGCTCTGCGGTGCGCGTAGCGTGCGCCGGATCCACAGGTAGCTGATGACGAAGGTCAGTGCCATCGAGCCGGCGTTCCATAGCAACAGCTCGCGCAGCATCGGCGGGCCTTGCAGGATGTGCGTGTAGTAACGGCGGTCGAATAGCGCGATCGCATGCGGCAAAAACACGCTGATGAAGGGTGTCGGTACCGGTGCCACCAGCAAGGTGATAGCGGCTGCAAAACCGCCAATCACCCACGGCGAGTTGCGCGGGCGTGCGCGCAGGCGTGCGGCGATTCGGGTAAAGATCCACAGCAGCGGCATCGCCAGGATTGCCCACAGCACCAGCAGTAGCGCCACTGCCAACACGCCCTGCAGGCTCAACATCGCTCAACTCACCAGCGCGGCGATTTGGTCAGCGGCGGTGCCTGATGTTGACGGTCGTAGGCGCGCAGCTCATCGCGGATATGCGCCACACGCTGCCGGCCCAATGCGTTACGGCTGTCATCCAGCACCACGCCGTCCAGCAGCTCGGCCATGCGCTGCACGGTCGGCAGCATCTTTTCCCAGGCATCCAGCGCCGTCATCGGCGCCGGCAGGGTCAGGAAGAACGCGATCGCCGGCGTCTGCATCTCGCGGATGTTGGCCATGTCGAAGCTGCCGGGCTTGAGGATGCTGGCCATGCTGAAGATCGGCCCGCGCTCGGGATGCCCTTCCACCAGACGGTGAAAGACATTCATGTGGCCGAACACCAGTCCGGTCTTTTCCGCGGCCACCACCACGTCCTCGCCACGCAGAATCTGCCCGGCCTTGGCGGCCACGAACAGCGACACGATCTTGTCGAAATCCTGGTTCGGGCGCTTGCCGACATCGTTACCGCCGGCCGCGTCCTGCGCGTCCAGCGACAGCTCGCTCTGTTCGGCACTGCCCTCGCTGCGCTCGAAGGCAGCACCGTCGACATCTGCGTCGCCGGAAATCACCGGCTCGCGGCGTTCGCGCGGTTGCCCGTCGTCCTTGTCGACGCGACGGCCCTGCGGCGATTTCTTCGGGCGGCCGAACAGGAAGATGGCCGCGACCAGCAGCAGTCCAGCGATCAGGATCCCGATCCGGATCATGGCCATGTCGGACATTCAGCGTGCCTCCGCGTAGAAGTGACGGGTGGAATCATTCCAACAAGCATGGCACGTCATGCCGCACCCGCCAAACGTGCGGCTTCTTCCAGGTCCACGCTGACCAGGCGGCTGACACCGGGCTCGCGCATGGTCACGCCGGACAACTGGCGCGCCGCTTCCATGGTGGCCTTGTTGTGGCTGACGAACAGGAACTGCACCTTCTCGCTCATCTCGCGCACCATGTTGGCCAGGCGGCCGACGTTGGCTTCGTCCAGCGGTGCGTCCACCTCGTCCAGCAGGCAGAACGGCGCGGGGTTGAGCTGGAAGATCGCAAACACCAGCGCCACGGCGGTCATCGCCTTCTCGCCGCCGGACAGCAGCGAGATGCTGGACACACGCTTGCCCGGCGGGCGCGCCATGATGGTCACGCCGGTGTCGAGCAGGTCTTCGCCGGTGAGTTCCAGATACGCATGGCCGCCACCGAACAGGCGCGGATACAGCGCCTGCACGCCCGAGTTGACGCGGTCGAAGGTGTCCTTGAAACGGCCGCGGGTTTCGCGATCGATCTTGCGGATGGCTTCTTCCAGCGTTTCCAGTGCGGTATTGAGGTCCAGGTTCTGCGCGTCCAGGTACTCCGAGCGTTGCGCGGCCTCGCCGTATTCCTGGATGGCGGCCAGGTTTACCGGCTCCAGGCGGCGCATGCGCGCGTCGATCTGACCCACCGCCGCTTCCCATTCGGCCGCATTGGCCGCCTCGAGCAGGCCGTTGACCACGTCTTCGAGCACGAAGCCGGCCTTGACCACGGCAGCGGACAATTGCTCGGCGCTGAGTACCAGCGCCTGCTGATCGAGCTTGCGCTGGGAGATGCGTTCGCGCTGCGCCAGCGCCTGTTCGTCGCGCTGCTGACGGGTTTGTTCGAAGCTGCGGAGTTCGCTGTCGATGCTGTCCAGCAGGGTGCGCGCCTCGCCCAGCGCGCGCTCGGTGCGCACGCGCTCGCACAATGCGGCCTGATGTTCGTGCTCCAGCGTTTCCACCGGCGAATCGCCGTCGCTCAGCTGGGCGACCAGATCTTCCAGGCGCGTGTCGAGCTGGCCGCGCTGGCTGTCCATGCGCTCCAGCGTCTGGCTGAGCGAGGTGATCTGGGTGCGTTGCGACTCCAGCGTCAGCGCCAGGGCATGCATTGCATCGCGCACGCCGCGCGCGGCGTCGCGGGCCTGGTCGCGCGCGTCGGTGAGCTGGCGGCGCTCGCTTTCCAGCGCTTCGCGCGTACCCTGCAGATCGCCCATCAAGGTGACCGCATCTTCGAGTTTGGCGCGCGCCTCGCGGGCCTGCTCGCGGCTGGTATCGAGCGTTTCCAGCAATTGCGCCAGTTCGCTCTCGATGCGGTCGATGCGCGTGCGTGCCGCGTCGACCTTGCCCTGCTGGCTCTGCAACTGGCCGGCCAGCTCGGACACGCTGCGGTGCGCCATGTACAACTGGCGCTGCGCATCTTCGCGTTGCTGCTCGGCCGCCAGCGATTGCTCGCGGAAGCTGGTGAGTTGGTGTTCGAGCTCGGCTTCGCGCTCCTGCAGGGTTTCGATCTGGGTGCGCAGGTCCTGGATTTCACGCTCGCGCAGCAAGGCGCCCTGCTTGGCGGCGCCGGAGCGCGACACCCGCACCCAGCCCTCGCCCAACCGCTCGCCATTGCGGGTGATGACCGAGTCGCCTTCGGGCAGGCTGCGCTGCAGCGCGTGCGCGGCCTCCAGATCGTCGGCAGCGTGCAGGCGCGCCAGCAGGCGACGGATCGCGATCGGCCCCTGCACCTTGGCGGCCAAGGAGGTCGGCGCGAACGTGGCAGTGTCGGTGGCATCGGACACCAGCGCAATGCGGCCTTCGCCCAACTCGCCCAACTCGCCCAGGGCGTCCACTAGCTGCTCGGGCGCTTCCACCAGCACGCCTTCGATCAACTGCCCAAGCGCGCTTTCGACGGTGTTTTCCCAGCCGCTTTCCACGCTGATGCGCTCGCCCACCCGCGCCGCCGAGTCCAGCCCGCGCGACTTCAGCCACGCCACCGCCGCCCCCTGCTCCTGCCCGAGCGCGGCCTGTTGCAGGGTTTCCAGCGACGACAGCCGGCCACGCGCGGCCTGCGCCTGCTTGCGTACTTCCGCCAGCTCGCCCTGGCTTGCCCGCTGCTGTTCCTGCAGGCCGCCGAGTGCGTGCTTGCGCGCTTCCACCTGCTCGGTCAGCCCGTCCAGCGACGCCTTTTGCGTTTCGTGGCGCAGTTCGATCTGCTCGAACGCTTCGGCCAGCGCATCCAGATCCAGCCCGGCACGTTCGTTGACCAGCGCTTCGCGGCGGCGGTCGGCTTCCAGTGATTGGCGGTCCAGGTAATCCACGCGCGTGCGCTCCACTTCGCCGGCACGCGAGGCTTCGCCGGTGTCGCGGTTATGGGCTTCCCAGCGCTGCTGCCAGTCGGCCAGCCGCGCCTCGGCTTCCCGCAGCGCTTCCTGACGGAATTCGTGGTCTTCGCGCAGTTGTTCCAGCTGCGGCTCGGCGTCGGCCACCGCCTCGCGCAGCACGGCCAATTTGGCCGAATCGCCACTGATGTGCTGGGTCAATTCCTGCAGCTGGCTTTGCGCCTCATCGCGCGCCTTGTGCAGGCGGTGCGAGAGCTCGCGCTGATGCTGGATCTGCTGCTCGATGCGCGCCAGCGCGCTGCCCACCTGGTACACGTCGGCCTGCGCCTTGGCCACCGCCTCGGCGGCCTCCTCACGGCGTACGCGCCCGGTTTCGATGCGTGCTTCGGCATCGCGCTGATCGGCGATCAATTGCTGCAGGCGGGTTTCTTCCTGATTCAATTTTTCGCGCAGGCCCTGCAACTGCCCGTCCAGGCCGCGGTATTCCAGTGCCTTCCACTCGGCATCCTTGATCCGGCGCTCTTCCTGCAGGGCCTGGTATTGCTCGGCCTGACGCGCCTGGCGCTGCAGATGCGCCAGCTGCTTGGTGATTTCCTCGCGCAGGTCGCCCAAACGGTCGAGATTTTCGCGCGTGTGGCGGATGCGCGTTTCGGTTTCCTTGCGGCGCTCCTTGTACTTGGAAATGCCGGCAGCTTCTTCCAGATAGACGCGCAGGTCTTCCGGGCGTGCCTCGATGATCTGGCTGATCATGCCCTGCTCGATGATCGAGTAGCTGCGCGGCCCCAGGCCGGTGCCCAGGAACAGGTCGGTGATGTCGCGGCGCCGGCATTTGGTGCCATTGAGGTAATAGGCGCTGTTGCCGTCGCGGCTGACCAGGCGCTTGACCGAGATCTCGTTGAACGAGGCGAACTCGCCGGTGATGGTGTGATCGGAATTGTCGAAGATCAGCTCCACCGTCGCCTGCGACACCGGCTTGCGCGCCGAGGAGCCGGAGAAGATCACGTCGGTCAGCGAGTCGCCGCGCAGGCGGCTGGCCGAGCTTTCGCCCATGACCCAGCGCACCGCATCGATGATGTTGGACTTGCCGCAACCATTGGGGCCGACGATGCCGGTCATGTTGGTGGGCAGGTGCAACGTGGTCGGGTCGACGAACGACTTGAAACCGGACAGTTTGATCGTGGACAGGCGCATGGGGACTGGAGATTCCGGGCACCGCGCGGACGAAGCCGGCAGGCACTGTTCCTGTGAAGCCAGCGCCCAAACCCTTAATCCATAAGATCTGCGGGCCGTGGAACCGGCAATGGGGCATGAGTATAACGGGCATGCCTGCGCTGGCGGCGGCGCCCCAAAAACGAAGGGCGCCTAACAAGGCGCCCTTCGGGTAACACTGACGGCCTGGATCAGGCGTCGGATTCGACGATGACCTTGACCGAGGTTTCCACATCGGCGTGCAGGTGCAGCACAACGTCGTATTCGCCGACATTGCGGAATGCGCCTTCGCCCAGGATCACTTCGCTCTTTTCCAGCGGCAGGCCGGCGGCGGTGAACGCCTCGGCGATGTCGCGCGGGCCAACCGAGCCGTACAGCTTGCCTTCGGTCGACGCATGCGCGCCGATGGTGACGCTGGCGCCTTCGAACTTGGTGGCGCGGCTCTGTGCGTCGGCCAGGATGGTGTTGGCCTTGGCTTCGTACTCGGCGCGCTTGGTTTCAAACGCCTCGACGTTCGCAGCGGTAGCCGGAACGGCCTTGCCCTGCGGCACGAGGAAATTACGGCCGTAGCCTGGCTTGACGCTGACCTTGTCGCCCAGGTTGCCCAGGTTGGTCACTTTCTGCAGAAGAATCAGATCCATGGTGGTGCTCCGTTATTCGTTAGCGCCGGCCGGTGGGCGGGCGCAACGGGTGCTGTCCGAAAAGACGGGATTCGGGAATCGGGATTTGGGAATCGCAAGAGCACGATCAACACCGCATCTCGAATGACCGGCCTCTAATTTTTAATAACCCGCACATGGATGTGCGGGCTCTTGTGAAGGACTCACACAAAACCGTGCGGGTTCTTGTGAGGGACTCACACAAGACACGTGCGGGTCTTGCGCAAGGAGCCGCATGACTGCGGACTCCTGCGCGGAACTGCTTAGACGTCGTGGTTGTCCGTGTACGGGATCAGCGCCAGGAAACGCGAGCGCTTGACGGCCGTGGCCAGCTGACGCTGGTACTTGGACTTGGTACCGGTCACGCGGCTCGGCACGATCTTGCCGTTCTCGGTGAGGTACTGGCGCAAGGTGTTGAGATCCTTGTAGTCGATCTCTTTGACGCCCTCGGCGGTGAACTTGCAGAACTTGCGACGACGAAAGAACTTGGACATGACAGCGCTCCTTAAGCGGCTTCGGCGTTGTCGCCGTCGGTATCGGTGGCAGCGGGGGCTTCGCCCTCTTCATCGTCACGACGACGACGCTCGCTACGCTCGGGCTTGTCGCCCTTCTCGTCCTTGCTCTTCATGATCAGCGACTGCTCGGTGTCCGGGCCATCGCGCTTGACGACCAGGTGACGCAGCACCGCATCGTTGAAGCGGAAGCTTTCCACCAGCTCGCTCAGCACGGCCTGGTCGACTTCGATGTTGAGCAGCACGTAGTGCGCCTTCACCAGGTTCTGGATCGGGTAGGCCAGCTGACGACGGCCCCAGTCTTCCAGACGGTGGATGGTGCCGTTACCGCCCTCGATCAGCGACTTGTAGCGCTCGATCATGGCCGGGACCTGCTCGCTCTGGTCCGGATGGACCAGGAACACGACTTCGTAATGACGACTCATGTTGTTTTACCTTTCGGATGTGGCCACGTGGGCCGGACAGCTCCCCGGGAAGTCCGCACACGCGGCCGGTGGAGCAAGGGTTCCCACCCGGACCCGGGCAGGAAGCCGGAAAGTATGGCAGTTCAGATGCTTAGCCGCAACTGGCCCTACGACAGCCAGCCCACGAACGTGGCGTCCTCGCAGGCGCTCAAGCCCCCTCCCCGCAGGAGAGGGGGTGGGGTGAGCGTACGGGGCGAAGCCACTCGCGCCCTTCCACTGCATGAAGCTTCGCCCGCACCCTCATCCGCCCTTCGGGCACCTTCTCCTCCATGAAGGAGGACAATGTCCCGAGGGGAGAAGGGACTCCAGTGCCGATTGGCTCAGCCGGGCTCAGCGATGCTCGGCTTCGGTCGTAAAGCTCTCCCCGCAACCGCACTCGGCCGTAGCGTTGGGATTGCTGAAGGTGAAGGTCTCGCTGAGCCCATGCTTGCCGAAATCGATGCGGGTGCCGTCCACCAGCGGCAGGCTCACCGGATCGACGAAGATGCGTACCCCGCCCTGCTCGAACACCGCGTCGTCATCGCGCTTTTCGCGCGCCAGGTCAGTGATGTGGCCCCAGCCGGAACAACCGGTCTTGGTCACGCCAAAGCGCAAGCCCAGCGCACCCGGGGTCTGCTGCACGAAACGCTGCACGCGCTCCAGCGCGGCGGGGGTGAGGCTGATGGCCATGGGGACACTCCAAAACAGTGGTGACAAGTATAGCGAG
>NZ_JSZE01000131.1 GCF_000802365.1 Xanthomonas cannabis pv. cannabis
CTGAAATCGGCCGCGAGCCGGCTGTAGTCCAGCGTCTCGACAGTGGCGGGCACGGCAAGACTGAACTGGGTCGGGCCATCGTCCACCGACAGCAGCTCGGCGGTGATTGCGGCACTGCCCGGGTCCTGCGCGGCGCGGGCCAGGATCTCGGCGGTCATCGGTCGCGTGCACTCGATGGCCGGGTAATGGCAGTTGACCAGGCGTGCAGCGCTGGCCGAATCAAAATGCGCCACCACATGCGCAGCCGGCGCATGCGCCATCAACGCAAAGACCGCGGCCAGGGTCTGGTCGTCGGACGGCGGGTTGACGATCACCCGCGCGGCACCCGCGATGCCGGCACGCAGATAGACCTCGGTGTGGGTGTACGACTCGGCCGCCACGAAGCGCATGTGGTCGGGCATCGGGTTTTCGGTGATGTCTTCGGCGATCAGCACCACGCCTTCATCGTCGGTGGCGGTATCGGACAGCAGCAGGTCCAGCAGGCGGCTGGACGCGGCGCCCTGCCAGCCGATCAGGATGGTGTGCCCGCGCAACGCGTCGTAGGCCATCTTGCCCATGTAGTGACGCCTCCAGAAGGTGATGAGCACCGCACTGGTCTTGGCCAGCACCGTGGCAAACAACGCCACCGCGCCCGGCATCAACACGAACGCGGCGATATAGCGCCCGGCCACCGAGCCCGGCGACAGGTCGCCGTAGCCGATCGTGGTGGCGGTGGTCATGTAGTAATACGGAAACGCGTCCAGGCCGACGAGCTTGTGCTCGCCGGCCAACCGCAACAGTGCCCAGCTCAGGCACATGTGGGCCAGCAGCGCGAGCGCCACCATGCCCCAGCTGACGCGGCGCACATGCCGCCGCAAGACCCGGTACAACCGGCCGACAATGATCATGGCGCGTCCTGTGCCGTGGCGCTGCGGTCAGCTGTCGCTACGCGGAACCTGCTGCACGTCGCGCACCTGGCCGATCAATGGCGCCGTGCCGCTGGTGGTGTCGTGGCCCAGCTGCGCGGCCGGCTTCTTGAAGCGCGCCAGCACGGCGGCCGCGTTGGACTCGCCTTCCATCAGCCCGGCCGCGGCCAGACGCCGATTCAGATCGCCATCGCCGCTGGACGCTTCGAGTTCTTCGGCCGATTCGATGCGCGCCGAGGTTTCGGCCTGACGCGCCTTGATGCGCTCCAGCGATTCCAGTGCCGAGCCCATCTTGCTGCTGGCGCCGGAATGCCGCGCGGCGATCGCCGCCTGCGCCTTCTGCACCGCATCGGTGGCCTTGACCGTATCGATCTGCTGGCGCATGCCGCGCAGCTGGTTTTCGGTCTTCTGGATGGTGGCCTTGAGCGTCACCACCGACTGGTCCAGCGATGCCTTGGACGCCTTGTCGCCGGCGTCTTCGCTTTCCAGCGCGGCCAGCTTGACCGCCACGTCGTGCGCCAGCGCTTCATCGTTCTTGGCCAGCGCACCTTCGATATAGCGCGTGTACTCGGCCATCTTGCCGGCGCGCGCGTCGATCTTCTGCTGGGCCAGCTTGCTTTGCGCCATCAGTTTGGTCAGTTCTTCGCGCGAGCGCGTGAGCTGGGCGCCGGCATCGCGCATTTCCTGGTCCAGGATGCGCAATGCATTGGCATCGACCGCCTTCTGGCCGGTCTCGTGTGCGGTGCCACGCAGCAGCGTGATCAGTTTGGAAAAAATACTCATGACAACACGCCTTTAGGAAAAGAACGGCTTGAGAGATTCGGCGGCATCCAGCGTATTGGCCGCCAGGGTCTGGATTTCCTCGTCGATCTGGTCGAGCGTGGACGACGCCGACAGCTCGCCGAAGACCACGTAGCTGTCCTTGCCGTCGACCTGCACCAGGCCCAGGTTGGACAGGGGATTGAGCGGATTGAGCCGCAGGCAGGCGTCGTTGAACGCGGCGCGGTCGTTGACCTGGTCGGCATTGGCCAGCAGCGTGGACACAAATACCTGCGAGCCGGAGGCGGCCACCTGGATCTGCATGTCGCCGTGGTCAGCCAGGGTGAGGTTGATCGCCGGCTCCAGCCCGTCGATGAGTTCGACCTCGATCGGCTGGCCGCGGTAGCGCTCGGCCAACAGGCCGTGCAATTCGACAGTGGTGTACTGCGTCATACGATGTCCTGTCCTTTGGAAACGGTGGTCAAGCAATGGGCGGACATACTACAGACTGTTCGCGACCGGCAGAACGTGCCGTTCGGCACCGGTCAGGCGGCATCAAGTGCCGGCGTTCGACCGCTGGCACTGCCCGGGCACGCCCCGTTCCGGCGCATGCCGCACAGCGCTGCGCCGCGTCGCCGCTGCACACGCCGCCGCGCGTGCCGGCCCTGCCAGGCGAACGCATTGGGTGCGGCAGCGGCCCGCGGCACCGCCGCGCCAACGATGCGGCCGCCAGCGTGCGCGCCGCCGCGTCGGGCGGGCGTTATGGGTAGAGCATCCGCTTGGTCCAGTGGCTGGCCGCATCGGCCTCGTACCGCCAACGCTCGTGCAGGCGGAACTTGGCGCCATACCAGAACTCGAACGCCTGCGGCACCACCCGGAAGCCGCCCCAGCCATCCGGCCGTGGCACCTGCCGGCCGTCGAAGGTGGCCTCGACCTTGGCGATCGCCGCGTCGAACTCGGCGCGCGAGCCGAGCGTCTGCGATTGCAGCGAAGCCCAGGCGCCGATCTGGCTCATGCGCGGGCGTGACGCGAAGTAGGCATCGGCTTCGTCTGCGCTGACCAGCTGCACGCCGCCCTCGATGCGCACCTGGATGCCGGCCTCGCGCAGGCTGCGCCACAGGAACAGCAGCGCCGCCTGCGGATGGGTCTGCAGGTCCCGCCCCTTGGCGCTGTCCAGGTGCGTGTAGAACACGAATCCGCGCGCATCGAAGGCCTTGAGCAGCACAGTGCGCGCGCTCGGCCGCCCATCCACGGTGGCGGTGGCCACGGTCATGGCGCTGGCTTCCAGCTCGGCGCTGTCCTGCGCCTCGGCATACAGCGCGGTAAAGGTGGCAAGGGCTTCTGCGTACAGATCGGGCATGGCGGTGCGTGGCGGCAGGAGGGGCGTCCATTGTGGGCGCATCGCCGGCACTTGTCCTACGCCCGGCTGTCGCAGCCGGCATGGCTGGCCCAGTGCACGGGCGCGCGACATGCGGCGTTGCAGGGCTACCGCACCGCGCGGCGTGCTGGCGGCCGCGATGGATTCGGCGCGCGTCAACCGGCCCGGTGCGCAAGCGTGAATGCTAGGATCCCTGCGCATGAACCCCGCTCCCAATCTCGTGATGGTCGGCCCGATGGGCGCCGGAAAAAGCTGTATCGGCCGACGCCTGGCCGAGCGCTTCGGGCTGGATTTCGTCGATGTGGATCAGGCCATCGTCGACCACGTGGGCAGCAGCATTGCGGCCATCTTCGAGCAACACGGCGAAGCACGCTTTCGCGAGCATGAGGCGCAGACCCTGCAGGCACTGCTGCAGCAGGACAACAAACTCATTTCCACCGGTGGCGGCGCGGTGCTGGATCCGCTCAACCGCGAGCGTATTCGCGCGCGCGGATTCGTGGTGTATCTGCACGTGAGCGTGCCGGCGCAACTGACCCGCCTGGCGCGCGACCGCAACCGCCCGCTGCTGCAGCGTGCCGACCGCGAGCAGGTGCTGCACACGATGGCCGCGCATCGCACCCCGCTGTACCAGGACGTGGCCGACCTCACCCTGGAAACCGATCACTTTTCCCCCGCCGAAGCCACCGCGCAGCTGGTGCTGCGCCTGGCCGCGCAATGGCGCATGTCGAGTACCCCTGCATGACACTCCCCCGCTCCAGCCGCAGCGTCGATGTCGACGGTGCACAGCCTTACACCATCACCATCGCGCCCGGCCTGCTGGCCGACGGTGCACGCCTGGCCAGCCATGTGCGCGGCCGCCACGTGCTGGTGCTCAGCGACACCCAGGTGGCACCGCACTACGCCGCCGGCGTGCGCAGCGCGCTGCTGCAGGCGCGCCCGGACCTGCAGCTGGGCGAGCTGGTGATCGCCGCCGGCGAAGCCTCCAAGACGCTGGACAACTTTGCCGCTGCGATTGCCGCACTGGCCGAGCTCGGCGCGACCCGCGACGCCTGTGTGTTCGCACTCGGTGGCGGCGTGGTCGGCGACCTGGCCGGCTTCGCCGCGGCCTGCTGGATGCGCGGGGTGGACTGCGTGCAGCTGCCCACCAGCCTGCTGGCGATGGTGGATTCGTCGGTCGGCGGCAAGACCGCGGTGGATATCCCGCAAGGCAAGAACCTGGTCGGCGCCTTCCACCCGCCACGCGCGGTGATTGCCGATACCGACACCCTGCACACCCTGCCCGCGCGCGAGCTGCGCGCCGGGCTGGCCGAGGTGATCAAGTACGGCGCCATCCGCGACCCGCTGTTCTTCCAGTGGCTGCATGCCGAACGCCGGGCGTTGCTAGAAGGCGACGCCGACGCCCTCGCACAGGCGATCGCACGCAGTTGCGAGCACAAAGCCGACATCGTCGCGCGCGACCCGCTGGAAAAGGGCGAGCGCGCCCTGCTCAACCTGGGCCACACCTTCGGCCATGCGATCGAGACAGAACAAGGCTACGGCGCGCCCGGCAACGACAACCTCAACCATGGCGAAGCGGTCGCGGTGGGCATGGTGCTGGCCGCGCGACTGTCGGCCGCGCTGGGCATGAGCGATGTGCAGGACACCGAGGCGCTGCGCGCCCTGCTGCAGGAGTTCGAGCTGCCGACCGAGATCCCGCCCGGCCTGGCGCCGCACGCCATGTTGGGCCGCATGCGGCTGGACAAGAAGAACGTCGCCGGCCGCCTGCGCCTGGTGCTCTGGCGCGGCATCGGCAAGGCCGAAGTGGTGCCGGACGTGGACGAGGCTGCGGTGCTGGAGATCCTGGCCGGCTGAGGCCCGCCAGCTAGGCAGGCAGGCACGCAACGCTGCATGGCCGCACGCAACTGCCGTCGACCGCCCCGACGCCCACTCCTTGTAGGAGCGCACCTGGGCGCGACGGGGCTTGCCAGCAAATCCCCATCGCGCCCAGGTGCGCTCCTACGCAATCCCTGCTTGCCAGCGCTCCCGGCGCAACCCGGCGTGCCCACTGCCTCCCAGCCTTCAGCAGCGCCCGGCTACAATCGGTGACATGCGCATCCTCCTGCAACACGACTCCGGCGGCAACGAGCCGCTCCGCTATGTCCAGCTGACCCTGCAACCGGATCTGTTCGGGGGCTGGGAACTGCTGCGCGAGAGCGGCCAGATCGGTGGACGCACGCAACTCCGGCGCGACCAGTACCTGCTGCAGGACGAGGCCGACCGGGCCTTCGAAAAGGCCCGCGACACCCAGCTCAAGCGCGGCTTCCAACTCATCACCGGCGGCGCCGACGCGCCGCGCTGAGGACACACCTTCCCATGCTCAAGAACGATCGTCTGCTGCGCGCCCTCAACCGTCAGCCCGTAGACCGCACCCCCGTATGGTTGATGCGCCAGGCCGGCCGCTACTTGCCGGAGTACCGCGCCACCCGCGCGCGCGCCGGCAGCTTCCTGGGCATGGCCAAGAACCCGGACATCGCCTGCGAAGTGACCCTGCAGCCGCTGCAGCGCTTCCCGCTGGATGCGGCAATCCTGTTCTCCGACATCCTGACCATCCCCGATGCGATGGGCCTGGAGCTGTACTTCGTCGAAGGCGAAGGCCCCAAGTTCCGTCACCCGGTGCGCGATGCCGCCGCGATCCACCGCCTGGGCGTGCCGGACATGGAAACCGAACTGCGCTACGTGATGGACGCGGTGCGCGTGATCCGCCGCGAGCTGGATGGGTCCGTGCCGCTGATCGGCTTCTCCGGCAGCCCGTGGACGCTGGCCTGCTACATGATCGAAGGTGGCGGCAGCAAGGAGTACGCGCGCATCAAGGCCATGGCCTTCAACGCGCCGGAGCTGCTGCATCACCTGCTCGGCACCGTCACCGATGCGGTCATCGCCTACCTGGCCGCGCAGCGTGCGGCCGGTGCGCAGGCATTGCAGGTGTTCGACACCTGGGGCGGCGTGCTGTCGCCGGCGATGTACCGCGAATTCTCGCTGCCCTACCTCACCCGCGTCGCGCGTGAACTGGAACGCGGCGATGGCGCCGAACGCACCCCGCTGGTGCTGTTCGGCAAGGGCAACGGTGCCTACGTGGCCGATCTGGCCGCCAGCGGCGCCGAAGCGGTGGGCGTGGACTGGACCATCTCGCTGGCCGATGCCGCGCAGCGCGCCGGCGGCCGCGTCGCCGTGCAGGGCAACCTGGACCCGGCCACCCTGTACGGCTCGCCCGAAGCGATCCGCGCCGAGGTCGGCAAGACCCTGGACAGCTACGCCCAGGGCAATGGCGGCTCGCGCGAAGGCCACGTCTTCAACCTCGGCCACGGCATGTCGCCAGACATGAATCCGGAGCACGTGGGCGTGCTGGTTGAGGCAGTGCAGAGCTTGAGCAAGCGCTGACGGGCTCTGCAACCGACGGCACCGCGCGTGCTGTCGGTTGCCGCAAAATCAGGGCCGAACACATTCGTGCGCTGGCCAAGCAGTGCAGCGCCCAGTACGCGCTGACGGGCCAACACAGCCCGCGTCGGAGCGCTGTCTTCAACACCAGCATCGGGTCGTCGTAACACCGCGCATCAATGCCGATGCGTCAGCCTCCTGGACTCACTCCCGCCGACGCTGCGGCGTCGGTCGTGGCATCCAACCCATGCCAAGCGCTGCCCACACGCGCATGCCCGGCGATACCGCAGGCCAGGGCAGGCAGCCCGCAGCCGGCCTCTGCACACGCATACCGATTTGTGACAGCGCTCATGCTGTCAGTCGATGCGCTGCGTCTGCAGCGTCACAGCCGATTGGTCTGATCCCTCACCAGCGGCACGTAGAGCGGCTGGCGCAGGACAGCGCAACGCTGAGCCCGCTGGCAGCCGGCCCAGCCGATGCACGTCCTCGCGCATTTCGCTGGGTGTTTTTGTAAACCCGGTTGCGATTTTCCGATGAATTCACCGCACCGCGTTCCAGATCGCAGCGCCCCCTCGCGTGCCGCTCTCAAGCCGGTTCGGCTTCACGTCGATAAACCCGGCATTGCCGTCGTTTGCGCCAATTCTTCGAAGGCACGGCGATCTACTGTTGCTCCACGGTGATGCGGTGCCACTGCAACACATCTCCAGCCAGGCAGGCCGCCTGCGCAACCTCGACACCGTCACGTTTGTTCCAGCGCTTCAACCATCCGTACATCAGGGAGAAAAGCATGGCCTTTCCAACTGCCGTCAACGACCAGATCACCGATTCCGTCACACAAGCCAATACCAAGGTGCTGGGCGATGCCCCTGCCATCGCCATGGGCAATCTTTACCAGGCCACTGCACAAGCGCTGGCCAATGCCGCCCATAACGCGACCAATGCGCAGCAGCAGAGCTATGTCACCGCGCAGTCTTCAACCACGATGGGGGTCGCCACCTTGTACTCCATCGATACCGCCACCACCGGAGTGGCGACCAAGCAGGTTCTGAGCACTGGCGTGAAGGGCCTGGGCTAAGCCAATCGTGATTTTTGGCACATAAGGAGCAAGCAATGGCATTTCCAACCGCAGTCAATAATCAGATCACCGATTCCGTTACCCAGGTAAATACCAAGGTCCTTGGCGACGCGCCGGCGATTGCAATGGGCAATCTGTATCAGGCAACTGCGCAAGCGTTGGCCAATGCTGCCCACAACGCAACCAACGCGCAGCAGCAGAGCTATGTCACTGCGCAATCGGCTACCACGATGGGAGTGGCCACGTTGTACTCCATCGATACCGCGACCACCGGCGTCGTTACCAAGCAGATCCTGGGCGTCTGAAGGCCCGGCTAACGCCAAGGACATCCACCAATGGCATTTCCCACCGCCGTCAACGACCAGATCACCGACTCGGTTACCCAGGCCAACCTGCAGGTACTGGGAAGCTCGCCCGCCGCAGCCATGGGCAATCTGTACCAGGCCACCGCGCAGGCGCTGGCAAACGCGGCCCACAACGCCACGCTCGCGCAACAGCAGATGTATGTCACCGCACAGGCAGCGACCACCATGGGCGTTTCGCTGCTGTATTCGCTCGATACCGGCACCACCGGTGCCGCCACCAAGAAGATTCTCGGCTAACCGCTAACGCCGCAGCGTCTTCGTTCTTTCACTACCTCAAGGAGCTATCACCATGGCCTTTCCGACCGCCGTCAACAGCCAGATCACCGATTCCGTTTCCCAGGTCAACACCAAGGTCCTCGGCGATGCGCCGGCGATTGCAATGGGCAACCTGTTCGTCGCCACCAGCCAGGCGCTGTCCAACGCCGCGCACAACGCCACCAACAACCAGCAGCAGTCCTACGTGACGATGCAGGCATCGACCACCCAGGGCGTGTCCACCCTGTACTCGATCGATACCGCGTCCGATGGCGTCGCCACCCGGGAAATCCTGAGCGCCGGGCTCAGGTAATCGGCAGCCGGGCGCCGCTGCTGCCGCACCAGCGGCGCCCGGTTGACTAAGCGACGCGATGCCAACCCCATGCGGTTTCGTTGATCGAATCGAGAAAGGACGCCCCATGCTGCAACTACGTCATATCCCCACGTCCAACACCCTGGACGTCTTCGTCAGACTGATCAGGGGCCGCACCATCGTGGCGACGTTCGCGCCGCACCAGAAGGCAGTGATGAACGTCGAGTTCGACGGAATTCTCCCGCTGATTCCCGGTGTGCAGCCGCTGGTGTATCGCCAGAAGCTGGACGGCGTGATCGATGTGCCGCACGGCAATTTTGCCTTCCTGGAATCCGTGCGCAATGGCGTTGCCCTGCAATACGCAGGCAAGCACGAGCCACAAAACACCGTGCTGTTCTCGGCGTCGGCTGGCATTGAACAGCGCAGGCCGTCGTTGGCCTAGAACGCAGGGCTAGTGCCCCGTCATGCAGCCAAGCGCGCGTGCCGCAAGCGTCGCCAGCCTGGTCGGCCCTGCCGCAACCGGTGCGGCGTTGGCCATCGGGCAAGCGCCGGCCTTCGCGATGGGGGCCACCTACCTGGCGTTGTCGGATTCCATCGCGCTGGCAATGGAAAACGCCGTCGCCAATCAGCAACGCGGACAGGTACTCGCCGATGCCGCACTCACCCAGATCCTTGCCTTGATCATCCAGAAGGGAGCGACTTCATCATGATCGACGACAGTACCGTGAACAGCCAGATCGTCGACGCGGTGAGCAGCATCGTGACGCTGACCACCGGTCAGGCCCCCGCACAGGCGCTCGGCATGCTCGATGCCGTGATGCTGGAAACGCTGGGCATGGCGATGCACAACGCCGTCAACCGGCAGCAGGGCGCCGGCATGATCAATGCCGCTGCGATCACTGCGGCCTGCGCCAAGATGATCTCGGCACCGTTCCCGGTTCCGCCGCCGCCACCGCCCGCGCCTCCAGGC
>NZ_JSZE01000132.1 GCF_000802365.1 Xanthomonas cannabis pv. cannabis
CGGCGGCAGACAGCAACCCCAAACGGGGAAGGCTTGGACGACGGCAGCACCGTCCAATAGGTCCAATGCAGTCGCACCCTCATCCGCCTCCGGGCACCTTCTCCCAAAGGGAGAAGGAACAGCGCTGCGCACTTACCACCTCCCCGGAGCCCATCATGCGTCTGCTGCTGTTCGCATCGCTACTGCTCTTTGCAAGCATTGCCCACGCCGCACCCCACCACATCTTCATCGCCGGCGATTCCACCGCCGCCGACTACGGCCCGGAGCGCGCGCCGCAAGCCGGCTGGGGCCAACTGCTGCAGGAGTGGTTCGACCCGGCGCAGTGGCAGGTGCATAACCACGCCAAGGGCGGCCGCAGCACGCGCAGTTTCATCGCCGAAGGGCGCCTGGATGCCATCGCAAAAGAATTGCAACGCGGCGACATCCTGCTGATCCAGTTCGGCCACAACGACGCCAAGCGCGAAGATCCCGCGCGCTACACCGATCCCACCACCGACTACGTGCATTTCCTGCGCCGCTACATCGCCACCGCACGCGACACCGGCGCCACCCCGATCCTGATCACCCCGGCCGCACGTCTGCTCTACGACTTCGGCGCGCTGCTCGACACGCACGGGCGCTACACCCTGGCGATGCAGCAACTGGCCGCCGAAGAACGCGTAGCCCTGATCGATCTCAACGCCAGCTCCAGCGACTGGATCCGCGCACTCGGCGAACAAGCCGCCAAGCCGTATTTCCTGTTCGTGCCCGAACAACACAAGGCCGACGGCACCCACTTCAGCCGCGCCGGTGCCACCGCCATCGCCTGCCTGGTCGTGCACGGCTGGGTGCAACTGCAGCCCGAGCTCAAGACGCAACTACGCCGCGATGCCGACTGCGGCGCAGCACCCGACACCGCCGCCCGACGCACCGCACAGGCGCATCCCTCGCTGGTGCTGCACGAACGCGATCTCGCCCGCGAGCAACCCGGCCCGCACGGCGGCGCCGGCCCCACCACGGCCTATCCATTCTTCGCAGACGCGCCGGAGCTGAAGTTCGTGCTGCGCAAGCGCGTGCTGCACAAGGGCGCCGGCATCGGCCTGCACCTGCACGACAAGGACGAGATTTATTACATCGTCAGCGGCCGCGGCCTGTACGCGCTGGATGGCAAGCAGTACGACGTCAACGCCGGCGACGCGCTACTGACGCGGCCTGGCAGCACGCATGCGCTACAGCAAACCGGGGAAGAACCGCTGGTGTTGCTGCTGGCCTACACGCAGATACCGAAAAAAATAACCGGCGTAAAGCCGACCAGGTGACGTCATCGGTCGACGATTCCACGGGGGCGTTGAACCGTGTGCTGAAACATCCAGGCGTACCGCGGCGATCGGCAAGCTGCAGGTCCACAGCCGGCGATGCAGTACCTGCATGCAGCATGCAGCACGGGCAACACCCTCAGGCCTTGTCCACGCCGTAATGCGTCAGGCCCAGGCGCGCCAGGTCGCCGAGCCGGCGGTAATACACCTCTTCCCACCCCTGCACGCGCTGGCGGTCGGCCTCGTTCATGGCGTCGAGGATGTCTTCGATGCTCAGCAGGTCCGGGTCTTCTTCCAGCCGTTCGAACACCGCGCCCAGCCCTTCGATGGCCTGCCGCGTCTGCGCTGCGCCCATGGCCGCCAGGCCGCGCAGTGCATCGCTGCGGGTGGCCGCATCCCAGCGGTCGAAATAGCGCGCATAGCCGCTTTCGCTCATGTCCGCATCCAGCCGGGCCAGTGCGATCAGCTCACGTTCGCCCGGCGTCAGCGCGTCCAGGCGTCCACGCAGCGTGGCCAGTTTTGCCTGCGCGCGTGCAGCGCGCCGGCGCCACAGCAGCTCGGGCATGTGGAGCAGGCCTTCCGGCGTGGGTGGTGCGATCGCCGGCCAGTTCACCCCGAAGCCGTCGTCGGTGAGCTGCCATTGCGCACGCTGCGGCGGTGTCGCCTTGAGCAACAGGCGATGGGCCTGGATGGGCTCATCGATGCGGATGCCGTTGGCCAGGGTGAACAGCAGGCGGGTGTCGTCCAGCTCCAAGCGCCGGATACGCAGATGCGTCAGGTCCATCGAGCGAAGGCGGGTGTGGGGAGGATTGACCTTAGTCCGCAGTGGCAGCGGTGTCGAGTCGGTGTGCCCACATCGCAGCGCCAACACCATGCATCGCCTCACGCTGCCGCAGCAGGCAGCACGTGACTTCAGCGGGTGCCTCACACGTCGCCGTCGCGGCTCCAGCCCTCGCCGGTGCCGCGCTGGAACGCCAGATCGCTTGGCAGCACATCGCCGGCCGGCACCTGCGCCTGCTGGGCGAGATCGGCGTAGATCGGGGTGAAGTCGGGCGCGGTGGCCTCCATCAATTGCGCAAAGCTGTCGATGACGAAATAGGTCTTCTGGAAGCTGTCGATGCGGTAGCGGGTGCGCATGATGCGCTGCAGATCAAAGCCGATACGGTTGGGTGCAGCCGACTCCAGTGAGTACAGCGACTCGCCCTTGGACGAGACGATGCCGGCGCCGTAGATCCGCAGCCCCTGCGCAGTCTTGATCAGGCCGAACTCCACCGTGTACCAGTACAGCCGCGTCAGGTTCTGCAGCGCGTCCGCGCCGATGCCATGCGCCTTGACCCCGCCACGGCCATAGGCCTGCATGAAGTCGGCAAACAGCGGGTTCATCAGCAGCGGCACGTGCCCGAACAGGTCATGGAACAGATCCGGTTCGGCGATGTAGTCGATCTGGTCGGGCCGGCGGATCCACCACGTCACCGGGAAGCGCTTGTTGGCCAGGTGATCGAAGAAGTCCAGCTCCGGCAGTAGGCCTTCCACCCCCACCAGCGTCCAGCCCGTCGCCGCCTGCAGCACGGCATTGAGCGCATCGAAGCGTGGAATCTGCCGATCGTCCATGCCCATCGCATCCTGCGCCTGCAGGAACTCAACGCAGGCGCGGCCCACCAGCAACTCGCGCTGGCGGCGATACAGCGTGCCCCAGGTGGCATGGTCGTCGCTGCTGTACCCGTCCCACGGCTGGTTGACCACTGCGGTCGTGTAGACCGGCACGTAGCCCTTGTCGGTGAGCTGGTTTTCGACGCGGCGCGGGGCTGTGTTCATGCGGTAGAAATCCCATGGCGGCAGCGGTTCACCTTATCTGGATCGTGACGCAACAGGCTTGCGAATCTTGCGCGCAGCGGCCGATTGCGCGCAAGATTCGTGCATCGGAATCTGCTGCTGCGCAACATATGGATCAGCCAATCGCCCTGGACCGCACCGATCTGCGGTTGCTTGCCCTCCTGCAGACGCAGGGGCGTACCAGCAATGCCGAGCTCGCCATGCAGGTGAACCTGTCGGCCTCGGCCTGCCTGCGCCGCACGCAGCGACTGGAGGCGGCCGGCATCATCGCCGGCTACGGTGCGCGTCTGGATGCCCGCGCGCTGGGGCTGGGCCTGCAGGCCTTCGTGCGGGTGCAGCTGGAACAGCATGGCCAGGCCGATATCGACCGGTTCGCCGATGGGGTGCGCGGTTGGGACGAGGTGGTGGCGTGCTGGGCCCTGACCGGCGACATGGATTATCTGCTGCAGGTGCAGGTACGCGACCTGGAGCATTTTTCGCGGTTCCTGCTGGATCGCCTGCTCAATGCCACCGGCGTGTCGGACGTCAATTCCAGTTTCGTGCTGCGCACGGTCAAGGCGCCGGAAGGGCTGCCACTGTCGCATCTGGGCTGAGCGGGCGCACTGCGCTGGCGGGTCACTAGCGGGCCCTCCATGTTGTTTCCAACGCGCTGTGCGCCGCGTTGGCCACGTTCGCGCGCGTGCGTGGCTGCGGTGGGGAGCCGTCCTTCGTCATCATCCACACCACCGGTGTCGCCCATGGCCGCGTCTTTCGGCAGCGTGAGCGCGTTACCAGCACGCGCATTGTCACCGCCGGCGCCGGCGCCGGTGACTTGGCCGGATGCGCCGTCGTGTTCGCCACGCCGCGGCGTGTGTCTTGATGCACGACGCGCGTTGCCGAACCATTGACGGCTCCCACGATCAAGCGACCCCAACCGCGCCTCACTTGCCGCACAAACGATAACGATTTACATTTGCGTAACGTCTGGCCGGCTCCGGCCATGTCCTCTCGTCGATCCGCCAGCCTTTGCCAGGCCAGCCAGCCATCGCCTGAGCAGGACGCTGACACATGACTGCCTCCCTGCTGCCACGCCACGGCGTGCGCCCACGATCGATGAGAGACCGATGCCTGCATTGCCCCATTCCCTGACCACGCTGTCTGTCGCCCTGCTGTGCGCGCTGAGCTTGCCGGCCCCGGTGCACGCGGCCGACCTGGCCGATGCCAAGACGCTCGACCAGGTCAACGTCAACGGCACGGTGAGCCGCGCGCAACCGGCCACCACCACGCGCCTGCCGCTCACGCTGCAGGAAACGCCGCAGTCGGTGAGCGTGATCGGGCTGCAGCGCCTGGAAGACGAATCGCTGTTCAGCATCGACGATGTGATGCGCAATGTGACTGGCGTCAACGTGTCGTTCTACGACACCCAGCGCCCACTGTATTTTGCGCGCGGTTTCCAGATCACCGATTTTCAGGTCGACGGCCTGCCGACCTATAGCGGGGCGACCAATCAGGAATACGACACGGTCTTCTACGACCGCATCGAAGTGATCCGCGGCGCCAATGGCCTGCTCACCGGCGCGGGCATTCCTTCGGCCACGGTGAACCTGCTGCGCAAGCGCCCGGGCAAGGACTTCGATGCGTCGTTTGCGGTGAGCGCGGGCACCTGGGATTTCCGCCGCATGCAGGCCGACGTCAATGCACCGCTGACCGAAGACGGGCGTTTTCGCAGCCGTGTGGTGGCCGCCTGGCAGGACCGCGATTACTACTACGACCGCTACCACGACAACAAGATGTCCGGCATGGCGGTGCTGGAAGGCGACCTGACCGACAGCACCACGCTCACCGTGGGCTACCAGCGCCAGGACAACAGCCCGGTCGGCTCGACCTGGGGCACGGTGCCGTTCTTCGCCGCCGACGGATCGTTGGCCAATCTGCCGCGCTCCACCAACATGGCACCGGAGTGGACGCGCTGGCAGCGCGAAACCAGCACCGCCTTCGCCAACCTGGAACACCGCTTTGGCGAGGACTGGCTGCTGCGCGTCAACTACGCCCATACCAAGGGGCAGGTGCAGAACATGCGCGTCTACGGCACCGGCTATCCGGCGGCCGATGGCAGCGGCATCTTCCTGCGCACAGCGGCCGGCGAAACCGAGGATGTCCGCGACAGCGTGGACGTGTACCTATCGGGCGGTTTTTCGCTGTTTGGCCGCCAGCACGATGTGGTCGTCGGCGGTAGCTGGCAGGATCTGCAGTCCACCGCGTACCCCACCGTGCAGACCTATCCGGATGACTGGGCCACCTGCATCAGCCCGACCGGGGCGCGTGAGCGCTGCTATTTCATTCCCGACATCCGCAACTGGAATGGCGACATTTCCGAGGTGACCTATGCGCGCGACGGCCGGCGCAATGAAGCGCGCACCACGCAGCGCGGCGTGTACGCCTCCACCCGCTTCCGTCTGGCCGAGCCGCTGTCGCTGATCGCCGGCGCACGCCTGAGCACCTGGCAGACCCGCACCCAGGCCTTCAGCGCCAGTGGCAGCTATACCGGCACCAGCGGCCGCTACAAGGTGAGCGACGAAGTCACCCCGTATGTGGGTCTGGTCTACGACATCGTGCCCGACGTCTCGGTCTACGCCAGCTACACCGAGATCTTCAATCCGCAGAACTACCGCGACAAGGACAACAACCTGCTCGCGCCGGTGGAAGGCTCCAATCTGGAAGCCGGCATCAAGGCGCAATTGCTCGACGGCCGCGCGATGGCCACCGCCGCCGTGTTCGAAGCCAAGCAGGACAACTTCGCGGTGCGCGACATGACCCAACCGGAAGGCGCATTGCCCGATGGCACTTCCGCCTTCATCGGCGTGGACGGCACCAAGAGCCGTGGCTGGGAAGTGGATTTCAACGGTGAGATTCTGCCGGGCTGGACGGTCAACGGTGGCTACACCCACGTCAAGGTGACGCGGGCGCCGACCGATGAGATCTACGCCAATCTGCCGGAGGACTATCTGCAGCTATCCACCCAGGTGCGCCTGCCCGGCGCCTGGGACCGCCTGAGCATCGGCGGTGGCATCAGCTGGCAGAGCGCGGTGCGCGGTTTCAATATCGCGCGCCCCATCGGCGACGGCAGCGGCGCCACCACGCCGGTCACCGTGGTGCAGAACCCGTACGCGCTGGTGCATTTCAACGCCAACTACCGCATCAGCGATCAATGGACCGCCACGCTGGCGGTGCGCAACGCCTTCGACAAGACCTACTGGGCGAATCTGGATTATCAGAACTACGGCGAGCCGCGGTTCGTCAGCGTGTCATTGCGTTGGCGATATTGAGGTCGATGGCGATGCATGAGCCTGAGTGAAACACCGGGCTGGGTGGCGCGCATTGCCGTGCGATGCGCGTCGCGGTCATCGGGACGGCAGCGCGACCAGGGTCGCTCCTGCCAAAGCAGTGCAATGACAAGGCGCTGTAGGAGCGGCCCTGGCCGCGCTGCCGTCTCGATAACGTCTGGCCCTCGAGCGCCCACGACATCCAGCAGCCGCACATTCCGCAGCTACACGCGACTCTCCAGCGCGCGCGATGGGCATCACCGGCAACTCCTGGCGCGCTCGCGTGCCCTGGCAACAGCCGCCTCCGGCGGCCGATCCCACCCATCCAGCTCAGCGTGGCCGCGTCACGGTGCCACGCAGGCCTCGTCCTTACCGCGTAGTTTTTCCCAGCGCGAGCGTTGTTCCAGGCAGCGCTCGTAGGCCTGCTGCCTTGCTGCCCTGGCCTGATCGGCCGCCGTGCGCGTGGCACTGCTGCGCGCGGCCTGCAGCTGCGCAATCTTGGCGCGAATCTGCGGCATTACCGCCATGGCGGCGCGTTCGCCTTCCAGGATCGCAGCGCTGCGCTGGTTGAAATCGGCCGAGCCGATATCGTTGACCTTGGGGCGCACCACCACGTCCGCGCGCTTGAGTTCGGCCTCGCCCAGGCGCTGGCCCATGATCGAGATGGACTGGTTCACCGTGCCCAGCAGGTCGCCCGGATTTTTGCCGCTGGCCTTGCTGGAGATATCCACCGCCACCACGAACTCCGCGCCGAGTTGGCGTGCGGCATCCACCGGCACCGGGCTGACCACGCCGCCATCGACAAAGTGGGACTGCCCGATGGTCACCGGCTCGAACACACCGGGAATACTGCTGGACGCACGCACCGCCTGGCCGGCATTGCCGCGCACGAACACGGTGCGCTCGCCATCTTCCAGGCGCGTGGCCACGGCGGCAAACGGCTTGCGTAACTTTTCGATCGGCTTGCCGCCCAACTGGTCGTTGACGTAGTCCTGCAGCTTCTGGCCCTGTACCAGGCCGCCGGAAAACAGCCGCACGTCGCGGATGCTGGCCTGGTCCAGCGCCACCGCCTTTTCCTGCATGTCGAAGGCCGTCATGCCGCTGGCATACAGCGCGCCGACCACGCTGCCGGCGCTGGTGCCGGATACCACCACCGGGGCAAACCCGTTGGCTTCGAGCATCTTGATCACGCCGATATGCGCAAAGCCCTTGACGGCGCCGCCGCCGAGCGCGATCCCGATCTTGACCGGCTTGGCTGCCGTCGCCGACGGCGGCTGCACCACCGGCGCGGGCAGGGCCGGGCGTGGCTCGCCACCGCAGGCCGAGAGCAGACCGAGCAGGGACAACAGGGCAAGCGAGCGGGGGCGGCGAAGCGCAGTCATGGCGAAAACGTCGATGGGAAAGGCGAGGGAGAATACACGCGCGCTGCCACTGCTGCTGCAGTGATTGGCGTGGGTGGAGCTAATTCAAAACGGCATCATCTGCAGGCCTTGCATTCCCTTCTCCCACCGGGACATTGTCCCCCTTCATGGGGGAGAAGGTGCCCCGTAAGGGCGGATGAGGGTACGCGCGAAGCGTCGTGCATCCATTCCGACGAGTGGCTTCGCCCCGCACCCTCACTCGCTAAATCACCACCACGCCAACCCGCCGCAGCGCCCACTCAGAACCGGTTATCCCCATCCAGCAGCCGGCCCAATCCGCCCAGCACCGAGCCTTCGCCGCGTTGCTGGCCGCCGGCTTGCGGAGCGGCCTGCAGCATGCGGCCGGCCATGCGCGAGAACGGCAGCGATTGCAGCCAGACCTTGCCCGGGCCGGTGAGGGTGGCCAGGAACACGCCTTCGCCGCCGAAGAACATGCTCTTCAACCCGGCCACGCGGCGCACGTCCATGTCCACGCCGGCGTGATAGGCCACCACGCAGCCGGTGTCCACATCGATACGCTCGCCGGGCGCCAGCTCGCGTTCCACCACGGTGCCACCGGCATGCACGAACACCCAGCCGTCGCCTTCGAGCTTCTGCATGATGAAGCCCTCGCCGCCGAACAGGCCGGTCAGGATCTTGCGCTGGAAGGCGATGCCCAGCGACACGCCGCGCGCGCCGGCCAGGAAGCTGTCTTTCTGGCAGATCAACTGGCCACCATGCTCGGACAGCCGCAGCGCCAGCACCGTGCCCGGGTAGGGCGCGGCGAATGCGACCTTGGCCTTGCCGCTGCCGGCGTGGGTGAACACGGTGGTGAACATGCTCTCGCCGGTGACCACGCGCTTGCCGGCCGACAGCAGCTTGCCCATCAGCCCGCCACCGCCGCTCTGGCCGGCATGCGAGCCGTCGCCGAACACGGTGTCCATCTGCACTGCCGAATCCTTGTACATCAGCGCACCGGCCTCGGCGATGGCGCTCTCGCCCGGGTCCA
>NZ_JSZE01000133.1 GCF_000802365.1 Xanthomonas cannabis pv. cannabis
CGTAGCGGGCGCTACAGGTAACATGGTGTACGAAGAGGCCGTCTTCAGGATGCGGGACGATGTGTCAGTCGGCTACCCGGTCAACATGGCGATGAAACAAGTGAATATGTTTCCTCACATGGTGGTGCAAATGACCGCGATCGGCGAAGAGGCAGGCGCTTTGGATACCATGCTGTTCAAGGTGGCAGACTACTTCGAGCAGGAGGTCAACAACGCCGTGGATGCACTCAGCAGTCTGCTTGAACCACTGATCATGGTGTTCATCGGCACCATCGTCGGCGGCATGGTCATCGGCATGTA
Source organism: Xanthomonas cannabis pv. cannabis (assembly GCF_000802365.1). Taxonomy (GTDB): domain Bacteria; phylum Pseudomonadota; class Gammaproteobacteria; order Xanthomonadales; family Xanthomonadaceae; genus Xanthomonas; species Xanthomonas cannabis. Next base: position 301 of record NZ_JSZE01000133.1, read on the forward strand.
TCTTCCGATCTTCAAACTCGGCGCAGTGGTTGGATAAGACGTAATGGCATTTCTCGACCAGCATCCCGGTCTCGGCTTTCCCGCCGCGGCCGGACTGGGACTGCTGATCGGCAGCTTCCTGAACGTGGTGATCCTGCGCTTGCCCAAGCGCATGGAGTGGCAGTGGCGGCGCGACGCGCGCGAGATCCTGGAGCTGCCGGACATCTATGAACCGCCGCCGCCGGGCATCGTGGTGGAGCCCTCGCACGACCCGGTCACCGGCGACAAGCTCAAGTGGTGGGAGAACATCCCGCTCTTCAGCTGGCTGATGCTGCGCGGCAAGTCGCGCTACAGCGGCAAGCCGATCTCCATCCAGTACCCGCTGGTGGAGCTGTTGACCTCGATCCTGTGCGTGGCCAGCGTCTGGCGGTTCGGCTTCGGCTGGCAGGGCTTCGGCGCAATCGTGCTGAGCTGCTTCCTGGTGGCGATGTCGGGCATCGACCTGCGCCACAAGCTGCTGCCGGACCAGCTGACCTTGCCGCTGATGTGGCTGGGTCTGGTCGGCTCGATGGACAACCTCTACATGCCGGCCAAGCCCGCCCTGCTGGGCGCGGCGGTCGGCTATGTCTCGCTGTGGACGGTGTGGTGGCTGTTCAAGCAGCTCACCGGCAAGGAAGGCATGGGTCACGGCGACTTCAAGCTGTTGGCCGCGCTCGGTGCCTGGTGCGGGCTGAAAGGCATTCTGCCGATCATCCTGATCTCCTCGCTGGTCGGCGCCATCCTCGGCTCGATCTGGCTGGTGGCCAAGGGCCGCGACCGTGCCACCCCGATCCCGTTCGGCCCCTACCTGGCCATCGCCGGCTGGGTGGTGTTCTTCTGGGGCAACGACCTGGTGGACGGTTACCTGCACTTCGCAGGCCTGCGTTAACCGGGGCACGACGATGAGCGACTTCGTCGTCGGCCTCACGGGTGGCATCGCCTCCGGCAAGAGTGCCCTCGCCGCCGAGTTCGAGAAGCTGGGTGTGCCGGTCATCGACGCCGATACTGTTGCACGGCAGGTTGTCGCGCCGGGCCTCATTCTTGATGCAATCACGGCCCGTTTTGGTCGCGGCATCTTGTTGCCGGATGGCACGCTGGACAGGCAGACCTTACGCGAAATCGTCTTCGGCGATGCAGCCCAACGCAGAGCACTAGAGGCGATCACTCATCCTGCCATCCGCGCAGAGCTGCAACGCGCCGCACAGGATGCTGTGGGCCCTTACGCCATCGTCGCAATCCCCTTGCTGACCGAAGCGGGTGGCCGAGCAACTTATTCCTGGCTGGACCGCATTCTTGTCGTCGACGTGCCGGTGGAACTTCAACACGCTCGCCTGATGCAGCGCGATGGCGGTACATCGGCACTGGCCGATCAGATGATTGCTGCCCAAGCCTGTCGCGAACAGCGGTTGGCCATCGCCGATGACATCGTCAGCAACGAGGGCGATGCGGAACTGTTAGCGCAAAGCGCTCAAAGATTGGATGCGGTTTACCGGACCGCGCTTCAAGCACGTCGAAGCCAGCTCTGAGTGCCTGAAAACTCTGTATTCGAAATTCCGCTGCGGTGAATCTGCAGTCATTGCCGCCGTGCACAGCGCGCACGCCTACGCGGCGCATGGCAGGCAGGGGTTCTACGAAGTAAAGCCCGGCCGGTCGCACAGCCAGCGGATTCCCAGCGTGCGCCTGCGCGGGCTGTGGCTGGAGCAGTTGGGGTTTGCGGTTGGCTGCAAGCTGCAGATCACGGCACGTGAGGGCGAACTGGTGGTGACGGTGATCGAGCGCTGAACTGTGTTTTGGGTACGGTTGTTGGCTGGAGGCGCTGCCTTGGGCGCTATGGGCAAGGCCGTCGCGCCCGGGTGCGCTCCTACGTGGGTGCGGGTGGTTGGTCAGCGATGGAAGGCCAGTGTGGCGATGACGCCGCGCTCCTGGCCTGGGCGCACGCTGACGCGCCAGCCGTACAGGTCGCACAGGCGGCTGACGATCGACAGGCCGATGCCGCCGCCTTGCGAGTGGCCGGCGTGGGTGCCGCGGTAGCCGCGCTGGAACAGCTTGGCGGCGTCTTCTTCGCTCAGGCCGGGGCCGGAGTCGATCACCTCGACGGCATCGGCCAATACGCGCACGCGCACTTGGCCGTCCTGGGTGTATTTGACCGCGTTGCCGATCAGGTTGCCCAGCGCCACCGACAGGGCAGATTCGGGGGCGTCGATGACCAGGTCGCGTTCGCCTTCCAGCAGCAACTCCAGTGGTTTGCCGCCGAGCTGGGCGCGGTGCGCGTCGATCAGTTGTTCGGCTACCTTGGCCACGTTGCTACTGCCCTGCCCGCGTTCGTTGCGCGAGAGCAGCAACAGCGAGCCGATCAAGTCACTACATTGCTGTTCGGCGCGCTGGATGCGCTGCAGCCGCTGCAGCACCTTTTCGTCGAGATTGGGCTTGGTGAGCAGCAGTTCTGTGGCGCCGCGGATCACTGCCAGCGGGGTCCGCAGTTCATGGCTGACATCGGCATTGAACTCGCGGTCGCGTTGCACCACCTCGGTGAGGCGCGCGGAGTAATCGTCCAGCGCTTCGGCGAGCTGGCCCACTTCGTCATCGGGGAAATGCGCGGCCAGCGGCTTGGGCTCGCTGGTGCCGCCGCGGTAGGCGCGCAGGCGTGCGGCCAGGTCCGACACCGGGCGCATCACCTTGGACGCCGACCACCAGCCGATCAATAGCGAAAACCCGCTGAACACCAGCACCGACAGCATTAGGGTGCGCTTGAGCTGGATCTCGCCCTTGAGGGTCTGGGTCATGTCATAGGCGAGGAAGAACCACTCGCTGGGCGTCTTGCGCACCGCCAGTTTGTACGAGTACGCATTGCCGTTTTCGTCCACGCCAGAAATGGTGTGGATGCCATCGGGAAACTGGTACCACTCCGGCTGCTCGAGGCGCAGCGCTTCGAACTTGTCGCTCTTGACCACGCGCCCACGCATCTGCTGCACCGGCAGATCCGGATTGTGCAGCGGGTCGGAATAGAACCGCTGCGCGAATGCGTCGATGTTGCGGTTCATCACGTCTTCGACCAACTGGTTTTCCACGCGCGCGCGTGCCCAGTTGGTGGCGAAGGCGAACAGTGTGGTCAGGCAGAAGCCCAACAACACGAACGACAGGATGATGCGGCTACGCAGGCGCCGCCGGTAACGGCCACGCCTGCGCGCCGGGCGCGCGCGTGTGCGTTCAGGCATCAGGCGACGCGATGCGGTAGCCGATGCCGTGACGGGTCTGGATCATCGGCACGTCGAAGGGCTTGTCGACCACCGCACGCAGGCCATGGATATGCACGCGCAACGAATCCGAATCCGGCAGCTCTTCACCCCAGACGCGGGTTTCCAGCTCCTGGCGGGTGACCACGGCCGGCGAAGCTTCCATCAACGCCTGCAGGATCTTCAGCGCGGTCGGGTTGAGCTGCAGCAGCTTGCCGCGGCGGCGCACTTCCAGCGTGTCCAGGTTGTATTCCAGATCGCCGGTTTCCAGCACGCGGGTGTGCACGCCCTTGCCGCGACGCGACAGTGCGTTGAGGCGCACTTCCACTTCCTGCAGCGCGAACGGCTTGATCAGGTAGTCGTCCGCGCCGGAGTCGAAGCCGGCCAGCTTGTTGTCCAGCGAGTCGCGCGCGGTGAGCATCAGCACCGGGGTCTGCTTGCGTGCTTCGTTGCGCAGCTTGCGGCAGACTTCGATGCCGTCCATTCCGGGCAGGTTGAGATCCAGCACGATGGCGTCGAACTCGTGCACCACGGCCAGGTGCAGGCCGGTCACGCCATCGGCGGCGAAGTCCACGGTGTGTCCACGGTCTTCGAGATAGTCGCCCAGGTTGGCGGCGATATCGCTGTTGTCTTCGATTACTAAAATGCGCACTGAAACCTCAATAACTTGGTCGGGGTGGACTCAGGAGCCCGGGTCGGTAGCTTTGTATCTCCGCTGCATGGAGCTCATGTCGCGCTCGCCGCTGTCACGTGAGCGCCTACGTTCGGCAACGGTTTTGCAGATCGAAGTGGTGTGATGAGAACCCGTCGCCTTTTCACGAGTGCAAATCAGGCGACTTTCCTCACCCGCCCTTGTCAAAATTGTATTGATGAGCTCTTGGTCGTTGTAAACCGCCGCCTTTTGGTCCGGCGTCAGCGCCTGTGCATCACCCTGATCTTTCACTGCAATTTCTATTCTCGTGAGCGCAGAAAGCACCTTAGCGCGATCTTCCTGACTGATCTCGGAGTACTTGGTGCCGCCGTCCAACTCTTTGCGAACCTGGGCGACCTGCTGGGCGACGGGCGTATTGACATCTACCTTGGCCGAGGCAGCCTCAACATTCGCCAGCAAGAGCACAGCTAGAGACGCGGCATAACAGATAGCCTTGAGCATGATCGTTCCTTGTCCCATCGTCCGTTTAACATTTCCACACTTTAGACTCGACTTTACTGATGGAGCAAGCATGCCTACGTAAAAAGGCCCAAGTGCGACACCGCACTTGGGCCAAAAGTTCATCCCGATCACCGTCACTGCCGAGAGCGGAGCCACGGTTGGCAGAGGCTAACGAGCGAAGGATTAGATTTTAGTTAAATTTTCAATAAGCCCGCGAGGGGGCAGATCAATGGACCGATTGTTCCAGGTGCTGGATGATCGCCGCCGCCACATCGACGCCACAGACCCCTTCCACGCCCTCCAGCCCGGGGGTGGAATTGACCTCGAGCACCAGCGGACCGCGTTTGGAGCGAATGAGGTCGACCCCGGCCACGGCCAGGCCCAGCGCGCGCGCCGAGCTTACCGCGACCTCCTGCTCCTGCTCGGTGGCCTGCGCCACTGCAGCGGTCCCGCCCAGGTGCAGGTTGGAGCGGAAGTCGCCCTCGGCCGCCTGCCGGCGCATGGCCGCAACGACCCGGTCGCCGACCACGAAGCAGCGCAGGTCCGCACCGTCGGCTTCGCCGATGAACTCCTGCACGATGAAGTTGGCATAGAGCCCACGCAGTGCCTCGACCACGCCGCGCGATGCGCTGGCCTTCTCAGTAAGGATCACCCCGGCGCCCTGGGCGCCTTCGTTCAACTTCACCACATGCGGCGGCGGGCCGAGCATGGACAACAGGTCCTGGGTATCGTCGGGGTTGTCGCCGAACACAGTGACCGGCATGTCGATGCCCTGCGCGGCCAGCAGCTGGTGTGCACGCAACTTGTCGCGCGAACGCAGGATGGCGTCGGAGGGATTGGGCGTGTAGGTGCCCATGAATTCGAGTTGGCGCAGCACCGCAGTGGCGTAGCGCGTCACCGAAGCGCCGATGCGTGGGATCACCGCATCGAACCCGGTGATCGGCTTGCCCTTGTAGTGCAGGCTGAAACCGTCGGCAGCGATGCGCATGTAGCAGCGCAGCGGGTCGAGGATGCGCACGGTGTGACCACGCTTGCGTGCGGCTTCGATGAGCCGCCGGGTCGAGTACAACTTGCTGTTGCGCGAAAGAATGGCGATTTTCATCGCAGCAGGGACACGGCGCGGCCTGGACATGGTCGGAGTCTGATGACGAGGTGACCCAAGTCCACGCATCTGCCAGTCGCGCGCGCGCAGGACGCCTATGCCCTGCTCGCGCCGCGTGACCCGGTATGCGACGGCCCCGAGGATGGAAACGCACAAGCGCTTCAGCGGTGTTGCAGCAACGCAAACGCTGCGCAGCCTCAACCGGATCGATGCTAGCAGGGCGCGCGCGCAGCGCTCAAGCAGCACACGCCCCTGGACTCGGTCGAGCTGGCGCATTGCCGGTCGCGGCGCATTGTGCGTCGCCTGCTCGCTTGCGGCTGCCATCGAGGACGCACAAGCGAGCGCCACCGCTCTGCGGCGTGGCAAAGCCTTCGACGGCGCACGGCCTCGAGGCCCGCCCTCACGCCGCACCCGTATTGCCGTAACGCGTTTTGCACAGTTGAAACCGCAATGCTTGAGTCTCCTCAATGCCGGCATGCCGGCGCACCCGAGACTCTCCATGCGACGTCCAGCAAGCGCGGCTTATGCCAACCCCTCCCGCATCCGTCAGGGGCGCCCGTTCCCCCGCGGTGCCGTCTTCGATGGCAAGGGCACCAACTTTGCGCTTTTCTCCGCGCATGCCACACGTGTGGAACTTTGCCTGTTCGACGAACAAGGCAGCGAAACCCGCGTTGACCTTCCCGAATACACCAACGAAATCTGGCATGGCTACCTGCCCGATGCCAAGCCCGGTCAGCGCTACGGCTACCGCGTGCATGGCCCATACGAGCCGACCGAAGGCCATCGCTTCAACCACAACAAGCTGCTGCTCGACCCGTATGCGCGTGAGCTGGAAGGTGACCTGATCTGGGCCGACGAGCTCTATGGCTACACCGTCGGCCATCCGGACGGCGACCTGAGCTTCGATGAACGTGACAGCGCGCCTTTCATGCCCAAGTGCGTGGTGGTCGAAGACACCTACGATTGGGGCGACGATGCACGCCTGCTCAAGCCGTGGAACGAGACGGTCATCTACGAAACCCACGTGCGCGGCTACACCATGCGCAACCCGCAGGTGCCCGAAGCGGTACGTGGCACGTTTGCCGGCCTGGCGCAGCCGCAGGTGCTGCAGTACATCAAGGACCTGGGCATCACCGCGGTCGAGCTGCTGCCGGTGCACGCCTACCTGGACGACCAGCATCTGCTCGACAAGGGTCTGCGTAACTACTGGGGCTACAACACCATCGGCTTCTTCGCACTGAAGTCGCGCTACCTCTCCAGCGGCCATCGCGATGAATTCCGCGACATGGTCAAGGCCATGCACAAGCAAGGCCTGGAAGTGATCCTGGACGTGGTCTACAACCACACCGCAGAAGGCAGCGAGCTGGGTCCGACACTCTCGTTCAAGGGTATCGACAACGCCAGCTACTACCGCCTTGCCGAAGACAAGCGTTACTACATCAACGACACCGGCACCGGCAATACGCTGAATCTGAGCAATTCGCGGGTGATCCAGTTCGTCAACGATTCGCTGCGCTACTGGGCCGGCGAGATGCACGTGGACGGCTTCCGCTTCGACCTGGCCACCATTCTTGGTCGCGAGCCTAGCGGGTTCGACCAGCGCGGCGGCTTCCTGGATGCCTGCAACCAGGACCCGCTGCTGTCGGAGGTCAAGCTGATTGCCGAGCCGTGGGACTGTGGCCCGGGCGGCTACCAGGTAGGCCACTTCCCGCCGGGCTGGTCGGAGTGGAACGACAAGTTCCGCGACAACGCGCGCGAATTCTGGAAAGGCGAAGACGGCAAGCTGGCCGAGTTTGCCACCCGCTTTACCGGCTCGGCCGATCTGTTCGACCGCCGGGGTCGCCGCCCGTGGGCGTCGGTGAACTTCATCACCGCGCATGACGGCTTCACCTTGCGCGACCTGGTCAGCTACAACGAGAAGCACAACATCGACAACGGCGAAGACAACCGCGACGGCTCGTCCAACGATGGCTCGTGCAACTACGGCGACGAAGGCGAGACCGACAACGCCGACATCCTGCAGATCCGCGAGCGGCAGATGAAGAATCTGCTGGCCACGCTGCTGTTGTCGCAGGGCACGCCGATGATGCTGGCCGGCGACGAGCGTGCGCAGTCGCAAGGCGGCAACAACAACACGTATTGCCAGGACAATGAAACCACCTGGCTGGACTGGGAAAACGACCCGACCGACGGCCGTCTTACCGACTTCGTCAAGGCATTGACCCGGCTGCGCAAACGCTACCCGATCCTGTCGCGTGGCCGCTTCCTCAACGGGCAATACAACGAAGAAGCCGGCCTGCGCGATCTCACCTGGCTCAATCCGGGCGGCACCGAGATGGAGGATGCGCACTGGACCGACGCGGGCGCGCGTTCGGTCGGTTTGCTCCTGGAAGGCAAGGCGCAGACCTCCGGCGTCAAGGAGCTGGCCAACGACGACACCTTGTTGATCGTGATCAATGCCTACCACGAGGGCGTGACCTTCACCCTGCCCTCCACCGACGAGCCGGTGCACTGGAAGCTGGTGCTGTCGACCGACGAAGCGCTGGAGGTGGACATGATGCCGGCAGGCGCCAGCGAATTCCTGGCGCCGCCGCGCAGCGTTTCGGTGTTCGAGTGCAAGAGCGACCAGTAAAGCGCGCTTGCTGATGTGGCTCGCTGTCTGCCGGGAGGTGGGCAGCGAGCTTTTTTATGCGCGGGGAACGGTCATAAGGCTCTGGAGCTGGTCAGCTAACCGCTCACGCACGATCCAACGTTAGTCATCCGGCTTCGAACCTGGCCAGAGCGGCATTGCACAGCCGCGCATCATCGATGCGCGAATGATGTACATCCCAATCCATGCGCTGATGCAATCGGCAAGCCACTTCCCCAGCGCCGATGGGGCAACACGCGTATTGCGTAACGACACCCACAGGGCCCTGCATACGCAACGGTGAAGACCGCCGCAAGCCAAGACGTGTTCGACGAATCCGCTATCCGGTTGCCTGAAGACTCAACCCGGATACAGCGGAAAACGCTTGTCCGGATGCTTGGACTTCCATTCCTTGTAGGAGCTGGTGCCTTCCCACGCCTTGAACGCCCGCGGGGTGCGGCCGCGCCCGGACCAGGTCTCGCCCGAGTGCGGAAGCCAGTATTTGGCGGCCACTTCACCGGTGGAGGTCAGCGGCCCCTTGGACTTGCCGGTCATGGCCAGCGAGGCGATCTGGGATTTCTGCTTTGCATTGAACCGGCTGCCGAACTGGGTCAGCACGTCGACCACCTGGTCGAAGGCTTCCAGGGTCTGGGCATACTTGAGCTGAGCTTCTTCCTGCTCAAGCTTGCGCAGCTCTTCCAGCAATTGGGCTTTGGCGGCAGCTGAGGATGAAGCGGGCGGAACCTGGCGCATTGACAAAACTGAGGTTGGGCGGGTCAACGAGTATTGCCGCTATGCCGTCCAGCGTAAAGCGCCTGGCCCTTCCGGGCCGACTTGCGCTCAGCCATGCCGCAACAAGGCGTGTTCACGGGCCATGGTCAGCACCGGCCCGATGCGTCCGGCGCGAATCAGCTCGCTGCAATGCTTGCCGACAAACTCCACTCGGGGGGCGGTGAACCATTGCACCACCCGGTCCAGCTGACCGGCGTTGATCGACCACGCGTGGCAGACCGTTTCGCCCAGTTCTTCCACCCCGATCAGTCCCATGTGGCGAATCTGTTCGGGGTCGAGCTTGAACATCTCGAGCACCTTGCCGGCAGTGTCAGGCGTGCCCGGGATGCAGGCCTTCGCCGGCAGCCCCGGGCGATGGGCGATCGAGGCCGCCTGCGCGGATTCGGCGCGGCGCATGCCCTTGATCAGCGCACCAACCAGCTGTGAATGAGTCGTTGTCATGGTGACCGCCAAATGATGGGGACACTATGGCTGCCAACTCGCGCTTGCTCAATCAGGAGCTTCCTGACTGCCAGGAAGGAAATGACGAAGCTGCAGTGCGATTTTTACCGGGAAAACCGCCTGCAATCGTCGTCATTGCAGCTCGTTCGACGGGACGTGTGGTACACGCATCATGCCCGGATGGCACAACGCCGAGCCACAACGCAGCGACCCGCTCGCAAGGAAAACGCACCAGTTCGATCCGCGCGCAGCTCTGCCAGCGCCATCGCCGCCCGGTGCGCCTGGACAGGCCACGGGCACCCGAACCTCGAAGGACCAAAGGGGCCGTCAATCTGCCCCCGACGTCACCGCGGCGCACATCTTCGCTGCGCCCGACCTCAGCCCTGCAGGACCTTTTCGATCTCCTTCAAGGTGCGCTCGTAGGAGGCGCGCTCGGCTGCGCTCAGAAAACCCTGCTGACGGACAAGCTTGGGAACCTCCACCGCCATCTTCGATAGTTGCGCGTTCATGGTTCTTGCCTGACGCCCGGTAATCGCGTTGCTCTTGCGCGCGTCTGTAATCGCGCTCTGCAAGGTCTCGACACGCTCGGCAAAATACAGCTGTTGCGCGCGATTGACGCGCCAGTGATCGCTGGCATAGTCCGCCTCCAGACCGCTCCCGCGGACCGATTGGATGAATGCCTGATCGGCGGTGAAGGTTCCACTCAAGGCCTGCACACGCTTGTCCTGCAGCAGCGAGGGATCCACCTCCACCGCGCATCCCGTCTGGTGGGCCAGATCCTGCAATCGTTCGTCCAGCCGCTGCGCCGACAGCGCAAGCGTAAACGGCCCAGGCTGACAGGCAGCCATGACCGGCCCGGCACACAGAACAGCACCCACTGCAATGACGATCGAGGACAAGCGACGGCGAACAGCAGACATGACAGCACCCGAAACACACGGACATCCGTGCGAGGCCAACGCTAGATGCTCCACTCCGAACGGAACCGGAATCAACCGGGCCCCGCCGCCATGGTGCGGAGATCGCCGATGACGTGGTTGGCCTGCACCTACGCGCTGCTCAGGCCGGGAAGCCCGACCACCCAGCTCCCGGACGCGCACTGCCTCAAGCCACGCGCCAGATGCCCCGATCCATGCCGGACGAAATCCTGCGCTCCCGGAACTCTGCGATGACACCAGGCGGCAAGGGCGGCCTGGCCCGCGAGCACGCCGGACGACGGCGCCGATACGTTCCGATGACTCCTTGCAAGAGTCTCGGTGACGTCAGCCACAGCTCGACCATACAGCGTGCAGCACACGCCTACGTCGGTGGCAACCAAAGATCTTCAAGGGAATGTCGATGACCCAACCACACGCCACTGCGGCAGTGGAGCGGGCGATGGGAACAGAATCCTCCCACGCCAACCAATTGATTTTCCTAACTTATCCCGGAGTGGGGTGATCCAAAAATGATACCCCGGTTGATACCTGATCATAGCGAGGCGACGACGGCGGCTCAAGAACATCCCGCAGGCTGGCCATGTCCCCGGCCAGCCATAAATGAATCCGGATGCCTGGCGTTGATATCACCTATCAACATACCTCAAATCAAACTTTTTTCGCGTATTCAAATTTGTGAAATGCAGCCGAAAGCGAGCTCTTGCTTAAGCGTCGGTTCTTGGTTGGATGAGGGCTCACCCAACACAGGAGCACCCATGCACCAAACACAGATTCAGGTCGCCAGTCGCTTGCTCGGCCACCTCCTTCAGCAGCGCACCACACGCCTTCCACCTCATGAAGTGGAAGACATCCAATACGCGCTCGACTTGGCCGCCGAGCTGCTGAGGCTCGGCGGGCCAGGGCCAGCCAGTCAAACCCAGGCCTCAGCCATGGCACCTTCTCAACCCATCCTGGTCAAACGAGCGGCCGTTGATCGCAGCATCGTGCCGACCATGCCGGCGTCCGTCGAAGAATGGCGGGAGATGCGCAAGAAGAACAAGGAAAAGGACAATGTCCCCCGCCCCAAGGAACCCATCGGGATCGAGCGGATAGACCTCCGCCCTCGTCCCCGGCACTGAGGGCCAAGAGAAAAAAGCCCCGCAGATGCGGGGCTTTCGATATCCATCAGGGCCGCGGGCGCCGGCTTGTTGGTCGTGGCGCTGGCGTCGGCATTGGGTAGGGCTTGGGTGCAGCAGAAGCGGCCTTGACCAACTCAACAGGCCGGCTCGCGATGTCGAGCTCAGGACTCGCAAGAACCTCCTCGCTCCACTGCTCCACCTCAGCTGTGCGGAGCTCAATTTCATTCTCGTAGTCATTCCAACGCTTCTCGGAAGCTGCCGCCCGGGCTGCCGCCAATTCGGTTGCGCGCTTTTCCAGGACCGCCAACCGCCTTCCCCGCCGCTTTTCCCATTCTTGAGAGGTCCACTCGCCATCGGGACGAGGGTGGTCGCCGTTGAACTGCTCCCACGCTTGTCCGGCCAAGTGGAAGAGTTTCTCGGCACGCCCCAAGGCGCTAGTCCGCTGGGCGAACTTGAGCACGCTCCGTTTCAGACGGCCGAGTCGTTCAACCAGGCCGTTAAGCCACCTGCGCAAATCGATACTGTCGAGAAGAGTAGACGCATGCGCGGTCCATTGTCCCACCACACGCTGCGCAGCGGTCAACGCCAGGTCTGGCCGGGTCGAGAGGATGTCCGCCAGGTCCCGAGCTGCCTCGGCGACCAGCTCAGTGATAGAGCGTAGCGGTCGCACCCGCGCATCTTCCGCAGGCCGACCCAAGGCATCCGAGAGGCGCATGCCGCGGAACCCGTGGATTTCCAACCCTGGCACAGAGGTTTGAAGTTCGTTCCTGGAGCCAGCTCGGCGTCGACGGTCGCGCTGCGCTTGGTCGTGGCTATGGCCAATAGAGTTTGGAATTGCCCTTCCCTCCTGCTCGGCTTGAGCGAGCAACCGTTCAAAGGCTTCCTCGTTCTCTCGAATGATGCGCGCGTTCTCGGCGGCACGGTCGGTCATGACGCCATTGCGCGCCAATGCCGTGGCTGTCTTGCCCACGTGTTTCGTGGGCTGCCGGGACAGCACCATGGCTTCGGCCCAGTCGCCGCGAGCCAGGGCGTCTTCAGCCTGGACTTCAAGGCGGCGATGGTCGACCCGGGCATCGATACCGGCAGCGGCCAAGTGCTCGTTGATGGTGGATGCAATGGTTTGGCGGATCCACTCGATCTCAATCTTCCCCGACGCTCCGCCGTCCAGCTCCCTCGTCTTCTCGGCAAAGCCGTCGCTGGTCAACCGCCGCGTGGTGGCGAGGAGGTGGACGTGATGGTTCAGGCCGTCACGGGAGCCTGGCGAGTGGATGCTGGCTTGCACGGCAAATCCGTAGCGGGCGACCAGCGCTTGGCCGATGGCCGTGGCGAGCACGGACCGCTGCTCGTCGTTGAGCTCGTGGGGCAAGGCGACCTCGAACTCGCGTGCCACCACTGAATTCTTGCGGTTTTCCGCCGCCTCGGCCTTTTGCCAGAGCTCGGCCGGGACAAGGGCCCACGCCGGCGCATCCTGGGGAGCAAGGCATTCGGACGCCACCACTCCACCTCGGCGGCGGTAGTCGTGGCGCTGGCCAGTGAGGTGATCGATAAGTAGCAGGCCAGCCCGATAAGCGGCTGCGGCCACAGCAGAGTCGCCGCGGGAACGACTAAAAACTTTGACGCGAGAGTGGTAGATGGCCATGGAGAGCTCCGGATGAGGTTGCTCTCTTTATGACGTGGCTTTTGATTTGCGCAAGCGCGGAGCGCTTGGGGGTCCGGGGGCGTAGCACCCGGCGCGCGCTATGTCGCAGACATTGCATCAGTGCGCTCTTGCTTCTTTCTTTTAAGCCCTGTTTTTCGAGCTTTTCGATTTTCGATGCGGACGAAATTCGAGACCACCTCAACGCTTGACGCGAGCCGTTTTCCTGGTTGACTCATTTCCACAAGGCAGGAGAAACGCATGACCGCAACGAATCACTATCGAGACCAAATCCAACGAGCCACGGAGCGCTTGGCTCAGCATCAAGCGCGCGAGCTTTTAGCGCACCAGCGCCAAGCGGTGAAGGCCAAGGAGATGCAACGCCGCGAAGAAGCCAAGCGACGCACACGGGTGGCAGAGCTCGTGTTCCTTGCAGGAGCAGAATCGCTGGAGGATACCGAGTTGGTGGGTGCGCTTTTGGCGCACGTGGGAAATCGGGCCGACGCGGCAATCCGTAACCAAGCGAGCTCACTCGGTGCGTTGCGAATGGCAATCTCGATCACTGAGGAAAGTCACAGCACGCATTGAGCTGGTCGCCCGCCCTGCCCATCGCGCATCGGAGGGTTGCAGCCGCACCGATGGTCGGTTACAACGTGTCTGCCAGTGGGGGCATCCCCCGGTGTTGTGCCCGCATAGCCTCTAGGCTCCGGGTGCCCGAGGTTCTCCACTAGGAGGCACGGGAATCTTCTTTTGATTCCGGAGCCTTCCATGAGCAACAAGCGCCTCAAATCTCTTCGCATCCGTGCCTTCCACGCCCAGGCGGGCCACTGTTTCTATTGCAGCCTCCCGATGTGGCTTGCCTCGCCTAAAGAGCTGGGCTTACGTCCCCGCTCTGCACGTCCTTACCAGTGCACGGCCGAACACCTGATTGCTCAACAAGACGGCGGCTTGGATGTGCCCGAGAACGTGGTGGCCGCGCACACACGCTGCAATCAAGGACGCCACAAGCGGCAAGGGCCTGCACCATCCCCTGACGTGTTCAAACAGCTGGTTCGAAAGCGACTTGCAATGGGAAGATGGTGGCCCACGCCTCCAACTGGAGCTCACATCGGATGTTGAGTCGTCGCCTGTTTCCCAGTGCCGTATTGCTGCTGACTGCATGCTCCCAATCCTCTCCGCCGAAAGCCGAGCCATCCCCGCCCACGGAAAGCCCATCGGAGCAGCCGGCCGATCGTCCCATGGTCATGCCCTTCCAAAAAGAGGTCGAGCGCAGCAAGGCAGTGCTCTCATGCAAGTCCACCAAGATCACGCCAGAAAGCTCAGGCTGGGGGGCCCTGTTTGGCTGTATCGGCGGCGAAGCCGAGACAGTCAAATTCTTTATCAACGAAGAGCAGGGAACCGGCAGGGTCTCCACCACGAAGTTCCTATGGAACGACTGGTTTAAGGATCGCGGTTATGGGCTCCACGCTGACGCTAAAGCTGCGGACAAGATGATCCACGACCTCATCAAACTTTATCCCAGCGACCACGACAAGGCCTTGCTTAAAGCGTTCAAGGGCAAGAAGAACCTTACCTTGGAAGGCAATGGCTACCGCTTCGAATACACGTTCGACCGAGGGCCAGCCATTGACGAACGCATGATTGTGGTCACGCCGCTTGGCTCGACACCATAACGCCACGCCTGAACACCCATTGCCGAGGACACTGACACCCCATGCGAAAGAGCGATGCCTTTCGCCGATATGGCGTTGAGATCAAGGACCCGCAGTTCAACTCGTCCGCCCTGTCTGAGAATCCGCGCCAGGTAATTTTGAGCCTGTGGTCACACAACTTCTCTCCCGACATGTCCCGCTACGCAATGGAGACCGTCCATTGGAAGGGCAGTGGCAAGCACACTTTTCGCGCTCATCTCGAACAAGCCCGGGCGGAAAGCTTGCCAATCCGAGTCGTGGTGGCCACCTCCGACAACCCGGCAAAAGTTAGGGCTGGCAATGCCGCACGCGCCTCCAACGACTTCGAGCCGAACTTCAGCCTGGTCGGGCAGGTCGTATCGCTCGAGGCCAATTCTTTTGAACTTGCGTTTGAGCGCACTGGCGAGTTCCCAGAAAGAGAGATGCTCATGCGCGACCGGGCTACCGTGAAATACTGGCACGTGGCCGAAGCCATGCAAGCACTGGCCAAGCCCTCCTCCACCGCAGAGATTCGCGAGTGGCTCGAAGGACGCTACCCAGGCGAAGACCACTCAGACTTGGGAGCCAACCTTTCATTCTTGACGGTCAACGACACTAACCGGCGGCATTACGACAAGACGCGGAAGGATTGGCGCTCAAACTCCAATCACCCTCGTGATCTCGTTTTCAGACGAGGCAAATTCCGGGGCGTGACGTATGAGCCTTTTCGGGCAAGCATCCATGGCCACTGGACTTTGCAGCGGAACGACGCCGGCGATTGGGAAGCTGTGCAGTTACCCGCCACCCCACAATCGAAAGCCGAGGCCGAAGGGCAGGACGCGGCATTTGCGCATCTGCCTCCATTGGATTCAGACCACGACGCACGTGTCTGGACCATGCGTGCAGTAGCCCAGCGCCGTGGTCAATCTTTTTTCCGGAACCAGTTGCTGGACGCGTATGGCGGCCGTTGTGCCATCACTGGCTGTTCGGCGAAGGAGGTCTTGGAGGCGGCGCATATATTGCCTTACCGGGGAGACCACTCCGACCGGGTGGACAACGGCTTGTTGCTCCGCGCCGACCTCCACACCCTTTTCGACTGCCTGCTGCTCTGGATCACCCCAGAGAACAAGGTCGCGTTGGCTCCGTCGTTGCTTACCACTGACTACCTTACTCTCAGAGGCCAGACTGTGCGTCAGCCGGAGTCAAGGAAGAACCGCCCCAATCCCGACCATTTGAGCGAACACGCCCGGCGTTGTCAGGAGCTCGACGGCGCACCAAGCCCATAGGTCGACGAGCATCAGCGCGCGTCTGAGGCGCTGCGCAGGCTAACGGCACGGTATTGCTTCTGACTGCCGAAACGTGGGCCGTTCTTTTCGAGCGTGGCGCAGATCCTTCCTTCGCCACAAGGAGCTAGGTCAGCTCGCGCAACCCGCTCCCAATAGTCGATTGAGGTGCGGAGCTGCACCAGCTCGCTGCGCTTCTCGTTGATGATGCCCACCGAGTAAGCCACCGCCCCCAGTCCCAACACGCCCGCCGCGAGCATCGTGGCCGATGCGATCCACATGCGCCGCGTGCTCCGCGTTTCCAAGGACTGCTGGGCCTGCGCATAACGTCGAGTGGCTTGCTGCAATGTCTCGTCCGCAGTGGCCATTTCTTTGTTGAATCGCTTAGCAGCCGGCTCCAGCGTCTGCGTCAACGCCTGATTGGTCAGCTGCGTCAAGCGCGGCAACGCATTTTCCAGCACCCGATTGACCTTTGCATCGGCGCTGCTGGCCGCGTGTTGGACTACCTGAAGTTGCTCGGCGACCACCTCGCGCAACCGCTGTTCGCGCTGCTGCATGGATGCCACCAGCGTCGTCAGCACTTTGACCGTCTCTTGCAGCGAGGTGTTCGATGCATTCAACGTGGCCATCATTTCCGCCATTGCGGCGGTGGCTTGCCTGTCCATGAGGTCTCCTGAGCTCGGCTGGTCAGGAAGCGATTTTGACTAACCGGCGCCCCCTCCACCAC
>NZ_JSZE01000134.1 GCF_000802365.1 Xanthomonas cannabis pv. cannabis
CCGCCCACCGTCAACGTCGCGCGCGGGCTGATCGCACGCTGGTAGCCCACCGACAACGCCGATTCGCCGTTCTGGAACCCCACACCGGCACCGATGCGGTTCTGCGACGCGATGCCCGCCACGCTGGCGGACATGTTCAACATCGCCGAGCTCATCGCGCCCTGACGGTCCAGGCGACGGTTCTGCCGACGCAGGCGGTCTTCGATATCGCCCTGGTAGCTTTCGAAGCTGTCGGCCATCGCGCTGTAGCGGCTGTCGGTGTAGCTGTTGGCTGCGGCAACCCCGCTGTCCAACTGCCCCTTGTTCACCGCATCGGTGGCGCGCACGCCGGCCGCCACATTGGCCACCTGGCGCTCGCCGCCGACGCTGCCCACCGATACCGTGTTGGCACGATCGGCCACCGAGCCCTGCCCCAGGGCAGCCGCGCCCTGCGCACTGGCACGCGCGCCCTGACCGATCGCCGTGCCGGAGGCCGCGTTGACCTGCGCGCCCTCGCCCATCGCCACCGCATTGGTGGCCACCGCGGCAATCTGCGTATTGGCACCCACCGCCGTGCTGCCATCGGCATTGACGCGTGCATTGCTGCCGATCGCGGTGTCATTGGGACCATGCGCATACGCGCTGCCGCCAATTGCAGTACCGGTGACGTGGTCGGCCACAGCAGCAGTGCCGACCGCCGTGGACGTTGCCGCCGGCGTGATGCTGCCGACCACGGCGGCGGTGGGCGTGCCCTGCACGCCATCGGCCTGCGCAAGACTGCCTGCCGACGCAGTAGCGAGCGAGGCCGCGACAGCACCGGTGTCGTCCGTTGCCTGCGTTGCCAGTGCGCCAGCGGCAAGGTCGCTTGCACCACTGCCGCCCACCGCATTGGCCGCCGACGACACGTGGGCCGATGCCGCGCGCGCGGCGCTGCCGCGTGACGCCACTGCCGTTCCGCCACGCGCATCCAGCTCGCTGACCTTGCTGTCCAGGGCCGTCAATGCAGCGCCCACATTGCTGTAACTGCTGCCCTGGATCACGTAGGTCGGCGCAACGAACACGCCCTGCGCGCCGATCGCCGCACCCCCGCCCAGGAAGCTGGCCGCGTTGCTCAACGACTGGAACAGTTGCCCGCCATTGAGCGCATCGGTGCTGCCTGCTGCAATTGCACCGGCACCCACATTGACGATGCGACGGCTGGCCGGACCGCCGCGGCCGTTGCCATTGCCCACCGACACCACCTCGGCCTGGTCACTGCGTGCACCTGCGCCGAGCGCGACGGAATCGGCGCCGTTGGCACCGGCGTTGGTGCCCACCGCCACCGCGTTGCGTCCGTTCTCGCGGGTAAAGGCGTTGTGACCTAGCGCCAGGCTGTTGTTGCCGAGCGCACGCGCCTGCACGCCCACCGCGACCGCCGCACTGCCGACGTCGCCGACGAACACCCCGACGCTGGCGTCGCGCCCGATCGCAATCGCATCGGCGGCGTCGGCCCGGGCGTTGGTGCCCAGCGCGATGGCATCGCGATGGATGATCGAGGTGTCGGCACCGCTGCCGATGGCAATACTGCGGCTGTTTGCGGCACGCGCGTCGTAGCCGATGGCGATGCCTTCCTCGCCCCAGGCCGAGGCCGCGCCCCCGAGCGCCACTGCACGTGGCGCCGACGCCGCTGCGCTATGGCCGATCGCCACCGCATCGGTATTGCTGCCATTGGGAAAGACATTGGCGTTGTAGCCCAAGGCAATGGCATAGTCGGCCTGGCTCTGCGCGCCAGCCCCAATGGCAATGCCCCCGACCCCGGACGCGCCGGCACTGCGCAGCGTGTTGCTGATGAGCGAGAAGCCGCCCACGGTGATGCTGCGCTCGCCGGTCGATGCCGCGCTGCTGCCAACGGCGATACTGCTTTCGCCAACACCCAGCGCATTGAAGCCCACCGCCGTCGCCAGGCTGGCGGCGGCGGTGGCATTGAACCCGAACGCCGACGATCCGGCGCCGCGTGCGGCCGAGAAACTTCCCAACGCGGCGGTGGTGTCCGCCAGCGCCTGCGCACCGAAACCCACCGCTGTCGACTGCGTGCCCAGTGCCCTGGCACCGGTCCCCACGGCGGTGGCAAACACCTGCATGGCGGTAGCGCCGCCGCCCAGGGCGACGGCGCCGCGCCCTTGCGCGGTGGTGGCCTGTTCCTGCTCGCCGATGATGAAGCCGGCGGCATCGACCAGCGGCACCGTGGCAACACCGCCTACCGCCAGTGCCGAGGCGTCGGAGGCACTGGCATTGCGGCCAACCGCCACGGCGTCGCGCCCGATCGCCGCACTGCCCGAGCCCAGCGCGCCGGCTCCCTCGCCCAGCGCATTGCTGGCACTGCCAAGCGCAATCGCATTGCTGCCTTCGGCAAAGGCCGCCGGCTCGTCGGTGTCGGACTTGGCCAACGCAAGATGGCTATCCAGGCGTGCAGCGACCGCGCGCACGCTGTCCAGCTGCGCGACGTTCACCGCATCCGATGCCTCGGTCCCGGCTGCCACATTGGTGATCTGCCGGGTCAGGCCGGTCTGCACGTTGCCCACCGACACCGTGTTGCTGCGGTCCGCGTAGGAAAACGCGCCCAGCGCCACTGCGCTGGAGGCAGAACGGTTCCACGCATCGTCCACAAAGTCGCCTACCCGCGCGCCATAGCCCAGTGCTACCGCATCGACCCCGTTGGTCTGCGCATCGGCACCGATGGCGATATTGTTGCCGTTGAACCACGAGGTGCTGGCACGGGCACCGAGCGCGACGCTGTTTTCGGTATAGGTGACGCTGTCCTGGCCGATCGAGATGCCACCGTCGCCCATCGTCAACGCAAAACCGCCCAACGAGACGGTGCCCGGTGCGAAGGTGCCCGCCGAGTGCCCGATCGCTATCGAATCGGTGTTGCCGGGCCGGTTGGGAAACACGTTGGAGTCGTAGCCGATCGCGATGGCATAGTCGGACTGACTCTGCGCGCCCGCACCGAAGGCGATGCCACCACGCCCGGTGGCCGCCGTGATCGCGCCGAAATCGCTGACACCCCCGATCACCACGCTCTGCGCACCGATGGCGAAAGCGGTATCGCCGATCGCAACGCTGCTGGCGCCATCGCTGCGCGCCCGGTAACCGAAGGCGGTGGCCGTGTCGGCACTGGCCCGCGACAGATAGCCACCGGCAGTGGACAGGAAACCGCTTGCCGTGGACAGGCCGCCTACTGCGGTCGCCCCATCGCTGAAGGTTTGCGCGCGATAGCCCAGCGCCGTGCTCTGCACGCCGTCGGCGCTGGCACCACTGCCAAGCGCGCTGGCAAATGGCGTGGCGGCCATCGCACCGCCGCCGATGGCGGTGGCGCCAACGCCTGCCGCCTGCGCGGCCAGTTCGCGTTGACCAATGACAAACCCGAACGCGTCGTAGTCGTAAACGGTGGCCACCCCACCGAGGGCGACGGCCGATTCTCCGGCTGCCGTTGCGTTGTAGCCGATTGCGGTGGCATTGCGCTCCACCGCCAGGCTGCCGCCGCCGAGCGCGATGGTTCCATCGCCCAGGGCATTGCTTGCATTGCCCAACGCCAGCGCATCCTGCCCGTCGGCGAAGGGCGGCAAGTCGCTGTCGGCCGCGGGTGTTGCCGCGCGCTGGGTTGTTGCGCGCTCCAACGGTGCAGCAATGGCAGCGGCATCGATGCTCACAGTGGGACTGCAGCGTTGCTGGCCATCGATCAGGCGGCATTGCGCGCCCGGTGCCGCCTGCGCGGTGACCGCACCGGCAACGCCCGCCATGCCGAACAGCACCACCCCCATGGATGCCGCCAGCAGGCTTCCGGCCTGTGCACGCCGCACGCCTGGCCGGTGATGTCCGGCGGCGCAGGCATGCGCCGCCATTCGGTCAAGAGCGCCCTGCTCAAGACCGTCCTGCAGATAATGTCGTTTCATTAACGCCTTACTCCCCATTGGCCTGGTGTGTAAAAAACCGGCCACCGCGCGATTGCATCGCACGGTCCCCCTGAGGCTCTGTGGACATGCGCACACACGCCTTCTGCGGCGGAACATCTCCCGCGCAAAAGATTCAATCACGTAAATAAACGGATGCAGCAGATAATGCGGAAATTCCGCAACTGGATAACGCCAGATGAATTTATTGAAAAACACAGTATTCAAATGCGCTAGACGTCGCATTATCGAATTGGCGACCATCCACCCCTGAAAAACTAGTATTTTTATTAGTTACTTAAAAAACACCACGTATCGGCGCTTTCATTTACTTGCATACGATCTCCACGCCACCTGCAGACTGGCATCGCGCAGCGCGCTTGCACTTCGATCTGCTGGAGGCCGTTGGCGGTCGGGCTGCTTTGCGGGGTGCGGGGTGCGGCTCGGCTGTCGCGCTGGCCGGCCCCGCGCCAGGCCCGGCGCAGCAGGTATCACGGCGCAGCGTCGCGCTGCCACCCAGCGGGCACCATCAATCACCGGCGCAGGGACATCGCTGCCACCACGCGGCGCGCCTGGCGAACGCCGATGTCAGGCCATCGCGCAAACGACAACGGCCGCGCGCAGGGCTGCACACGGCCGTGAATGATGGCGCTGGCAGCGGGCGAGGTCCGTCGCCCACCCGGGCTGGTTCCGGCAATCGGCCGGCATGCGGCTGGTTCCCGCGCCGGCCGCACGGCTTGCGCCAAACGCAGCCGGATCGCCGCGCGCCCGGGTCAGCGCGCGCGGCGCGCAGCCATCAGCCGCACCAGACGCGCGCGTTGCGGAACATCCGCAGCCACGGCGAATCGTCGCCCCAGTCGGCTGGATGCCAACTCAGGTTCGCCGTGCGTGGGGTGCGCTCGGGATGCGGCATCAGGATGGTGGCGCGGCCATCGGTGCTGGTCAGCCCGGTGATGCCGTCCGGCGAGCCGTTCGGGTTGAGCGGGTAACGCAAGGCCGCTGCGCCGTCGCCATCGACAAAACGCAAGGCCACGCGCGCGGCGGCCTGGTCCACGGCAGTCTCGAACTCGGCCCGGCCTTCGCCGTGCGCCACCGCCACCGGAATCCGCGAACCGGCCATGCCGCGCAGGAAGATCGACGGCGATTCCACCACCTCCAGCAGCGCCGTGCGTGCCTCGAACTGTTCGCTGCGGTTGCGCAGAAAGCGCGGCCAATGCTCGGCACCGGGAATGATGTCCTTGAGCTGGCTGAGCATCTGGCAGCCGTTGCACACGCCCAGCGCGAACGTATCGCCGCGCGCGAAGAACGTAACAAACGCATCGCGCAATGCCGAACGCTCCAGGATCGAGGTTGCCCAGCCACGCCCGGCACCCAACACGTCGCCGTAGCTGAAACCGCCGCACGCTGCGAAGCCGACGAACTCGCTCAACTCCACGCGGCCTTCGATCAGGTCGCTCATGTGCACGTCATAGGCGCGGAAACCGGCACGCTCGAAGTTGTAGGCCATTTCGATCTGCCCGTTGACGCCCTGTTCGCGCAGGATCGCCACCTTGGGCCGCGCACCGGTGGCCACGAACGGCGCCGCCACATCTTCCGAGGGGTCGAACACCACTTTCGGACGCAGCCCGGGCGCCTGGAAATCGCGCGCCAGCGCGCGTTCTTCGTCGGCGCTGTCCGGGTTGTCGCGCAGCTTCTGCATGGCATGGGTCACCGACCACCACGCATCGAACAGCTCTTCCCAGCGCCATTCGGCCAGCACGCGGCCCTGCCCGCTCACGCGGATGCGCGGCGTGCCGGTGGGGCGTGCAATGCGCTGCGCGCATTCGGTCAAGGCGTGGCGCTCGACCAGATCGGCGAACGCCGCGCGGTCTTCGCTGGCGATCTGCACCACCGCACCGAGCTCTTCGTTGAACAGGCTACGGAATGCGTCCTCGCCCCATGCATCCAGGGTGATGTCCAGGCCCTGACGCGACGCGAATGCCATCTCGCACAGCGCCGCAAACGCACCGCCATCGCTGCGGTCGTGGTACGCCAGCAGCAGACCGCTCTCGCGTGCATCGCCAATCAGCTCAAAGAAGCTGCGCAGCCGCTGCGCATCGTCCAGGTCCGGCACTTCGCCGCCAAACGCCGGCAACGCCGCGTCATCGGCATACACCTGCGCCAGCACCGATCCACCCAGACGCTGCTTGCCGCCACCCAGCCCGATCAACCACAGCTCGCTCTCTTCGTCGTTGCGCAACAACGGCGTCAACTGCCGGCGCACATCGCCGACCGGCGCAAAGGCGCTGATGATCAGCGAGACCGGTGAAACGCTCTTGTGAGCGATGGGATTGGGCATTGGGGATTGGGGATTTGCAACAGCGGAGGGCTCCGGTGTTTCGCCAATCCCGAATGCCGAATCCCGAATCCCGGTCTCAACCCACTGCGCCTGCATCGACAGCGAGTCCTTACCCACCGGTACGCTCAGTTCGAGCGCGGGGCACAGTTCCATGCCGATTGCGCGCACGGCGTCGTACAGCAAGGCGTCTTCGCCGTTGTGGCCGGCGGCGGCCATCCAGTTGGCCGAGAGCTTGATGCTGTCCAGCCGCTGCACCGGGGCAGCGCACAGGTTGGTGATCGCCTCGCCCACTGCCATGCGTGCGGACGCAGCCGCGTTCAACAGCGCCAGCGGGGTGCGCTCGCCGATCGACATCGCCTCGCCTTCGAAGGTGTCGAAGCCGGCCAGGGTAATCGCGCAATCGGCCAGCGGCAGCTGCCACGGCCCGATCATCTGCTCGCGCGCAGTCAACCCGCCCACGCTGCGGTCGCCGATGGTGACCAGAAAACTCTTGGACGCCACGGTGGGATGCGCCAGCACGCGCAGGCCGGCCTGCTGCAGGTCCAGCGAGGCGGTCTGCAACACCGGCCACTGCGGCGCGGCCGGATGCACGGCATCGCGATGCATCTTCGGCGCCTTGCCGAAGAGCACGTCCATGGGCAGGTCGATGGGGAGCTGGGAGTCGGGAGTCGGGATTGGGGATTGGTGAGAAGCGGCGTCGGTCGCCGGCAATGCGCCGTTGCGATTCCCGATTCCCGATTCCCGATTCCCGGCGTCAAGGACACCGTACCCCACCACCAGCCGCTCCTCGGCCGTCGCCACGCCGACTGCGGCGAACGGGCAGCGTTCGCGGGCGCAGATGGCGGCGAATTCTTCAAGGCGCGCCTGCGGCACGCCGAGCACATAGCGTTCCTGCGATTCGTTGCACCACAGTTCCAGCGGCGACAGCGAGGGGTCGTCGGTGAGCACGCGGCCCAGGTCGATGACGCCGCCCACGCCGGAGTCGTGCAGCAGCTCGGGAATGGCGTTGGACAGGCCGCCCGCGCCCACGTCGTGGAACCAGCGGATCGGGTTGTCGATGCCCAGCGCCACGCAGCGGTCGATGACCTCCTGGCAGCGGCGCTCCATCTCCGGGTTTTCGCGCTGCACGCTGGCGAAATCCAGTGCCTCGGCGCTGTCGCCGGCCGCCACCGAACTGGCCGCACCACCGCCCAGGCCGATCAGCATCGCCGGGCCGCCCAGCACGATCACCGCATCGCCCGGCTGCAGGCGCAGCTTTTCGACCTGGTTGCGATCGATCGCGCCGAGGCCACCGGCCAGCATGATCGGTTTGTCGTAGGCGCGGGTCAGGCCCGGGCCTTCGGCAAGCTCGAAGCTGCGGAAATAGCCGAGCAGGTTGGGCCGGCCGAATTCGTTGTTGAAGGCGGCACCGCCCAGCGGGCCATCGAGCATGATGTCCAGCGCCGGCGCCATGCGCGGGTTCAGCGCGCGCGGCGCTTCCCACGGCTGCGGCAGGGTCGGAATGCGCAGGTGCGACACCGAAAACCCGGTCAGGCCGGCCTTGGGCTTGCCGCCGCGGCCGGTGGCACCTTCGTCGCGAATCTCGCCGCCCGCGCCGGTGGCCGCACCGGGGAATGGCGCGATCGCGGTGGGGTGGTTATGCGTTTCCACCTTGATCGCGAAGGCCGACGGCAGCACCGCCTCGCTGCGGTATTCGCCACTGACCGGGTCCGGGCGATAGCGCGCAGCCGGCACGCCTTCCACCACCGCCGCGTTGTCGCTGTAGGCGGACAAGGTGTGCTGCGGGGTCTGCTGGTGGGTGTGCTTGATCATGCGGAACAGCGAGCGCTCCTGCGGCTTGCCGTCGATGGTCCAGCTGGCATTGAAGATCTTGTGCCGGCAATGCTCGGAATTGGCCTGGGCAAACATCATCAGTTCGACATCGGCCGGGTCGCGCCCAAGCGCGGCGAAGCGCTCGCGCAGGTAGTCGATCTCGTCCTGCGCCAAGGCCAGGCCCAGATCGCGGTTGGCCTGCTCCAGCGCGTCCAGCGGCACGCGTTGCAACTGGCCCGGGTCGGGCACGTTGAACAGCGCCTCGGCAGCAGCGGCCGAGCCGAGCAGCGACTGCGTCATCGGGTCGTGCAGCAGCTTGGCCACGGCAGCTTGCGCGGCCGCGTCCTCCGGCCAGCCGGCCAGGTCGATGCGGGTGCCGCGCTCCACGCGCTGGATCGGCTGCCCGGCGCCGCGCACCAGTTCGGTGGCCTTGCTGGACCACGGCGACAGCGTACCCAGCCGCGGGACCACATAGCGCGAGGAGGCATCCGCGTCGCGCGGCGCGGGGGCGGCGTCGGCCTGCAGGATCCGCTGCAAGGTGGCTTGATCGGGCGCTTGCCCGGCTTCGGCGCGGATGAAGTACACGTGCCAGGCGCCGGTGATGCGCAGCGCGGGGACGAGGGTTTGCAGGCGGGTTTCGAGCCGAGCGCGGCGGAACGGCGAAAGGGCGGAAGCGCCCTCGAGGACCATCATGTCCGGGGAACCGTGTCAGAAACGGGGCTGCAGATTGTAACGGAGCCGGTGGGTCGGCGTCGGTCGGG
>NZ_JSZE01000135.1 GCF_000802365.1 Xanthomonas cannabis pv. cannabis
GCGTTATTCGCTGTGGTCGGCGGTTGGTTTCCCGATTGCACTGGCAATCGGCTTTGAGCGTTTCGAGCAGCTGCTGGAAGGCGCCGCGCAGTTCGATGCACATGTGCTCAACACGCCGCTGGAAGAAAACGTCGCGGTACTGCACGGGCTGACCGCGGTGTGGAATCGCAACCTGCTTGGTAGCGCCACGCACGCAGTCATGACCTACGACCAGCGCCTGGCGCTGCTGCCGGCGTATCTGCAGCAGCTGGTGATGGAGAGCCTGGGCAAGCGGGTCAAGCTCGACGGCTCGGCGGTGGAGAGCGACACCGTGGCGGTGTGGTGGGGCGGTGCGGGCACCGATGTGCAGCACAGCTTCTTCCAGGCGCTGCACCAGGGCACCAGCGTGGTGCCGGCCGATTTCATCGGCACCGTGCACAACGACGACCCGTATGCGGAAAACCATGTCGCGCTGATGGCCAACGTGCTGGCGCAGACCGAGGCGCTGGCCAATGGCCAGGACAGCAGCGACTCGCACCGCAGCTACCCGGGCGGCCGCCCGAGCACGGTGATCCTGCTCGACGCGCTCACCCCGCAGGCGCTGGGCGCGCTGATCTCGATGTACGAGCACAGCGTGTACGTGCAGTCGGTAATGTGGGGCATCAACGCGTTCGACCAGTTCGGCGTGGAGTTGGGCAAGCAGCTGGCGAGCCAGTTGCTGCCGGCGCTGAAGGGCGAAGTGGCCGAGGTGGCCGACCCGGTGACGCGCGAGCTGCTGGGCAAGCTGCGCGGCTGAGCCGGTCGCACATGGGTAGCGTCGGACAACGGGGCCTGTAGGCCCCGTTTCGTTTCAGGAGGTCCTGCCAGGTGGTAAGTTTGGACAAAATGGGCAAATTTCCCAAAATGGGGAGTTGGGAGTAGGCTGAGGCCAACACAGCGCGCAGGACCGTCCCATGTCTCGCTTCCAGGATCTGCCCGAACTCGAAAAATCGCCCGCCGCCGACATCAAGGTGAAGGGTTGGCCCAGCCTGATGCGCAAGGTGCGCTCGCATGGCGCGGTGGTCATCACCAACCATAATCATCCCGAGGCGGTGGTGGTGGACGCGGAGGAATATCGCCGGCTGGTCAGCCAGGCAGGCGCAGCGACGGTTGCCTCGGCGCGGGCGCAGTCGCTGCAGGCATTGCAGACCAGGTTCGATGCGCATCTGGCGGTGGTGACCGAGGGCGCAGGCCTGGCCCAGGTGGTCGCCAAGCCCGCACGCCGGGGCAGCAAGATCACCCTGGGGGCGTCGCTCTAGATCGTGGGAAACATTCTGGTGCTGGCCGGCGTCAACGGTGCCGGCAAGAGTTCGCTGCTGGGCAGCCTGCTGCGGGAAGACGGTGCCACCTGGTTCAACCCGGATGCGTTCACCCGGGACCTGGTGGAGCAGGGCTGGTCACCCGAAGACGCCAATGCGCAAGCCTGGCAGGAGGGCGTGCGGCGCCTGCGTCAGGCGATGGATGCCGGTCATGACTATGCATTCGAAACCACCCTGGGCGCGACGACCATCCCGCGCCTGCTGCGGCAGGCCTGCGCGACGCACACGGTGGCGATCTGGTTCTGCGGTTTGGCGAGTGTCGAGCTGCATATCGCGCGTGTGGCGGCGCGCGTGGCCGCCGGCGGGCATGCCATCCCCACGCACAAGATCCGCGAACGTTACGATGCCTCGCGCGCCAACCTGATCGCGCTGCTGCCGCATCTGGCGGTACTGCATGTCTACGACAACAGTTCGCCTGCCGACGCGACCGGGCAGGTCGCGCCGCTGCTGGTGCTGGAACTGGGCCGCAATGGCCTGCAATACCCGCAAACGCCCGAAGAACTGGCGCAAGTGCCCGATTGGGCCAAGCCCATCGTGATGGCGGCATTGGAGTTGCGGCAGTCCTGAGCTGCGCGCTCATGTACTTGAGGCCTGATCCGCTGCTCACCGACGCGGCCAGACATCCATCGACCTCACCCGTAGGAGCGCACCCGGGCGCGACAGGCCATACCGATGAAGCTCCTCGCGCCCAGATGCGCTCCTACCGGCATTGCGACCCTCATTGCGATCCTACCGGCATTGCGACAGCAGCGAGAAAGCCACGCTGCCCGTGTCGGCTGTAGCGTCATGCAACGCTGCAAACTGGAATGGCGGCGCTTAGGCCTTGCCCAGCTTCACCGCCACCGGGTCGCCGGTGAGATAGCCCACCGCGGCGCCGAAGCGATTTTTGTAGTTGGCGCGGATCAGCGGGTCCAGCACCGGCTTGACGGTGTCGTGCAGCGGGCTTTCCCAATCGCCGGGGTGCTGGAAATTGCTCATCACGTAGGTCCAACCGTGGATCTCGTCGACCGCGTGCAGACCGGTCGATTCCGCACCCGCCGGCACCGACAGCACCCGCGTCAGCGCGCCGCTGTCCACGTTGTAGGCCCACAGGAAATTGTTGACGTGCAGGCTGCTGTCTTCGCCGATGAACAGGGTACGCAGCGACTCGGAGAACTTGAGGTTGTCCGGGTTGGCCAGGCGTTCCGGGTCGGCCAGGTTGCCTAGCGCATCGGGCCTGTCCAGATTGTGGCCGGTGAGGGCGGCCGGGGCGGCCATGTCGATCGGCACCCAGTCGCTATGGATCGGGGCGCCGTGACTGTCGCGTTGGCCGCCGCGCAGGTTTAGGGCATACACCGCCCCGGCTTCCGGACCCTGTACTTTTACATCTCCCGAGCCGTTGAGCATGCTGGTGACGATGTAGGACATGGCCATGTAGGCGACCTTGTCCTTGGCATTGACCGTAGTGCCTTCGAGCTTGGTGAAGCCCAGGCTGCCGCCGGCCAGCGCTGCGTAGCGGTGGGTTTCCAGATAGGCGGCGGCCTTTTCCATGCCCGGCTTGATGCGGATCCAGTTGAAGGTGCCGTTGAACGGGATCTTGGTGAACGAGGCATCGCCCGGATCGCTCAGGTGCACGTCCAGGATGTCGGCGGCGGTGAGGCGGTCGGCCATGGCCTGGATTTCTGCACTGGTGGCATGGCCAAGCTTGATCCAGCGCAGCGTGGCCGCGCCCGGGCCGATGCCCGAGGTCTGCTGCCACTTGCCGACGTACAAGGTGCCGGCCGACAGGTCGGCCTTGCGATCGGCAATGAACATGAAAAGACCGCCATTGGTGGCGTCGTCGCCCATCAGCACGGTGCGCTGGTCGGGCATCACCTGCACCAGTTCGTGCGAGATGCGGCCCAGGCAATAGTGCTTGCGCACGCTCCCGGTTCCGTCCGGGTGCACGGTGATCTCGGGCAGATGGCCGTAGTGATACGGGTTGGCCTTTTCCGGGTCGCCATACAGATGCGTGCTGTAGCTGCGGAACTGGGTATTGCCGGCCAGCGCGGTGGCGTCGGGTTCGTACTCTTCGCTGGACAGATGGGTATTCCACGGCGATAGGCTGGCCCCGCAGGTGGTCCACAGCCCGTGCACCGGCGCGGTGTCGACATTGTGGTACTTCACCAGCGACAGCTTGCCGGTGGCCGGGTCCTGGTCCAGCGTCAGTACGGCGATTGGCGCGGGCAGGTGGCGGTTGGTGTCGTTGCCGGCCTGGTCGCGGGTCGTGTATTCGAACTGCACCACCGCGAAGACGTGGTTGCCCTTGACGCCTGGGACCTTGGCATTGGGCAGGGTCAGCAGCGAGGAGCCGTCCGGGCAATCAGAGAAGAACGGCCGCTCGGCACCGGGTTTGGAGCGGTCGATGATCGGGCGATGCTGGATGTCGTAGTAACCGCCGGCCAGCACGGTGCCGCCCTTGCCGTCGGGCACCTGATCGCCGGTGACGAAGAACGGGTGATACGCCAATGCGTAGCGCTGCGTGCTGCCGTCGCTGCGCGCCACGGTGAGTGCCGAGCCGACCGTGGTGGTGGCCATCGCCCCCGGGTTGGCCAGGCTGGGCGCGGGCATGCCATGGAAGGTGGCCGAGACCAGACGGGTCGGGGTGTCCGATGGCCGCAACGCGCGCGCGGCCAGTGCGGCGCTGCCAAGTTGCTGGAACGCGGCGGCGCTGACATTGCCGAGCGGCAACAGGGGAACGGCCGCCAGCAATTGCATGAGGCGACGGCGGGAGGGATCGGGGGAGGCGGACATCGAAACTCCAGGCAAAGGCAACGATCAACGATGGCGATGGCACATCGGCAAGCCGGTCACGCTAGGCCGGTGGTATGACAGTTGTTTGACGGCGAGCTCACCCGTTGGCGTGCGTTCGGACGTGCATGTACAAGCGAACGCTGCAGCAGGGTACGTACAGTCCGGGGCTGCGCACTGCCCGGGCCTGCGGGTGGTGCATTGCAGCAAAGTGCGCCTGCCCGCAATGCCAGGCGCGGCAGCGGATATGGCAGTTTTCCGTGGTTTCACAGGTGCTGCCGGTATTCCAAGGCTATAGCCCCGGTCAATAAGTTGGCCGTCATTTGGCATACGGGCGCGCGTTGTTGACAGGGTAGGGGAATCACGCAAGCGTACGCCGCCTAATGGCCTGCGGCGCAACGCATCGCCGTGGGAGAACCACCCTGGAGACTCGAATCTTGGACATGCTGCTTCGCCGTACCGCCGCGCCTGTCGCGCGGCGTGCCCTCTCTCTGGCAACCGCTGCGGCGGTGCTGATGCTGGCCGCCTGCCAAGGCAAGGACACCACCGCCGAGGCGAGCAAGGCCGCGCCGGCCGCAGCACCGGCCGAGGCGTCCACTGCCATCCATCCGGACCAGTGGCCCTCGCCGAAGTGGCCGTTCGCGCAGGACGCGGCGCTGGAGCAGCGCATCACCGACGTGATGGCCAAGATGAGCGTGGAAGAAAAGGTCGCCCAGACCGTCCAGGGCGACATCGCCAGCCTGACCCCGGACGATGTGCGCAAGTACCGCATCGGCTCGGTGCTGGCCGGCGGCAATTCCGATCCCGGCGGCAAGTACAACGCCAGCCCGGCCGAATGGCTGAAGCTGGCCGACGCGTTCTATGAAGCGTCGATGGACACCTCCAAGGGCGGCAACGCGATTCCGATCATCTTCGGCATCGATGCGGTGCACGGCCAGAGCAACATCGTCGGCGCCACCCTGTTTCCGCACAACATCGGCCTGGGTGCCACGCGCAACCCTGACCTGATCAAGAAGATTGGCGAAGTCACCGCTGCCGAAACCCGCGTCACCGGCATGGAGTGGACCTTCGCGCCTACCGTGGCAGTGCCGCAGGACGACCGTTGGGGCCGCAGCTACGAAGGCTATTCCGAGTCACCGGATGTGGTGGCCAGCTTCGCCGGCAAGATGGTCGAAGGCGTGCAGGGCACCCCGGGCACGCCGCAGTTCCTGGACGGCAGCCACGTGATTTCCTCGGTGAAGCACTTCGTCGGCGACGGCGGCACCACCGACGGCAAGGACCAGGGCGACACCAAGGTGTCCGAAGCCACCATGCGCGACATCCACGCCGCCGGGTATCCGCCGGCGATTGCGGCCGGTGCGCAGACGGTGATGGCCTCGTTCAACAGCTTCAACGGCGAGAAGATGCACGGCAACAAGGTCATGCTGACCGACGTGCTGAAGGGCCGCATGAACTTCGGCGGCTTCGTGGTCGGCGACTGGAATGGCCAGGGCCAGGTCAAGGGCTGCACCAACGACAACTGCCCGGCCTCGTTCATTGCCGGCGTCGACATGGCGATGGCCGCAGATAGCTGGAAGGGTATCTACGAAACCGAACTGGCAGCAGTGAAGTCCGGCCAGATCTCGGCCGAGCGCCTGGACGATGCGGTGCGCCGCATCCTGCGCGTCAAGCTGCGTCTGGGCCTGTTCGAGGCCGGCAAGCCGTCCAAGCGTCCGCTCGGTGGCAAGTACGAATTGCTGGGCGCACCGGAACACCGCGCCATCGCCCGCCAGGCGGTGCGCGAGTCGCTGGTGCTGCTGAAGAACCAGGCCGGCATCCTGCCGCTGGATCCGAAAAAGCGCGTGCTGGTGCTGGGCGATGGTGCCAACGACATGGGCAAGCAGTCCGGTGGCTGGACGCTGAACTGGCAGGGCACCGGCACCAAGCGCAGCGACTACCCCAACGGCAACACCATCTGGGAAGGCCTGGACAAGCAGATCAAGGCGGCCGGCGGCAGCGCCGAGCTGGCCGTGGACGGCGCCTACAAGACCAAGCCCGACGTGGCGGTGGTGGTGTTCGGTGAAAACCCGTACGCCGAGTTCCAGGGCGATATCGCCACCCTGCTGTACAAGCCGGGCGACGAGAGCGAGCTGGCGCTGATCAAGAAGCTCAAGGCCGAAGGCATCCCAGTGGTGGCGGTGTTCCTGAGCGGCCGTCCGCTGTGGATGAACCAGTACATCAATGCCTCCGACGCGTTCGTGGCTGCGTGGTTGCCGGGTTCGGAAGGCGAAGGCATTGCCGATGTGTTGCTGCGCAAGGCAGATGGCAGCGTGCAGAACGACTTCAAGGGCAAGCTCAGCTTCTCCTGGCCCAAGAACGCGATGCAGTTCGCCAACAACGTGGGCCAGAAGGACTACGACCCGCAGTTCAAGTTCGGCTTCGGCCTGAACTATGCCGACAAGGGTGACCTGGCGGCGCTGCCGGAAGAATCGGGCGTGTCCGGCGAGCAGTCGGTGGGCGGGGTGTACTTCGTGCGCGGCAAGCCGGCACTGGGGATTGCCATGCAGCTATCCAATGCGGGCCAGGCCAACATGCCGGCGACCACGCTGCCGGTGGGTTTGTCCGATGGCAGCCTGAAGATGAGCGCGGTCGATCACAAGGCGCAGGAAGATGCTCGCCGCCTGGTGTGGTCCGGTGACAAGGCCGCCAGCGTGCTGCTGGTGTCCGGCAAGCCGGTGGATGTGTCGCGTGAGAGCAACGGCGACGTGCAACTGCAGCTGACCGTGCGCCGCGACAGTGCCGTGACCGCACCGGTGTGGCTGGGCGTGGGCTGCGGCGACAAGTGCAGTGGCCGGGTCGATGCACAGAAGACCCTGGCCGCACTGCCGCAGGGCCAGTGGAAGGTGGTGGGGATTCCGCTCAAGTGCTTCGCCGTGGCCGGTGCCGACGTGACCAAGCTGACCCAGGTGGCCAGCATCGAAAGCGCTGCGGCACTGAACCTGTCGGTGTCCAGGGTGGCGTTGGGCGCGCTCAACGAAGCCGAAGCCACGGTGGACTGCCCGGTCAAGTAATGCGCATGCCTGGCGGCAGGCCGCCGGGCATGACGTGACGCAAGCAAACAAGCGCGTTGCCGCCATCGGCAACGCATTACAGCGGCCACCGATCGCGGTGGTGTCATCAGCCGCCGCGGGGGCGGTGTTGTCGATCGGCCGGGATGGCCTGCAGCTGCGGTTCGCCGCGCTGCCATCGTGCACCCGGTGCGCGGCGGTGGCTTTCTGCAGTCCTGCCCGACCGTCGGCGCACACCCCAGAGCCAGACAGGAGAGTGCAGTGGGTTTGGCGACGTTGGATATCGTGATTGTGCTGGTCTACCTGACCGGCATCTTCGTACTTGCGCAGTGGGTCTCACGCGAGAAGGCAGGCCACAGCAAGAGCGCCGAGGATTACTTCCTGGCCAGCAAGTCGTTGCCGTGGTGGGCGATCGGCGCATCGCTGATTGCCGCGAACATTTCGGCCGAGCAGATCATCGGCATGGCCGGTTCGGGCTATGCCATTGGTCTTGCGATTGCCTCCTACGAATGGATGGCGGCACTGACGCTGCTGATCGTGGGCAAGTTCTTCCTGCCGATCTTCCTGCGCAACGGCATCTACACCATGCCGCAGTTCCTGGAGCAGCGTTACGGCAAGTGGATCCGTACGTTGATGGCGGTGTTCTGGCTGCTGTTGTACGTGTTCGTCAATCTCACCTCGATCCTGTGGCTCGGGTCGATTGCAGTGAGCCAGGTCACCGGCATGGACCAGACCCTGGCGCTGGCGCTGATCGGCGTGTTCGCGCTGGTCTATCAGCTGTACGGCGGTCTCAAAGCTGTCGCGCTGACCGACATCGTGCAGGTCACGCTGCTGGTGCTGGGCGGCCTGCTGGTGGCCGGGCTGACCCTGGCGCGGATCGGCGATGGCGCCGGCGTGCTGGCGGGCTTCAAGCATCTGTGGAGCGCGCACCCGGAGCACTTCCACATGATCCTGACCAAGGACAACCCGTTCTACAAGGATCTGCCCGGCTTGAGCGTGCTGCTGGGCGGGCTGTGGATCATGAACATCAGCTACTGGGGCTTCAACCAGTACATCATCCAGCGCGCGCTGGCGGCCAAGAACATCGGCGAGGCGCAGAAGGGCATGGTGTTTGCGGCGTTCTTGAAGTTGCTGATGCCGTTGGTGATCGTGGTGCCGGGCATTGCCGCGGTGGTGCTGGCGCCGGACCTGGCCAAGCCCGACCAGGCCTATCCGACCATGATGCAGTTGCTGCCGACCGGTATTTTGGGGTTGGTGTTCGCGGCGCTGGTGGCGGCGATCGTGGCCTCGCTGGCCTCCAAGATCAATTCGGTGGCGACGATCTTCACCCTGGATTTCTACGCCAAGTTCCGCCCCCACACCGAGCAGAAGCAGCTGGTGCGCGTGGGCCGCATCGTGGCGGCGGTGTCGGTGTTGATCGGCATCCTCACCGCGCGGCCGTTGCTGGGCAACTTCGACCAGGGCTTTCAGTTCATCCAGGAATTCACCGGCTTCTTTACGCCCGGCGTGGTGGTGATCTTCATGCTCGGCCTGTTCTGGAAGCGCGCCAACGAAGCCGGCGCGCTGACCGCGGCGATCGGCTCGGTGGTGCTGTCGTTCGCGCTCAAGTTCGCCTGGCCGGAGCTGCCGTTCATGGACCGCATCGGCGTGGTGTTCCTGGCCGCGCTGGTGCTGGCGGTCCTGGTGTCGTTGATGACGCCGGCCACCCAGGCACGCGATCTGATCCGCACCGACGATGTGGCCTATGGCACCACGCTGGGCTTCAAGGTCGGCGCCGCCGGCGTGATCGCGATCCTGGTCGTGCTGTACGCGGTGTTCTGGTAAGCAGCAGTTGCAGGAATGGCTGACGCCGCGTGCGTCAGCCACTCACTCCGTCTACGCAGTGCGGCGCGGCATCTCGGTGTCGCGCCGCACTGCGTTTGAGCGTTGCAGTGAAGCGGGCGGTCGCCTCAGCTCCCACCGATTCCCGATTCCCGCCAACGACATCGTCATTGTCGATGGCCGTGCCTCAGACCCGCGCTGCAGCCAGGCTGGCCGCGAGCAGATCCACCGGTGCCGCGAGCGGTTCGTGCCACGGGGTCTGCAGCCAGGTTTCCAGCGCGGCGGCCGGCATCGGCTTGGCGATCCAGTAGCCCTGGCCTTCGTCGCAGCCCCAGGCGCGCAGCTGCGCGTAGGCCTCGGCCGACTCAATGCCTTCTGCCACCACGCGCTGGCCCAGGCTGTGGCCGAGCTGGATCATTGCCGGCACCAGCGTGCGGTCGGTACGGTTGTCGGGCAGCGAGCGGATGAACGACTGATCGATCTTCAACGAGCTTGCCGGCAACTGCTTGAGATAGCTGAAATTGCTGTAGCCGGTGCCGAAGTCGTCGATGGCAATGTGCACGCCCAACGCGGCCACCGCCGCCAGCTCCTCGGCCAGGTGGTCGGGGTGGCGGATCATCGCGCTTTCGGTGAATTCGATCTCCAGCCGGCGCGGGTCCAGCTTGTGGCGTTCCAGGCCGCGCCGCAACAGGCCGGCAAACCCGCGGCGGTCCAGGTCGGCCGCCGACACGTTCAGGGCGAGATTGAAATCCAGCCCCTGCTGCTGCCAGCGCGCAGCCTGGGCGATGCCGTTGTCGATGACCCACGCAGTGATGCGGTTGATCAGGGCGGTCTTCTCGGCCATCGGCACGAAGTCCGACGGCAACACCGGGCCGATCATCGGGTGCTGCCAGCGCAGCAGGGCCTCCACCGCCACGCAGCGGTGGTCGTGCAGGTCCACGCGTGGCTGGTAGTGCAGGCGCAGCTGGCTGGCGCTGTCCAGTGCGGCGGGCAGGGCGGCAAGCAGGCGGAAGGTATTGCGTTGCGCCACGTCATGCTTGCGCTCGTACATGCTCCACGCCAACCCGCGCTCGCGCGAGACGTCCACAGCGGTGGTGAGCGAGCGGATGGTATCGGCGGCGCCGTAGCTGGTCTGCAGCGATACCGCGCCGATTGAGGCCACCGCGGTATGCGGGATGCCCTGATGATCCAGCGGTTCGGCAAAGGCCTTGGAGACCTTGTTGCACAGGCTGGACAGCCGCTGGTTCTCGGTGGGTGTCATGAACCCGAAGGTGGTCGGGTCCAGCCGGTACAGCAGGGTGCCGCTGGGCAGGTAGGCGGCCAGGCGACGCTGTGCCAGCGCGACATAGCCATCGGCGTAGTCCCAGCCCAGCGCCTTGACCATGTCGCGAAAATAATCGCTGCCACACACATCGATGGCCACCGCGGTGGTGGCCGGTGCTGTGTCGCGCTGCGACAGCCAGGCGTCCAGGTCTTCGCTGAAACGCGAACGGTTCGGCAAGCCGGTGGCGCCATCGCGGTAGGTGGTGCTGCGCAGGTTTTCCACCCGCAGTACGGCCAGGTCGCGCAGACCTTCCAGACGGGTCAATGCCTCCGCATCCAGGCCATCGCGCGGGCTGGTGCCGATCACGCACAGCGTGCCGATGCTGTGGCCTTCGCGCAATTTCAGTGGTGCACCGGCGTAGAAGCGGATATACGGCGGGCCCAGTACCAGCGGGTTGTCGCAAAAGCGCGGGTCCAGCTGCGCATCCGGTACCACCATCACCTCGTCGGAGCGGATCGCGTGGGCGCAGAACGCCTGGTCGCGCGGGGTCTCCGACGCATCCAGGCCGACGCGTGCCTTGAACCACTGGCGATGTTCGTCCACCAGCGACACCAGCGCGATTTCCGCACCCAGGCTGCGCGAGGCCATCGCGGCAATGGTCTCGAATACCGGGTCCGGCGGCGAATCCAGCAGGCAGAGACCGCGCAAGACGGCCAGACGGGTGGTTTCGTCGGTCATGGAGGACGGCAGGGAGTTGGGGGCGGGCGAGGGTTGCATGTGCCTCTATCGGCCCGGGCCACCAGCTCTTGACGTGTGCGCACCGGCTTATTCAGCTGGTAGCAGCGCTGTGGCGTGCTGCGGCGCAAGGCGTGGCACGTGTGTGGCCCCGGCACGGGCCCGCACGCTGACGCTGGTTTCGCATTGCAGCACCCTAGTGCGCAGCGCGGCGGGCCACGTGCGCGGGATCGCGCAAGGCTGGATGCGCCTTGCAGAAGATAACGGCAACTGCCGGAAACGCACGGAAGTTAACGTTACCAGCGGCCGGCGTCGCGGTCTGCGCGCTCGGTCCGCATCTGCGGTTTTTGTCGGTTCTGTGACCTGGACGCCGATTGCGCATGCCCGCGGTGGGCACGGTGGCCGCACGTGGGCCGGGCATGCGACAGCGTGCCGAGGCGTCCACGGCGCCCACCTTGGAGCGACCATGAAGATCTTCACTCGTCTGGCGCAGCGCGCCCTGCTGCTGGTGGCCGGCCTTGCGCTGGCGTCCGCCGCACATGCTGGTTTATCCGTGTCCGGGACGCAGTTGCGGGAGAGCAACGGCAATGCGCTGGTCCTGCGCGGCATCAACCTGCCACATGCCTGGTTTGCCGACCGTACCGATGCGGCGCTGGCGCAGATTGCCGCCACCGGCGCCAATAGCGTGCGCGTGGTGCTGAGCAGCGGGTATCGCTGGAACCGCACGCCCGAAGCAGAGGTGGCGCGCATCATCGCGCGCTGCAAGAGCCTGGGCCTGATCGCCGTGCTGGAAGTGCACGACACCACCGGTTACGGCGAGGACGGCGCCGCCGGGACCCTGGCTGACGCGGCCAACTACTGGACCAGCATCCGTGGCGCACTGGTGGGACAGGAGAACTACGTCATCATCAATGTCGGCAACGAGCCGTACGGCAACCGCCTCAGTGCCAGCGAGTGGGTCAACGGCCATGCCCGTGCGATCGCCACCTTGCGCAACGCCGGTTTGACCCACGCGCTGATGGTGGACGCGCCCAACTGGGGCCAGGACTGGCAGTTCTACATGCGCGACAACGCGGCTGCGTTACTGGCGCTCGACAGCCGTCGCAACCTGGTCTTCAGCGTGCACATGTACGAAGTGTTCGGCAACGATGCCACGCTGGATGCGTACCTGCGTGCATTCCAGAGCAACCGCCTGGCGCTGGTGGTGGGCGAATTCGGTGCCGACCATCGCGGCGCGCAGGTGGACGAGGCGGCCATCATGCGGCGCGCGCGCCAGTACAACGTGGGCTACATGGGCTGGTCGTGGTCGGGCAACGACAGCAGCACCCAGTCGCTGGATATCGTGCTTGGCTGGGACCCGACGCGTCTGAGCAGCTGGGGCCGCACATTGATTGAAGGCTCCGACGGCATCCGTGCCACCTCGCGCCGGGCCAGCGTGTTTGCTGCCCGACAGCGTTGACGTAGTGGGGAGGCTGACAGGCCGTGCGTGCGGCCCGGGCGCGATCAGCGCCCGGGTTCGCGCAATGGACCCGGGCTGGGGCGCTTGGTCAGCTTGCGCTGCAGCGAGCGCCGATGCATGCCGAGCAGGCGTGCGGCCGCCGAGACGTTGCCATCGGTCTCGTGCAGGGCCTGCTGGATGTGCTCCCACTGCAGGCGGCTGAGCGGGGTCATCATTTCCTGCGCGGTTTCCTCTTCGTCCGGCTCGGGAAGCTCGTCATCTTCTTCGCCCAGCGCCCGCATGATGGTGGGGATATTGGCCGGCTTGGGCAGGTAGTCGTCGGCGCCGAGTTTGATCGCTTCCACCGCGGTGGCGATGCTGGCATAGCCGGTGACCAGCAGGATGCGCATGTCGGCGCGGATCTCGCGCAGCGGCTGGATCAGGCTCAGGCCGGAATCGTGACCGAGCTTGAGATCGATCAAGGCGAAATCCGGCAGGGCGCTACGCGCGGTGGACAGCGCGCTGGCCGCGTCGGTGGCGGTCAGCGTTTCCACCCCGCGCCGCGCCAGGCTGCGTTGCAGCGTGCGCAGGTACAAGGTGTCGTCGTCGACCAGCAGGCCGGTGCGGATGGGAGTGCTTGTCATGCGAGTGCCTCGTGTTCGGAGAGCGGCAGACGGAAACCGACGCGGGCGCCGCTGCCTTCGGCGGGCAGCATCCACAATTCGCCCTGCAGGCGTTCGACGGTGGCATGCGACAGCGCCAGGCCCACGCCCATGCCGTCGTGTTTGCCGCTGTTGAACAAGGTGCCCGGCAACATGGCCTGCGCGGTGTCGAAGCCGGGGCCGTAATCGCGCACTTCGCCGCTGAGATGGTCGTGCTCCACGCGCAAGGTAAGGTCGATCTGCGGGCGCCCGGCCCGTTCGCCGGCATCGGCGGCGTTATTGAGCAGCACCATCAGCAGGTGGCTGACGCCCGGCTGCAGCATCAGCCGCATCGGTGCGTCGTCGTTGCGGCGCAGCTCGATGGTGGGGCGCACCAGCCGCCATTGCTCCAGCACGTCCTTGACTGCCACTTCGCGGCTCAGGTGGCCGTTGTCGGCCGGCGCGGCCAGGGCCAGCACGCGCTCGTGGCACTGCACCAGCAGCTCGCGCAAGGTGTCCAGGTCTTCGCGCAGTTCGGCCTGGTCGCACTGGTCGGCAATGTCGTCCACCAGCAGGGTCATCGTCGCCAATGGCGTATTCAATTCATGCGCCACCGAGGCCGCATGCGTGGCCAGCGCGACGATGCCTTCATTACGGGCGAAGCGCTCGCGCAGGGTGGAGATCTCGCGCTCGCGTTCGCGCATGGACAACGCCAGCCGGGTGGCGAAGGCCAGCACCACCACCGTGGAGAGCAGGAAGTTGGCCGCCATGCCCCACATGTGCAGGCTGAGCGGGTCGAAGCTGCCGTAGGGCAGCGGCAGCCCGAACGCCGCGCTGATCACGTAGCCGGCCACGCACGACGCCGCCACCGCCATCGCCCAGCCCAGCGGCAGCGCCAACGCGGCCAGCGCGATCAGCACCAGGAACAGCGAGCCGAACGGATTGGCGATGCCGCCGCTCCAGCCCACCATCCAGGTCAGCACTGTCACATCGACCAGGATGTGGCCGAATTCGGTGGCCGGGCTCACGGCGCCACGGTGGGCCACACGCAGCTGGGCGTACAGGTTGAACACCGCCAGTGCGGCGACGCCGGCCCACAGTGGCTGTTGCGGCAGGTTCAAGCCCATCAGGCCGGTGGCGACCAGGATGGTGGCGGCCTGGCCGGCGGTGGCGAGCCAGCGCAGGCTGCACAGGGTCCGCAGGAAGGAGGCGTCGGAGCTGTTCATCACGCAATGCTATGCGCTCAGGGGAACGGTGGCCTGCGACAAACCGTCGCATCGGTGCCGACGGCGGCCCGCGGGTCGCTTCAGCTGTGAGCCGACGGCGGACAGGCTAAAATAGTGCGATGC
>NZ_JSZE01000136.1 GCF_000802365.1 Xanthomonas cannabis pv. cannabis
GCGCTGGTACTTCTCGCACCATCCGGTGTGGCTGGCCTTCACCGTGGTGCTGCTGGCGCTGCTGCTGGCCCTGGCCGCGCGCGTCCTGCTGCGCCGGCACGCCGCCGAGCGCCTCAACGAAGGCGGCAGCGCATGAAGACCGGTGCCCACGTCACGACGATGACGCGCCGCTCCCTGCTGCGTGCCGGCGCACTGGCCGGCCTGGCCGCGGCGCTGCCGGCCGGCGCCAGGCCGGCACCTGCGCAGTGCGGCAGCTGGCCGCTGTGGAATGCCTTCGTGTCCAGGCACATCCAGCCCGATGGCCGGGTGGTGGATTTCCTCAACGCCGATCAACGCTCCACCTCCGAAGGGCAGTCGTACGCACTGTTCTTCGCCCTGGTCGCCAACGACCAGGTGCTGTTCGACAAGGTGCTCGGCTGGACCCGCCACAACCTGTGCGGCGGGCGTCCGGACCTCAACCTGCCGGCCTGGCTGTGGGGCCGCGACGACAGCGGCAGCTGGCGCGTGCTCGATGCCAACACGGCCAGCGATGGCGAGCTGTGGATTGCCTACGCCCTGCTGGAAGCCGGCCGGCTGTGGAACCGCCCCGGCTACGTCAAGGCCGGCCAGCAGATCCTGCAGCTGATGCGCACGCAGGAAGTGGTCGCGCTACCCGGTCTGGGGCCGATGCTGTTGCCCGGCCGCAGCGGATTCGTCGAGCCGGGCCGCTGGACCCTCAATCCCAGCTACCTGCCGATCCAGCTGCTGCGCCGTTGCGCCAATGCCGATCCCAAGGGCCCGTGGGCGGCGATCGCCGGCAACGCGGCGCGCGTGCTGCGCGAGAGTGCACCGGTCGGCGTTGCCCCGGATTGGACGGTGTGGGACGGCAAGGCCTTCGGTGCCGATCCCAAGCGCGGCAACCTCGGCAGCTACGACGCCATTCGCGTGTACCTGTGGGCCGGCATGCTCGATGCCGGCGAGCCGCTGCGGGCGCGGTTGTTGCAGGACCTGTCCGGCCCGTCCGACCTGCTCGCCGCCGGCACCGGCTTTGCCGAAAAGACCGACACCGCGCGTGGCGTGGGCAGCGGCACGCTGCCGGTCGGGTTTTCCGCCGCGCTGCTGCCATACCTGAGCGCGCGGGGTCAGCCGGCACTGCTCAAGGTGCAGGCGCAGCGCATCCCCGCGGCCGCCCAGCCCGCGGCCGCCGCGCTGCCGTATTACGAACGCACGCTGGCCCTGTTTGGACAGGGCTGGCTTGAGAACCGCTACCGCTTTGCCGCAGACGGGCGCCTGCTGCCTGCCTGGAGAACCCCTGCATGCTCCGCAAACACCTGACGCCGCTCTACCTCGCCGGCATGCTCGACCTGTGCCTGCTCGCCTGCCCGGCGCAGGCGCAGACCAGCGCCACCCAGCAACTGGTGGGACAGGGCAACTACTGGCACGACCAGGGCCGCGACGACCTGGCCGCCGATACCTGGAAGAAGCTGCTCGGCATCGACCCGGACCAGCCCGACGCCCTGCTCGGTCTGGCGCAGATCGATCTGGCGCAGGGGCGCCAGTCCGAAGCGCGCAAGCGCCTGCAGCAACTGGACGCGGCCCACCCGCAATCGCCGCAGGCCCAGCGCCTGCGCGTGGCGATCGGCGCGCGCGGCAGTGCTGCCGCCGGCGAAGACCCCAACCTGCGCAACGCCCGCCGCGCCGCCGCGGCCGGGCGCTACGTGGAAGCGGCGCGCAGCTACGAGGCCGTGTTCGCCGGCAAGCCGCCGCCGCCGAACCTGGCGCTGGAGTATTACCAATCGCTGGCCGGCACGCCCACCGGCTGGGAACGCGCCCGCAACGGGCTGCGCACGCTGCAGGCCAGCGAACCGGGCAACCCGTCGCTGCAGCTGGCCCTGGCGCAGGTGCTCAGCTACCGCGAGCCCACCCGCCGCGACGGCATCGCGCAATTGCGCACGCTGGCCCAGCGTGCGGACGTGGGTGGCCCGGCGCGCAGCAGTTGGCGTCAGGCGCTGCTGTGGCTCAATGCGAGCAGTGCCGATGCGCCGCTGTATCAGGCATTTCTCGCCGGCTCCCCGAACGATGCCGAAGTCACCGCCAAACTCGGCCAGCTACGCGAACAGCGCGCCGCTGCGGCCGCGGCACCCGCCGATCCCAATGGCATCGCGCTGGGCGAGGGCTTTCGCGCGCTGAGCGCCAACAATCTGAGCGTCGCCGAACAACGCTTCACCCAGGTGCTGCGTGCCCGTGCGCGCGACCCGGAAGCGCTGGGCGGGCTGGGTTCGGTGCGCCTGCGTCAGCAGCGCTTTGCCGAAGCGCAGGAATTGCTGCGCCCGGCCGCGGCCAGCAACGGCAAATGGAAAAGCGCACTCGACAGCGCCCGCTACTGGCAGCAGCTGCAGCAGGCCGAAGCTGCGCGTGCGCGTGGCGACATCGTCCAGGCACGCCAGCTAGTGGAGCAGTCGATACAGTTGCTGCCCAACGAACCGGCCGGCCACGTGGCGCTGGGTGGCTTGCAGGCCGCCACCGACCCGGACGCGGCCGAGGCCAGTTATCGCAAGGCGCTGTCGCGCGATGCCGACAACGCCGGCGCCTTGCAGGGCCTGGTCGGGCTGTACAGCCGCCAGGGCCGCATGCAGGAAGCCAGCGACCTGTTCAATCGGCTGCCGGCGGCCGAACGCGCCAAATCCGGCGGCCAGGCGCTGTTGCGTTCCAACGTGCAGCGCGCCCGCGCCCGTCAGTCGCTGGAGGCCGGCGATGTCGTCAGCGCGCAGGCCGAGCTGGAAACGGCCATGGTCGAACGCCCGGGCGATGCCTGGATCCGCCTGGATCTGGCGCGTCTGTACCAGCAGGCCGGTCGCCCCGACCAGGCCCGCAGCGTCATGGATGGCCTGCTCGCCGTGCATGGCGAGCAACCCGAGGCCCTGCATGCCAACGCCTTGCTCGCACAGGAAAGCGGTGACTGGCAGGGCGCCTACGACAGCCTGGAGCGCATCCCGGCCGCCGCGCGCACGCCGGAGATGACCCAGCTGCGCACCACCGCCTG
The DNA here is from genome assembly GCF_000802365.1 of Xanthomonas cannabis pv. cannabis. Classification (GTDB taxonomy): domain Bacteria; phylum Pseudomonadota; class Gammaproteobacteria; order Xanthomonadales; family Xanthomonadaceae; genus Xanthomonas; species Xanthomonas cannabis. Next base: position 3,023 of record NZ_JSZE01000136.1, read on the forward strand.
GATCGAACTGCAGGCGCGTCAGGCGCGCCTGCTGGTGGAACAGGGCCGGGTGGGCGAGGCGCAGCAGTTGCTGGCGCGTACCGAAACTGCGCTGGGCAATCAGCTCGACGATCCGCAATTGCTGGCCGCCCTGGCCGGCGCGCACGCCGACGCCGGCAACACCCAGCGCGCGCTGGTGCTGGCGCAACGCCTGGTCACCGGTGCCAATCCGCGCACCGAAGACCGCCTGCACTATGCGGACGTGCTGCTGCGCGCACATCAGGACGCCGAGCTGTCGGCCGTGTTGCGCCAGCTGCAATCCATCACCATGACGCCGGCGCAGCTGCGCCGCGCCCAAGCGCTGCGCAGCGCCTACACGCTGCGTCAGGTAGATGCGTTGCGCGAGCTGGGCAATCTGGAAGCTGCCTACGATGCGCTGTCGCCGATCCTGGCGCAGCAGCCGGACAACCGCGATGCGCAGGCCGCGTTGGCCCGCCTGTACGCGGCCTCCGGCGATCAGCGCCAGGCCCTGGCGATCTATCAGCAGATCCTGCAGCGTCATCCCGACGATCTGGACACGCTGACCGCCGCCGCCAACAGCGCGGCCGCGCAATCGGATCTGCGCACTGCCGAGGGCTATCTGCAACGCGTACTGGCGCAGGCACCGCAGTCGCCGGACGTGCTGGCGGCTGCGGGCCGGGTGTATCGCAGCGCCGGCAAGAACCGCAAGGCCGAGCAGTATTTCCGCGCGGCGTTGGCCGCGCAGCAACGCCAGGCCGGGCAGCTCGACAACGGCCTGCCGGCTGCGCGCGGCTTGGCTGCAGTGGCCAGTTCCGGCCGCCCGCTCAATCCGTTCTCCGGCATGACCGGCGCCATGCCGCGCTCGCCGGCGCTGGTGTCCGAGCGCATGGACGCCGGCAGTGCCTATCCGCAGACCGCATTGGCGCTGCCGCCCGCGCAACCGGCCGCTGCCCGCTTCGCTGCGCCCGTACCCGCGCCTGTGACTGCCGACGCGGATGCCTACGCCGGCAACAGCGCCGATCCCCTGCCGCCGCCGGTGAGCGCCAGCGCAGCGCCGGCCAGCCGTTCGCACCTGCCCGCACGCAGCACGCCGACGCTGGCACCGGCCGACGACCTGCGCCTGCGCGGCGCCGCGGCGCGGGCACTGCTGCCGGCCAGCAGCGGCAACAGCGTGCTCGACGAATTGCGCGCCGTGCAATCGGAAAACAGCGACAACCTCGCCGGTGGCGCACTGTACCGTTCGCGCGATGGCGAAGACGGCCTGGGCCGCCTGGACGACATCGAAATGCCGCTGCAGGCCGAGTTCGCGGTGGGCGAGGGCAAGCTCGGCATCACGCTCACGCCCACCGTGGTCGATGCCGGCACCCTGACCACCGACTACGCGACCGCCAGCCGCTTTGGCGCCGGCCCGCAGAGTGCAGTGAACGATGCGCTGGCCGCCGATCGCAGCCCGATCGATGCATTGGTCAGCTCGTCGGTGTACCAACTGCTTGCCACCCAGGGCGACACCGCGGCCACGCGCGAGCGCCTGCGCCGGTATGCCTTGAGTACCGGCCTGTTCGGCGAGCTGCTCACCGAGAACAACAACAGCACACCCGCCGCCCTGGCCGCACTGGCCAATCAACCGTTGCCGGCGTATCTGCTCAGCGTCAACGCATCCAACACGTCGATCGCGCAGCTGGCACGCGACATCCTCGGCAACACCGCCATCAGCGCGCAACTGGCTGCTGGCGATGGCGCCGCACTGCAGGCGCTGGCCAGTAGCAGCGCCGCCGCGCAGCAGACGCCCACGGCGCTGGCGGCCACCCTCAACAGCATGGCCGCCACCGGCAACGGCGCGCGCCGGATCAACCAGGACGACACCGGCGTGGGCGTCGGCGTGCGCTACCGCAATGGCGGGTTCAGCGCCGACGTGGGCAGCACGCCAATCGGCTTCCAGGAGCAGAACGTGGTGGGCGGGCTTGGCTATCGCGGCGAACTCGGCGAGGCGGCGGGCTGGTCGGCCGATGTATCGCGGCGCGCCGTCACCGACAGCGTGCTGTCCTTCGCCGGCGCGCAGGATGCACGCAGTGGTCGCGAGTGGGGTGGGGTGACCAGCAACGGCATCGCCCTGGCGGCCAACGCCGACAACGGCCTGCTGGGCGGCTACGCCAATCTTGCCGCGCATCGGGTGACCGGCAATCACGTGGCCGACAACGACCACCGCCAGGCCGATCTCGGTTTCTACGTGCACGCGCTGGAAACGCAGAATCAGTCGCTCACTGCCGGCGTCAATCTGACCGCCATGCAGTACGACAAGAACCTCAGCGGCTTCACCTACGGCCACGGCGGTTACTTCAGCCCGCAGGAGTATCTGGATCTCGGCGTCCCGGTGCACTGGAGCGGGCGCAGCGCGGGGCAGAGCGTCAACTGGAAACTCGATGCCAGCATCGGCGTGCAGCATTTCAAGACCGACCCCACGCCGTACTTCCCCACCGACCCAGGCCTGCAGCAGGCCGCCTACGACGCCGCATCGCTGGCCGCGCTGCTCGGTCTGGTCGACCGCTACACCGACCCGGTGTACGCGGGCGAAAGCCGTACCGGGGTGTCCTACAACCTCAGTGGCGCCGCCGAATGGCAGGTGGCCCCGCAGTTGTTCCTGGGCGGGCGTATGACCTTCAACAACGCACGCGACTACAACCAGTTCAGCAGCAATCTCTATCTGCGCTTCGTGATGGATCGCCTCGGCGCTGCGCTGGGCCGCGCACCGCAGGTGCTGACCTCGCCATATGCTGCGGATCGCTGAGTCAGGCAACGAGGCACGGCGAGTGAGGCCAGGCGTCTTGTGATGCCATGCAACCGGGCGTGTGTGCATCAGTGAAGCACGCACCGGTTGCCGTCGCGCAGCCGTACCGCATCGCGGCCCGGAGGTGACCTGCCATCAACGCCGTGCATCGGCGCGCGTTGCCGCAGGCAATGCCGTTCTGATCGCAGATAAACGAACGGCGCCTCCCGGCGCCGTTCGCATTTTCTCCAGCCACATGCGCCTGGGTTACGGGCGCACCTTGGTCGCGCAGACGAACGTGGCAGCCTGCTGTACACGGCTGATCGCACCCTGGTCTTCCAGCTCGCGGATGTGGTCGTTCATGCAGGTCAGGTAGCCGAGGCGGTTGCCTGCGTTCTGCGTCTTGCACAGGCTGCTTTCGGCCGTCAGGTTCGCGCCGACGATCAAGCCGCCCGGCTCCACGGTGGGCACCAGCGTATTGCAGCTGCCCAGCCGGGTCAGGCCACGGTTCAAGGTCCAGCCGATATCGGCAAACATCGCCGGGGTCAGGTCGATGTTCAGATGTGCCTGCACCTCCGGTGTGTCGAACGGCTCCATCAACGCATTCGGCTGCAGGTCAGTATCGAAGTGCGAGAACGTCGACCCGCCGGCCACCACGCTGGGGGCGTAGAGGCGGGTGCGGCCGGCGGTGTCGGTGCCCTGCAGCAGCTCCGGGTCCTCGTACAGCCCGGCTACTACGGCGGTGCTGCCCTTCAGGCGTGCGCCGTCGGCCTGCGAGACCATGATCGCCGGAATGGTGATGTCGGTGATCGGTGGCGCGGCATTGCCCATGGTCTGCACGCCGGCGACGTTGTTGGCCACGATCACGCCCACTGCACCGTTGAGCTGGGCGTTCTTGACCTTGATGGCGAAGGAGCAGGTGCCGCGGTCGATCAACGCCACCTTGCCGGCCACCGCTGCCGCATTGACGAATGGCGTTTCGCAGCCATCGCTGCTCGATGCGGCGGCAACGCCGTCATCGACGGTGACGACTGCACGCGCCGGGAAGTTGCCCGCGGTGGCCAGCGGCCCGAAGCTGGCAAAGCCCACCTCGAACTTGCCCGCCGCAGCGCTGGGCGCGGTCACCCGCAGCAGGGTGCGCGGATCCAGGATCAAGGCCGCCTCGCGATTGACGCCGGTCCCGGCCCACACCGTGCGGCCCGGCGTGCGCATCGCTTCGGCGCGCAGGGCATTGGTCATGGCCGGGTCGTCGAAGCGCTTGTTCTGCACGTTGTCGAAGGCCTGCGAGGTGTAGACGTCGGTCAGGCCGCTGCCCGAGCCGAGCACACCGGTGGTCTTGTTGAGGAAACCGGCAGCACCCAGGCCATGGCCGATCTCGTGCATCACCACGTTGAGGAAGTTGATCTGGCCTTCCGGCGTCTTGCCGTCCAGACCCAGGTACCAGCCGGAGCCGGCCAGGCAGTCGTCCTTGCCCAGGTCGCCGTTGAACTGCGAGAACACGTCGGCCGGATCGGCCGGGTCGGGCACCAGGTCCTGTCCGGCGATCGCATCGCCGAGCGCCGACGGGTACAGCGTGTTCGGCTTGGCGCCGGGAAAATTGTTGACGATCCAGTTCGGGCCGGCCTGGCCCAGCGTGCCGCCGGTGGCAGTGCAGTTGAGGCGCGCGAACGAGGCATAGACCTTGATCTCCACGTTGCTCTGCAGCACCGCACCCCACAGGTCCATCGCGTACTGGTAGGCGATCCGGCGCTGCTCGCCCACCGAGCGCCCGGGATTGCCGCCCAGCGGCGTGGCGGCGGTCGGGTCGTTCAAGCCGACCACGGTGCCGGCATCGCCATTGATCAGCGTGACGGTGGCAGCCGAGGCCTGCAGCGGAGCGAGCGCCGCACCCACCGCCAGGGACAACAGCAACAAGGGCTTATTCATGCGGCAGCGCTCCGTGCTCGGCGTGGGCGGGTTGGGTCTGGGCGTCGTCACTGTGTTCGATCACGACGCGGCCATCTGCCTGGCGGGTGGCGGTCAGCGAACTCATTTGCGTGGCCGGCAACTTGCGCGCCACGGTGCCGTTGGGCAGGCGGCGTTCGGTGGCGCGGGCGGCCGCTTCGGTCTGCGGCAGCGTCGGGCCGGTCGTCGCACGACGGGACGCCGCGCCGGTCTGCTGTGCCTGTTGATCCAGCGCCGCGCTTTCGGCATCGGTCAGTGGGCGCAACTTGCCGGTGACCGGGTCGATGCCGACCTTGGAACTGGCGGCGACGTCCTGCGCCCCGGCCACAGCCGGCAGGCAGGCAACGCACAAGAGGCCGGACAACATCCATCCGGGCTTGCGAAAGCTCATCATTGTTGGGGTTTCCTTGGGGTCCAACCAGAGAAAGAACGCCGTGCAACAACCGGTGTTCGGGAGAATCCTTCCGATTTAGTCTGTTCATGACTGAATCATGAATCCGTGACTTGTGTCAATCTTTTGACAGCCGGGGAGCTGGAAGCGAAGGTGTGGCCTGAAAAAGTCAGCTTGCGGCTTGTGTTTTGCTGGTTTTCAAAGGAAAGCAAAGCAATGCTGGGCGCGCCGGGTCAGAAATTTGGCGCCAAGGCCGGCCGGCGCGCGCGTGTCACCCAGGTGCAAGACGGCTGCGCGGTGGCTCTGGCGCTTTTACGGATCAGGCTGAGCGCGGCGTGTGGTTTTCTGAGAGGGCGCCAGGAGCACTCCGAGCACGACCCAGCGGATGAGCGAAGAG
>NZ_JSZE01000137.1 GCF_000802365.1 Xanthomonas cannabis pv. cannabis
ACCTGTATCTGACCGAGCGGATGGACAACACTGCCTGGAACGTGTTCCACGTGTTCCGCCTGTATGCCGCCGCCGTCGATTTCGAACGGCTGCAGCATGCATTGACCCTGCTCGCGCGGCAGCAGGACCTGCTGCGCACGCGTTACGTGAAGGTTGGCGACGGTTATGCGCAATGCGTGTCGGAACTGGTATGCGTGTCGCTTGATCTGATTTCGACAAGCAGCCGTCAGGCCTTCTATCAGTTCATCCAGAGCTGCCGCAGTCACCAGATGCTGGAGGAACACGGCGGCTCGGCGATTCGGATGTGGCTGACGGAAACAGACGGTGCGTTCCATCTTGGTGTGGTTGCGCATCACGCACACGCGGACGCGTTCACGCCGGGCCTGCTGTTCTCGCAGTTGATGGCGCTGTACGAAAGCCTCGATGGCCAGGAAGCAGTACGCGCCGACGCCTATGCGCAACGCGACCAATACTGGCTGTACGCGCTTCGTCAACACGATGCGGGCGGGGCCGACGCCGAGGTGCACCGTGCGTACTGGCGCAACGCGCTGTCCGGCGTCGATGTCGCCATGCGCTTGCCGTATCGCGACGACATCGCATCGGCGCCGTCGTCGCGCAAGCTCGCGGTGAACCAGATCGTGTCTGTGTCGCCCGGGCTTGGCGATCGGATCTCGACACTGAGCAGGGAGCACGGCATTTCGTATCCGCAGCTGTTCGCGGCAGTGCTGGCTGTCGTGTTGCGCGAGTTCTTCGGCAACGATCGTCCGGTGCTGCAGGTGATCCACAACCAGCGCGATCGCGCTGCGTTGGCCGCATGTCTGGGCGACTTCTCGAACGTCGCGTTCGTGCCGTTCGAGATCGACGCGCGGCAAAGCGTGCTCGACACCTTGTACGCGGTGCGCCGAACCCTGCTGACCGGGTTGCAACATGCGCGGATTCCAGCGACGGAACTGCTACAGATCGTTGGTCTGGACGGTTATGCCGGGTACACGGCGATGGTCGGCGATGTCGTGTTGGACAGCGCGGATATCGATACGGCGAACGTCAGTGTCGCAGGCGAGCACGGCGTGTCCACGTACATGGATGCGGTGCTCGAGCAGCGCCGCATCCACTTCCTCGACCAGCCGCTCGCTTCGATGTTCTTCCAGTTCCTGCGGATCGATGGACGTCTGTACATCTTCCACTCGTACAGCCGTGCGCTGTTCGAGCACGAGAAGATGCAGAAACTTCCGCAACTGATCGTCGAACTGACCGGCGCGATGCTGCGCGATCTGGACGCGCCGGTCGCCAGCCTGGTCGCCGCATTCGGGCGGCAGTTCGGCGAGATCGGTCACGCCGTGCGTGCGCTGCCAACGCGCGATGCGCCGACTGGCGAGGCCGCCGGTCTGCTGGAGCGCTTTCTTGGCGGCGATCTGTCGGTCGGTCAGTTGCGCAGCACGCTGCGCGCGGCGTCCGGCGATGTCGAGGCTCTCGCCAAATGACCGGCGGCGCGAAACGAAAGGTGACCGGGGCGAGGCGCACATGCTGCGCTGTGCGTCCGGAATTGAGGATGGATCGATGAGGCAAAAGCGAGACGGGAGCGGTTCGATGAGTCTACTGAACAGGGTGACGGAGCCTGGAAGCAACAAGAGCGACGACGCACAGCGCGTTCTGAACGGGGACGACGTCGACGTATGGTTGAAGCAGCATTTCCTGCTGGACGCGATGTCGCCGCTATCGCAGAACCAGAAGGGCATCTGGTCGCGGCAGATGATGTATCCGGCAGATCCGCTGTACAACGTGGCCGTCGCCTGCGTGGTCGGGAACGGATTCGAACGTCATGCGTTCCGGCGGGCGTGCCAGCGGTTCGTGAACAACCATCAGCTGCTCAACGCGGGCATCGTCGCTCACGGACGCGAACTCGTGCAGTGCATCGATTCCGGGCGTGACCTCGCGTGGCGCGAATTCGATTCCGACGACACGCTCGAGGCGTGCGTGGCGCGCGCGAAGATCGATGCGGACGCACCGTTTTCGCTCGACGACGGTCCGCTGTACCGGATTCACGTGTATGCCACGGCGTCCGGCCAATCAGTCGTGCTGCTGGTCGTGCATCACATCGTTTGCGACGGCAGCTCGCTCAGCCAGTGGCTATCGACGATCTGGCAAGACTATCGGGCCATGCGGCAACAGCGTGCGCTATCTGCGCCGCCGGCTGCGGCCAGCTTCTTCGACTTCGTAAAGTTCGAAGCCGAGCATCTCAGCTCCGCGGCGGGGCAGAAGAGCCTCGCATACTGGCACTCGCAGTGTGCGGACGGCCTGCCGCCGCTCGACCCGAAACTCGATGTCCCGCTTGCCGCCGACGATGCGTCGGTATTTGCGACCGATCGATTGTCGTTCGCGATCGACGCCGAACTGGCCGCCCGCGTGCACGGATTCCGCGAGACGGGTTCGTTCAACGCGGCCACGCTGCTGATGGGCGCGTTCTTGCTGGCGCTGTCCGCCTGGCGGGACACGCAACGCTTCACGATCGGCTTGCCGACGCTCGGCCGCCCTGCGAGCGAGTTCGCGTCGACGGTGGGCAACTTCGCCAACCTGGTGCCGGTCGTTTGCGATCTCGATCCGACCCAGCAGTTTTTGCGCTGGCTCGATGACTGCCAGCGCTACGTCTATCGCGCGCTCGACCACTGGTATCCCTTCGCCGGGCTGGTAAATGCGCTGCCGCGACACTCGGACCCGCATCAGGCGATCCAGGCCGTGTTCACCTACCAGAAGTTTGGCGACGCGATCGATATCGGCACGTTGCCGCATCGCATCGGAGACACGATCGACCTCACGTTCGCTCACGACATCTACCAGCGCGACGAATACCCGCTCACTTGCGAAGTCGTCGAGCAGGGCGATACCTGGGCGGTGAATCTGAAGTACAAAACTGCGATGATCGGGCGCGACGATGTGCTGTCGCTGCAACACGCATTGCTGGGCGTGCTTGACGACGCGCTTGCGGACCCCGGACAGCCGGTGGGTGTGCTGACGGCGCGCAATACGCATCGCGACGACGGCCCCATGGCGGATGCCGAACTCGTGTCAAATGGCGAGGCCGTGTCGGATGCCGGAGCCGCGCCGGATGCCGGAGCTCCAGGCGCGGCGCAACCGTCGCCCGATGCCATGAGTCTGCCCGCGCGATTCGCCGCACAGCGGAGGCGCGATCCTGCGCGGCACGCCTTAACGTTCAACGGCCGCCACGTCACGTACGGCGATCTCGATCGTGAGAGCGACGCCCTTGCCCGGCATCTGCTGGCGCTCGGTGTGAAGCCGGGCGATCTCGTGCTGTTGTGCGCCACGCCATCGCCGGAACTGATCGGCGCAATTCTCGCGATCCTGAAAGCCGGCGCGGCGTACGTGCCCGTCGATCCCGCATCGCCGCGGCAACGAATCGACCATATCCGCGCGGACACCGGAGCACGCTACGCCATCACAACGTCGGCGTGCGAGGCCTCGGTCGAAGGCGTCGCGCATCGCGTCGTGCTCGACCGCGACGGTCGCTCGATCGCGGCATCGGCCGCACGCGCGTCGGCGCATGCGCTCCCCGAGGTGCGGCGCGAGGACCTTGCCTACGTGATCTACACGTCGGGCACCACGGGCAAGCCGAAGGGCGTGATGATCGAGCACGGCAACGTGTTGCGCCTGTTCGACCGGACTGCGCACTGGTTCGATTTCGGTCGGGACGACGTCTGGGCCCTGTTCCATTCGGTGGCGTTCGATTTCTCGGTCTGGGAGATCTGGGGCGCGCTGCTGTACGGCGGCCGGCTGGTCGTTCTCGACGCCGAGCAACGCAAGGACACGGAGCTGCTGCTCGACGTGCTAGCCGACGAGAAGGTGACGGTGTTCAATCAGACACCGGCCGCGTTCTATTCGGTGGTGCGCGCGGCGACCGGCGGTACGGATCGACGGACGCTGTCGCTGCGCTATGTGGTGTTCGGCGGCGAGAAGCTCGACTTCGCACAACTCGCGCCTTGGGTCGAGCGTTACGGCGAGCATCGGCCCGCGCTCATCAACATGTACGGGATCACCGAGACGACAGTGCACGTGACCTATGCGCCGGTGACAGCGGCTGGCGTAAAGGGCGCGCATGCGTCGGTGATCGGCAGACCGATTCCCGATCTGGATCTCCATCTGCTCGACGAGAACCGCGTGCCGGTGCCGGCCGGCGAGATCGGCGAAATCTACGTGGGTGGCGCGGGCGTGGCGCGCGGTTACCTCAACAGGCCGGAGCTGACGCGACAGCGCTTCGTCGAATACGCGGGTGCGCGGTTCTACAAGACCGGCGATCTGGCGCGCTATAACGCGCAGGGCGAGCTCGAATACATCGGGCGTAATGACGCGCAGGTCAAGATCCGCGGCTTCCGCATCGAACTCGGAGAGATCGAGGCGTGCGTCAACCAGCATCCGGCCGTCGAGAACTGCGTCGTGGTCGCACACGAGCACACCAACGGCGTCAAACATCTCGTCGCGTACTACTGCGCGAAAACGTCGGCCATGAGCGGCAGCGTCGAGGCGCGCGCATTCCGTGAATTCGTCGGCGCAAGCCTGCCTGACTACATGGTGCCGGCTTTTTTCGTCGAACTCGCACAGCTGCCGGTGACCGGCAACGGCAAGTTCGACCGGCAGGAACTGAGCCTTAGGTCGATCGAGCTGGCGCCCGGCGAGCACGCCGCCGCTGCCGCGAGCGCCACACAGCAGCGAGTGCGCGCGCTGTGGCAGCAGGTGCTGAGCGTCGCGCCCGCGCATCTCGATCAGGGCTTCTTCGAGGCAGGCGGCGATTCGCTATCGGTGGTCTTCTTCGCCCGCGCGATCGAGCAGACGTTCGACTGCGTGTTTTCGCCCGCGAATCTGTTCCGGTATGCGACGGTGCGCGACATAGCGAACTACCTGGACAATCTCAAACCGGTCGCTGTCGAAAGCGACGCAGTGCCTGGCGATACGCCGCTGATCGCCGGTGTGGATAATGAAATGTCGTCGCCGGTCGTGCCCGCGTATTACGGCGACAGTCTGGCGATCATCGGCATCTCGTGCGAAGTCCCGGGCGCCGTCGATCACCACGCGTTCTGGGCCAATCTGTTGGCCGGCCGCGAGAGCTCGGAACGGCTGTCGCGCGCCGCGCTCGACGATGCGGGCGTCGGCCCGGAACTGGCCGACCACCCCGACTACGTCCCCATCCGTTTCACCATCCCGGACAAGACGACGTTCGACGCGGACTTCTTCAAGCTGTCGGCGAAGCTTGCGGAGTTCGCCGATCCGCAATCGCGCCAGTTGCTGATGCATGCGTGGAAGGCGGTCGAGGATGCCGGCTATGCGCCCGCGGGGCTCGACGACACAGGCGTATTCGTCGCGACCGGCAACAGCGGCTACCAGACGTTGCTCGACAACGCCGACGACATCGAGCACAACGATCGCTATCTGGCGTACGTGCTGTCGCAGGCCGGCTCGTCGGCGGCGCTGATTTCCTACCATCTGGGTCTGACCGGCCCGAGCATGCACATCGGCACGAATTGCTCTTCGTCGCTGGTCGCGATCGACGCCGCGTTCAAGAGCCTGCGCGCAGGCGAATGCCGGCAGGCGATCGTGGGCGCGTCGACGCTGTTTCCGCATCCGAATTCGGGCTTTCTGTATCAACCCGGCCTCAACTTCTCGAGCAGCGGGCATTGCCGGACCTTCGACGCTGACGCGGACGGCATGATGGCCGGCGAAGGCGTCGCGGTGATCGTTTTGAAGAACGCGCTACGGGCGATTGAGGACGGCGACGCGATCTACGCGATCTTGCGTAGCGTCGCCGTCAACAACGATGGTCGGCAAAAGAGCGGCTTCTACGCGCCGAGCGTGGAGGGCCAAGGCCGAGTGATCCGGACCGCACTTGAGCGCGCGGCCGGCGTCGACGTCGAATCGATCGCGTACGTCGAGGCGCACGGCACCGGCACCAGGCTCGGCGATCCCGTCGAGGTGATGGCGATCAACGACGTGTACCGGCAGCGGACCGACGCGATGCAGTTCTGCGCGATCGGCTCGGTCAAACCGAACATCGGCCATCTGGACACGGCGGCGGGGCTGGCCGGCTGTATCAAGGTCGCGTTGGCGCTGCACGCTCGCACGATCCCGCCGACCATCAATGTCGCCACGCCGAATCCCGCGATCGACTGGCAGGCGTCGTGCTTCCGCCTGCCGCGCGAGGCGTCGCGCTGGCCCGAGACCTCGCATCCGCCGCGCGCCGCGCTGAGCTCGTTCGGGCTCGGCGGCACGAACGCGCATGCGATTCTCGAAGCATGCCCCGACGCGTGGACTGCGCCCCGGCGTGCCGCCGGGCCGGAACGCGGACCGCAGCTGCTGGTGCTGTCCGCCGACGATCCGCGCCTGCTGCCGACGATGGCAGACACGCTGGCCGGATACTTGGCGGCGCATCCGGATCTGCCGCTCGATTCGGTGGCCTGCACGCTGCAGCTCGGCCGCCAGGCGATGCGGCACCGGCTCGCGATCGTCGCGGCCGACCTAAGCGAGGCCTGCGCGCTGCTCCAGCATTACGCCCGCGGTACGGAGGCCTCGCCGCTGCCCGCAGCGATTGCGATCTCTCGGCCCGACAACACAGCGCCGGCCGCTGGCGACGCGGCCGATACGGTTGCGGCCGGGCTCGCGCGCCGCGATCTGGCTGCGCTGGCCGAACTGTGGGTGCAGGGACACGCCATCGACTGGCAGCCCCTGTATTCCGGCGTGCGGGTGCGTCGGACCCATCTGCCGACCTATCCGTTCGCGCGCCGGCACTACGCGGTTGCCGCCGGCCCGGCCTTGCGAACCGGTGGGGCCATATGGGCGGGTTCCGCCGCGACGTCCGCTCCGCGCATCGCGTTGCAGCTCGACGAAGACGGATCGAGGAAGGTGCAGTTCCGCCTGCGTCGCGACGATTTTTACCTCGCCGATCACCGCGTTGACGAGCGCGCGGTGCTGCCGGCGGTGATGACGTTCGAACTGCTGCGTGCGGCCGCGATGACCGACGGGACGATCCCCGGCGAACCGTTGTTGCGCATCGAGCGGGTGGTCTGGATGCGACCGGTGGTCTGCGACGGCGACGAGGTGCTGCTGAGCGTCGAGCTCGCCGCGCGGGGTGGCGCGCAGGACCGGCGCGCGCCCGTCGCGTTCGCGCTGACAGGCGCCGATCCAGCGACGGGCGAGTCGTTCGTGTTCGCCGAGGGCGAACTCAGTCTCGACACGGGCGACGGGCGGCACGCAACAGACGCGGGCGCTGGCGAGGACGTGGTCGCGTCGGCGGCGTTGCCGCAGCCGCTGTCGTCGAACTGGATCGACGGCGCGGCTTTTTATCGCCGCATCGCTGCGGGCCGCGTGCACTACGGAGCGGCTTATCTGGGTCTCGTCGAGGCGCACTGGAACCAGGACGGGTTGACCGCTCGCGTGCGCTTGCCGGAGTCGCTGTCCGGGTCGCTTGCGGCGTTCCCGCTGCATCCGAGCTTGCTGGATGGCGCATTGCAGGCGAGCGCCATGCTGGACATGATTCGGCAGCACGGCGGCGACCCTGCCAGCTGGCCGGCGGCAGCGCTCGCGGGGCAGAAGTTGCCGTTTTTCGTTCAGCAGTGCGATGTGCTTGCGCCGCTCGAACCGGAAGTAGTGGTGCGCGTGCGCGACCACCAATCGGCGCCGGCCGCAGGCGAGGCGCGGCACGACATCTTCATTTATGGGGCTTCCGGAACGCTGCTGCTTGCGATTCGCGGTTTCGTCACGCGCGCGCTACGCACGGCGCCCGGCGAGCGCCGTACCGGGTCCGGTCTCGAGGTCGAAGCCGATGCGTCCGGCGTGACGCGCGCTGACGACGTCGACGAGGTCGGCAGCGACCTGAGCGCACTGACGATAGGCTGGACTGCGCTCGGTGCCGATCGCCAATCCGGCGCTTCGCCCGCCCCTGTCGTGCTGTTCAGTATCGGCGAAAAGCCGCCTGCCGCGCTTGACGCGCATTTTGCCGGCCGTCTCGCCCGTTACGTGCCGCTGCACGCGGCGCCGGATAATTCTTTGTTGGCGGCCCTGCCGGCCGACGCGCAGATGGTGTTCGCGTTTCCGGCGGTCCAGACGCCAGCCGACGATCCAGCGCTGATCGACGCCCAGCGCGATGGCGTGATCGCGGCGTTTCGCTGGATTCGGGAGATGGTAGGCCACGGTTTCGAACACACGGACTTGGACTGTACGTTCGTTGTCGAGGGTACGCAGCAAGTGCGCGATGACGATACGGTCGCTCCTGCGCACGCAAGCGTGATCGGCTTTGCGCAGAGCCTCGCCGGCGAATACGCGCACTGGCGGGTTCGCGCGCTCGACGTGCGCGCGTTCGCCGAACTCCCGGAGCCGGCGCATTGGCCACGCGCGGACGGGCAGGTCGTGTTCGCCTGGCGCGATGGCCGCTGGTTCGCGCGCGGCCTGGTCGAGATCTGTACACCCGCGCCGCGCCCGACGCTGTATCGGCAGGGCGGTCACTATCTGGTGCTCGGCGGCGCTGGCGGCATCGGTCGCACCTGGACCGAAGCGATGATCCGCGACTACCGTGCGCAGGTGATCTGGCTGGGACGCAAGCCACGCAACCGCGAGATTGACGACGAGATCGCTCGTCTCGGCACGCTTGGCCCCGCGCCGATCTACCTGCAGGCCGACGCAACGGATCTTGCGTCGCTACGCCGCGCGCGGCATGCGCTCGCCGGACTCGGCATCGACACGCTGCACGGCGTCGTTCACTCGGCGCTCGTGCTCGACGATCGCGGCATCGCAAGCATGAGCGAATCGCAATTCGTCCGCGCGCTCGACGGGAAGGTCGCCACCTCGGTGAATCTCACCCACACATTCGGCGATTGCGACCTGGATTTCATGCTGTTTTTCTCCGGCACGATCTCGTTCGTGAAAGCCAGGGGCCAGTCCAACTACGCTGCCGGTTGCAGCTTCCAGGATGCCTATGCAATGGCGATCGGGCAGCAGTGGCGCTGTGCAGTCAAGCTCGTTCATTGGGGTTACTGGGGAAGTGTCGGGATCGTCGCGACGCCCGAATACCGTCGCCGGATGCGAGCGGCCGGCGTCGGCTCGGTCGAGCCAAACCTTGCGATGCAACGACTCGCGCAATTCATGCAGGACAATCATATGCAGCAACTTGCTTTCGAACAACGTCTGTCTGCGCCCGGCGCGCCTTCCGCAAGACTGCCGGTGATGGCTGCGGCAGAAGCCTCGCTCCCGCCCGCCACGGAACCCGATGCCGCGGTCGATTATCGGCAGCACCGGTTGCACAACGCCGCGAGCCCGCTGCTACGTCACCTCGATGCGCTGCAAGAACACAACGGGCTGCGCGATCCGGTCGTTGAGCGCGCGGCGCTGCTGAAGGTTCGCCAGGCGCTCGGCGAGATCGATGCGCTGCCGATCGGCCGTGCCCACGATGGCGCATACCGCGCCGGTCCGCGCAGCCGCCTCGTCGAAGCGTACGAGCGCTGGTATCAGGAGAGCTGCCGGCAGTTGCAGCGCTACGGTCTGCTCGACGTGTCCGGCGTTGGCTTGCCGGATGCAGACGAAGCTCCGGATGCGGCCTGGGCACAGGTGCGCGACCGCTATTGCGCGCATCCGAGCGTGCGCGCCGGCATCGAGCTGATGGATGCGTGCCTGCGCAATCTGCCGGCGATCCTGCGCGGCGAAACCGCCGCGACTGCGGTGATGTTTCCCGATGGATCGATGCAGCTCGTTGAGAACGTGCACCGCAATCATCCGATCGCCGACTACTTCAACGAGGGCGTTGCGGAAACGGTGACCGACTACGTGAGCTATCGCGTCGGGCGCGATCGCGGCGTACGTCTGCGAATCCTTGAAATTGGTGCGGGAACGGGCGGCACCAGCAGCAAGGTACTGCCGAAGCTGCTGTCGTGGCGCGAGCAAATCGACGAATATCGCTACACCGATCTTTCCAAGTCCTTCTTGTTCTATGCGCAGGACACCTACGGTCCGGACGCACCGTTCCTGAAGACTTCGATTCTCGACATCGAGGCGCCGCTGACGGCCGAGCATGCGCATGCAGACAAACGCGGTAGCTACGATGTCGTGATCGCGGCCAACGTTCTGCACGCTACGCGCAACATCGACCGAACGCTGCGCAACGCGCATGCGTTTCTGCGCGATGGCGGCCTTCTCGTGCTGAACGAAATGAGCGAGAACTGCGCGTTTTCGCATCTAACGTTCGGTCTCCTCGAAGGCTGGTGGCTCTACGACGACGAGTCCGCGCGAATGCCGGGGTGTCCCGGGCTCTTTCCCGGCGAGTGGGCGCGCCAGCTCGAGCGTATCGGTTTCGCAGACGTTCATTTCCCGCTCGATGGCGCGTTGTCGCTAGGCCAGCAGGTGATCGTTGCGCAACGTGCGTGCGACCGGCAGCCGACGCCGTCCGCGCCCGAGGATGCATATGCGGCACGCGACAGCCGCAGCGACCAGAGCAGGCGCGATCAGAGCAAGCATGACAAGGCCGGGATCGTGGCGGTGCTCGTCGCATCGGTCGCGGAGGTGCTGCGTATCAGTGCCGGCGACATCGATCGGGAGCGCAGCTTTTCTGACATCGGTCTCGATTCGATCCTCGCGATCCAGTTGACCAATCGGCTGAACACGCGTTTCGGGATACGGCTTGCCACGATCGAGTTGTTCGACCATAACACCGTCGCGCGGCTGGCCGCGCATCTTGTCGACCGGTATGGCGTGACCGGCGAGGTCAGCGGCACGGCGGTTGCGGACGCAGCGATCGAGGCCACGTCGTCCGCCGGCGCCGGGTTCGCAGGCGTGATGGCGGTCGTACTGGAGCAGGTCGCGAACGCGGTGCGCGTCGGCGCCCATGAGATCGATCCGCACCGCAGTTTCGCTGACCAGGGCGTCGACTCGATCATCGGCGTACAGCTCGTCAACCGGCTGAACAAACTGTTCGGCCTGCGGATCGCGACGACGGCGATCTTCGACCACAACACCGTGCATCGTCTGGCTGGATTCCTGCACGAACGGCACGGCGCGACGCCGCTGGCGAAAACGACTGAAGCCGCCGCACCCGCTTTACCGGCCTCACAGGCCGCACCTGCCCCCGGGCGGCGCGACGCCGCGCCGGAGCGTCAGGCGATTCGCGCGCTGCTCGTCGAACGCTTGGCGGCCGTGCTGCGCATTGCCCCGGACGAGGTCGATGCGCAGAAAAGCTTCGCCGATCAGGGCGTCGATTCGATCATAGGCGTACAGCTGGTGAATCAGCTCAACAAGCGTCTCGGCCTCCGAATCCCGACGACCGTGATCTTCGATCACAACACCGTCGATCGGCTCGTGGCCCATCTGTGCGATGCGCACGGCGCCGCGCTTGAATCGACGGCTGCCGCGGACCCTGCGTCGACCCGCAGCATGGCGGGCGGCACCACCGCCGCAGCGTTCAGAGGCGCGCACGATCGCGCCGTCGTGCCCGCGCCGACGCCGGATTCCGCACCGGTCGCGATGCCGGCCGCCGCGCCGGGACGGATCCGCGCGGTCTCGATTGAGGGGCCCGGCGATATCGACGACCTGTCGATCGTGACGCTAGCGCCGCGCAGCCTTGCACGCGACGAAGTACGCGTGGCGGTGCGCGCGTTCTCGTTGAACTTCTCTGATCTGCTGTGCGCACGTGGGTTGTACCCGAACATGCCACCGTATCCGTTCGTGCCAGGCAACGAAGCGGCCGGTGTCGTGATGGAGGTCGGCGCCGACGTGACAGGGTTGCGGTCCGGCGACGCGGTCGTCTGCCTGAGCCAGGGCTGCCACGCAGAGCAGGTCGTCTGTCCGATGAGCCAGGTGTTCGCGAAGCCCACGAGCTGGAGCTTCGAGCAGGCATGCGCGTTGCCGATCGTCGGTATCACGATGATCGATGCCTTCCGCAAGGCGGCCGTCACGCACGGCGAGCGAGTCCTGATCCAGACCGCGACAGGCGGCACCGGGCTGATCGCGATGCAGCTCGCCAAGCACCACGGCGCGGAAATTTTCGCGACGGCGGGCAGCGAGCAGAAGCTGCGGTATCTGCGCGAGCTCGGCGTCGTGCACGCGATCAATTACCGGACGCAAGATTTCGCGCAGGAGATCCAGCGACTCGCGCCTGGCGGCGTCGACGTCGTGATCAACACGCTCGGTGGCGATGCGCTGCAGAAGGGGCTGAACGCGCTCGCACCGGATGGCCGGTATATCGAGATCGCGATGACGGCCTTGAAGACCGCGCGGAATATCGACCTGTCATCGCTGTCCGACAACCAGACGTTCTATAGCGTCGATCTCGCGCGCCTGGGCGCGCGTTCCCCGCAGCGCATCGCGCAGTACTGGGACGAGCTTGTGTCGCTCACGGAGCGCGGCATCATTGCGCCGACGATCTCGGAAGTGGTCGAGTTCCGGGAATTTCGCGATGCCTATCGACGTCTCGCCGATCGGGCGACCATCGGCAAGATCGTCGTGCGCGTCAGCGAACCGACGCCGGTGGCGCGCAGCGCCATGCGCGCAGCCGGCACGCCGGCCCGCATGGCCGGCGCGGCCGACGACGCGACGCGCGGCGGAGCGCGCGCGCTCCACGACGACGACATCGCGATCATCGGGATGAGCGGGCGCTTCGCGCGCTCGCCGGATCTCGATGCGTTCTGGACGCATCTCGCCTCCGGCACCAGCCTGATCGCGCCGGTCACACGCTGGGACCTGGGTGACACCGGCCAGGCACGTTGCGATACCGGTAGTTTCCTCGACGACCTGTCGCTATTTGATCCGTTTTTTTTCAAGATCTCCGGCACCGAAGCGCGCTATATGGATCCGCAGCAGCGCTTGTTCCTCGAGGAAGCGTGGAAAGCGCTCGAAGACGCCGGTTATGCCGGCGAGCCCGGCAAGGCGCAGCGCTGCGGCGTCTATGTCGGTTGTTCCGGCGGCGACTATCACCTGCTGTTTCCCGGCCCGGGCGCGGCGGGCGACGCGGGCGAGCGGCCGCCGATCCAGTCGTACTGGGGCAACGCGGTGTCGATCATCCCGGCCCGTATCTCGTACTTCCTCGATCTGCACGGCCCGGCCATCGCGATCGACACGGCCTGTTCGAGCTCGCTCGTCGCGCTGCACATGGCATGCGCGGCACTGCGCAACGACGAGATTTCGATGGCGCTCTGCGGCGGTGTGTTCGTCCAGTGCACGGCCGGCTTCTACCAGCAGGCGCAGCGCGCCGGCATGCTGTCGGCGACCGGCAATTGCTACGCGTTCGATGCGCGCGCCGACGGTTTCGTGCCGGGCGAGGGCGTCGGCGCGATCGTGCTGAAGCGGCTGAAGGACGCGATCGCAGACGGCGACCATGTCGACGGCGTGATTCTCGCGTCGGGCATCAACCAGGATGGCAGCACCAACGGCATCACGGCGCCCAGTGCGCGCTCGCAGGAGGAACTCGAAACCGACGTCTACGACCGCTTCCGGATCGACCCGCGCGGCCTGCAAATGATTGAGGCGCACGGGACCGGTACGCCGCTCGGCGACCCGATCGAGTTCGCCGCACTCGCCAACGCGTTCGGCCGCTACACGCAGGACCGCGGCTTCTGCGCGCTCGGTTCGGTGAAGACCAACATCGGCCATACGACCACGGCGGCGGGAATCGCCGGGGTGCTGAAGGTCCTGCTCGCGCTGCGGCACCGCCAGTTGCCGCCGTCGTGCAACTTTGCGAACGGCAATCCCGAAATCGATCTCGAGAACAGCCCGTTCTATGTCAACACGCGGTTGCGTCCGTGGGCCGCCGATGCCGGCGAGCGCCGGATGGCGGCCGTCAGCTCGTTCGGCTTCAGCGGCACCAACGCGCACGCGGTGATCGCCGAAGCGCCGCCGGTCGCGGCCGCTGGCCGCCGGCCGGCAACGGACGAGCCGGTGCTGCTGGTGCTGTCCGCGCAGACACGCGAACAGCTCGACCAGCAGCTTGCGCGGATGGCGGAGTTTGCGTCCGGCTCGGACGCGGGCGAGCTGTCGCTTGCCGACGTCGGCTTCACGCTCGCGGTCGGACGGCGCCAGATGCGTCACCGCTGGGCCTGCGTCGCGACGCGCATGGATGAATTTGCCGCGTATTGCCGCGCCGGCGTACCGGTGAAACCTTCCGCGTCTGCGGTGTTCTATGGCGATGCCAACGCGCCAGCGGCGCCGGGCGGCGTGGTCAGCGCTGCGCACGGCGCCAACGGCGATCTCATGGCGCGGGCCCGACAGTACGTCGCAGGCGATCGGCTTGATCCGGCGTCGTGGAGCGGCCTTGGCCACCGCCGCGTGCGGCTGCCGGTGTATCCGTTCGCCCGCGAATCGTATTGGGTCCAGACGCCGACCAGCGCGCCGACCGAGGCGCGCAATCCCTGGCCGCCGCTCGCCGCGACGGGCGGCGAGCGCGGGCACGCGTACAGCTTCTCACGGCGTCTCGACGGGCAGGAGCCGTTCTTGCGCGACCATCGCGTGCATGGCGAGCCCTGGCTGCCGGCCGTCGTCTACTGGGAGATGACGCGCTGGTCGGTCTTGCAGGCCACGGACGCGGCGGGCCAGGTCGTCGTGCGCGACCTAGTCTTGCAGCAGCCGTTGTCGCTCGGCGCCGGTCCGCGTACCGTGTTCGTTCATCTCGACCGCGACGGTGCGCAGGCCTCGGCACCGCGCTTTCGCTTCACGATCGAAAGCCGGCTTGCGGATACGACCGGCGATGCGGCGGTCTATCTGACCCATTGCAGCGGTACGGTCGAGATTGCGCACACCGATGACGCCGATGCGCGGTGCTTCCTCGATCCATCGGCGTTTCGCCATCAGGCCGAGGAAATCGACGTTGCCGCGTGCTATCGCACACTTGCGGAGCTAGGCATCGAGTTCGGCCCAAGCCATCGCGGTCTGAAGAAGCTGTTCCGCTGCCGTGGCCAGCTGCTCGCGCAGGTCGGCCGTTCCGGCGCGGCCGGGGTCGACGCCGGCTACCTGTTATCGCCGACGATCCTGGACGGCGCGCTGCAGGCGAATATCGGCAATCTGATCGACAGCGCCGCCGACACGCTGCCGTTGCCTTACGCGATGGACAGTCTGACGATCGTCGACGCGCCGCAGGATCCGAGCTGGGTCTGGATCTATCCGAGCCGTGACGGCGCGCGCACCGCGACCGGCGCCAGCCACGACATCGAGGTGTTCGACGACAGCGGCCGGCTGCTGCTGGTGATGCGCGGCTGCCGTTCCGCTCAGGCGAAGCGCCAGCGCGCCCTGCATCCGCTCGTGCACGCGGCACCGAACGCGCACGAGCGGCACTATGTCAGCGCCTTCGACGGTCGCGAATTCTTTCTCGACGGTCACCGCATCGCTGGCGTGAAGGTGCTGCCCGCCGCGTGTTATCTGGAAATGGCGCGCTACGTGAACCAGTGCGCGGGCTTTGACGCCGGCGTGTTGCGCGACGTGATCTGGCTCGCACCGTATCAGGCGTCCGGTTTGCAGGACGGCGCGCGGCCGGCGTCCGTCGCGACGCATCTGGACGCTGGCGCCGAGCGGCGCTGCCGGATCGGCAGCCGCCGCGCGTCGGGCGACGAGGTGCTGCACTTCGTCGCCCGCTGTGATGCTGCGTCGGAGTCGACGCCTGACAGGGTGGACGTTGATGCCGTCGTACGACGCACGTCCGGCCGGCTCGACCGCGACGCAATGGCCGCGCTGGTCGAAACGGCATCGTCGTTCGGCGAGGCGTTCCAGGTGATGACGTGGCTACAGCACGGCGAGGACGAGGCGATCGCCGCGTACCGGCTGCCAGCCGGGCACAGCGAGCCGTTCCACTGGCATCCGGGCATCCTCAGCGCGGCGTTCGGCGCCGTCGAGATGTGGATCGCCGCGCGCGGCGAGGCAGGCGCACATCGTCTGCCTTACGGCATCGACAGCGTATTCGATTACGCACGACCAGCCGATAGCGGCTACATCCTGGTGCGTCGCGTGTCCGGCGAGGGCGCAAAGCTCGAACGCTACGACGTGGATCTGCTCGATGAGCGCGGTCACGTCGCGACAGCGATGCGCGGGTATTCGGTGCGGCCCTGGGTGCCGGGCGAGCGCCGCGAGACGACGGATACGGCCACGCGCGCCAGCGCCGTGCCGGTGACGACGGCGACGCTGGGCTGGCGCGATGCGCCGGTTCCGGCGCTGACCTCGGTACAGGCGACGACCGACGTCGACCGGCTGTTCTTCGTGCCGGAGCACGACGTCGCGCTGCAGACGCTGCTGCGCGACCTCGATCCGGCGGCGCGGCTGTGCGGCCTGGGTTGCGCCGACGCCACCGCCGATGCCGAACCCGACGACGACGCCGTGGCGCGCCTGGAGCGCGCGTACCGGCAGGCGTTCGAGATGCTTCGCGACTTCGCCGGCGCGTCGGGCACGCGCGCGGCGCACGTGCTGATGCTGGTGCCCGACTCCGGGCACGACGATGTGATGCCGACCCTTCAGGCGTTGTGCGCGACGGCCGCGCTCGAATACGGCCGGCTGGCAGCGAAGACCGTGTTCTACGCCGTGTCCGGGGTCGCCGATCCGGCTGCCGACGTATACCGGTTGCGGTTGCAACACGAACTGTTGCGGCTCGACCCCGACGCGCCGGAGGTGCGTGTGGCGCTCGACGGAGGGCGCCACGCGCGGCGCGTCGACGTGGGCGTCTTGCCCGAGCGCGCGACGCTTGCCGGGCAACGCCGCGACGGCAGCCTTGGGGTGCGTCCGCTCGAGCGCGGCGACGTGGTCTGGCTCGTCGGCGGGATGGGCGGGATCGGGCTGCATGTCGCGCGCGATCTCGCGGCGCGCGGGATGCGGGTGACGATCAGCGGCCGTCGTGCAGAGCCGTCCGGGTGGGACGCGCTCGCCCGCGCGGCGGGCGCGACGATCGACTATGTCGCGGTCGATGTCGCCGATCAGAGCGACGTCGAACGCGCGGTCGCCCGCATCGTCGCGCAGCATGGGCGCCTCGACGCCGTGATTCATAGCGCCGGTGTGATCAACGATGCGTATCTACGTCATAGCGACGCGGCGGCCGCGGAGCCCGTGTTCGCTCCGAAGCTGCGCGGCAGCGTCAACCTCGATCACGCGACGCGTGCGTTGGACCTGAAGTGCTTCGCTATGTTCTCGTCGCTGTCCGCGCTGGGCAGCCCCGGGCAGGCCGCCTACGCGGTCGCGAACGCGTTCGTCAACCGATTGGCTGTGCGACGCAATCGCGATGTGCTCGCGGGTACCCGGCGCGGCCGAAGCTTCGCGATCGGCTGGCCGCTTTGGCTAGACGGCGGCATGGAGATGCCGCCGGAGCGCCGCGCAATGATGCGTGAGTTGACCGGGCTCGAAGGACTGTCGGCCGTGCAGGGCCTGGATGTGCTCGACGCAGTGCTGAACGCATGCCCGATCGGTATGCCCGACGATGGCGTGCTGCTGGTCGCGCCAGGCGCCGATCGCGAGCGGATCGTACGCATGCTCGACAGCCGTTTCGTCGTCGCCGACGCTGCCGGCGATGCCGTGGCCGGCAGCGTCGCCGATGCGGTCGCGGCGGAGCCGGTACGGCTTCGTGCTGCCGTGCTCGATGCGCTGAAGACGATCATCGCCGCACAGCAGACGATCCCCGTCGCCAAGATCGATGACGGCGCGCTGTTCTTCGATCTTGGTTACGACTCGATCAGCCTGATCGGTCTTGCGCGGGATCTCGGCGAACGGCTCGGTCTGAGCCTGCAGCCGACGCTGTTCTTCGAATATCCCGCGCTTTGGGCGTTCGCGGACCATCTCGTCGAGGCATATCGCGAGCGGCTGGCTGCGCAGTTCAATAGCGTGCCGATGCGAGCGGACGCCTCGCCAGACGCCGGTGAGGCCGTTGCCGGCGTCACGCAGGAATCCGATGGCGCTGCACGCGCTAACCATGTGGTACGCCACGGACACGCCGTGCATGACGCTGGCGCCAGCCAGCGCGAGCGTGCCGGCGATAACGGCTGCAAGGCTTCACCCGGCGCTGCGCCAGCGCCGACGCTGCTTGACGCCTTGATCGCGGTCGTTGCCGCGCACTGCCCGGACGCGCCGCAGGCGGTCACAGCGGACAGCGCGTTCTACCGGCTCGGCCTCGACTCCATGGATTTTATCCAGCTCGCCGACACGTTGAGCGCTGCGCTGTCGATCCAAATACAACCGACGCTGTTCTACGAGTGCCCCGATCTTCGCGCGCTCGGCGAACATCTCGCGCGCACATGTCCGGACCTGTCGTGCGACGCGCTGGCGTCGCTCGCCTCGGATCTGGCGCGGTCCGCTGCCGTCGAGGCCGTCGCACCGCCCGTGGCAGAGGAGCGCATCGCGGTGATCGGGATGAGCTGCCGGTTTCCGGGCTCGGACAACCCGGACGAATTCTGGCGCAATCTGTCCCAGAACCGCGACTTGATCGGCCGCATGTCCGGGCTGCGCGCGGCGCTGTCCGCACGCGACACGATCGATGGCGACCGTACGCCGCCGCTTGAGGGCGGCTTTGTCGACGACATCGAGCGCTTCGATCCGCAATTCTTCGGCCTGACGCCGATGGAGGCGGAGTTCATGGATCCGCAGTCCCGCCAGTTCGTGCAGTGCGCATGGCGCGCTGTCGAGGATGCCGGCTACCGGATCGGCGATCTTGCGAAGCGCCGCGTCGGGGTGTTCGTCGGCGTGACGACGAGCGATTACCGCGATCTGTGGCTGAGCCGGATCGGCGCAGAATCGGCGACCCATCTTGGCTTGGCGCATTTTATGATCGCCAACCGCGTGTCCTACCTGTTCGACCTGCGCGGCCCGAGCGAGGTGATCGACACGGCGTGTTCGAGCTCGCTCGTCGCCATTCACCGCGCCTGCGAGAGCCTGGCGAGCGGCAACTGCGAGATCGCGATCGTCGGTGGCGTCAACGTGATCGCCAATCCCGCCGTCACCGAGGCGGCGAGCGCCGCCGGCATGCTGAGTCCGGATGGGCGCTGTAAGACCTTCGACAGCGCGGCCGACGGCTTCGGCCGCGGCGAGGGCGTCGGTGTCGTCGTGCTCAAGCGCGTGTCCGATGCGATCGCGCACGGCGACCATGTGGACGCTGTGATCGCCGCGAGCGGCGAGAATCACGGGGGCCGCTCAAGCTCGCCATCGGCACCGAATCCCGACGCGCAACGCCAGTTGATAGTCGATCTCTACCGTCGTGCAGGCATCGACCCGGCGAGCGTCGGTTACATCGAGGCGCATGGCACCGGCACCTCACTCGGCGATCCGATCGAGGTGAAAGCGCTCGTGCGCGCGTTCGCCGAACTGGCCGAAGGCCGGGCCGCCGCCTCTGCGCACTGCGCGCTCGGTTCGGTGAAGGCGAACATCGGCCATCTCGAAGCCGCCGCCGGCATTTCTGGATTCATCAAGACGGTGCTGATGTTGAAGCACGCCCGAATCCCCGGCAATCCGCACCTCAAGCAACCGAATCCGTATCTCGAGCTGGACGGCAGCCCGTTCCATCTCGTGCGCGAGACGCACGACTGGCCCGCTCCGCAGCGGCGCGCTGGCGTCAGCAGCTTCGGGATGGGCGGCTCGAACGCGCATGTCGTGGTCGACGCGGCCGAGGCCTACGTGATCACCCAGGGCGCCACGCCGGAAACCGCGCAGCGTCCGCTCGCGATCGGGTTGTCCGCGCGCCGACCGGCGGAACTCGACGAGATCGTCGGCAATCTGCTGACGTTCCTGTCATCGCGACCCGCGGGCGAGCTGGCGCTGCGCGATCTGGCGTTCACGCTCGCGCGTGGCCGCGAGGCGTTGCCGCACCGGCTTGCGTTCGTTGCGTGTGATCTCGACGACCTGCAGCGCAAGCTGACTCGCGCGCGATCAGGTGGCGACGCGCACGAACTGGCAAGGCAAGGCATCGCCATCGGCCGCGCCGGCGATGCCGCGCGCAAGGCCGATGCGCAGCCGTTGGACGATGCGCTCGCCGCGGCGTATCGCGGCACTGCGCTCGCGCCGGACTCGCTGCGCGAGGTAAGCGCATGGGCGCATGGCGACCTCGACGTGTGGAGCGACACCCTCGCTGGCGACGGCAGGCGTGTCAGCCTGCCGACCTATCCCTTTGGCGGCAAGGCGTACTGGCTGCCTAATCCGGAGCCGGCGTCGCGGGGGCCTTCAGCGCCCACCGCCGCAATACCCGCCTCCCCGACGTCTGTCGGCGATGCGACGTCGGCGCATGCGCTGCATCCCCTCCTCCATCGCGACGAGCCCGTCGACGCACGCACGCGTCGCTTCGTCTCGTCGTTTTCCGGTAACGAGTTTTTCCTCGCCGACCATCGGGTTCAGGGACTGCGGCTGCTGCCCGGCGTGGCGAGTCTGGAGATGGCGCTGACAGCGGCGTGCATCGCGGCCGGCGAAACCGGCGACACGGGCGCAGTGCTGCGCAATGTCGTCTGGTCGCGCCCGGTCGTCTGGGAGCCCGCGCGGGCGACAGTCGCACTGGAACTGTTGTCCGGCGCCGACGTGGGGTCGTGGCGATACCGGCTCAACGACGGCGGCGGCGACGCGTGTGCCGAGGGCGAGATCGCGCTGACGGCGTCCATGCCGGCCGGCAAGCTCGACCTCGACCGGATGCGCCATGAGCGCGACGCCTCGCTCATCTCCGCCGAGGAATGCTACCACCGCTATCGCGAGGTCGGGATCGAATATGGGCCGGGCCATCGCGCGCTCGAGCGGCTGTTCGTCGGCCGTGACGATGTGCTCGCCGAGCTGGCGTTGCCGGCGGCCTTTGTCGACAGTGCGAGCCATTACCGGTTGCATCCGGGGCTGCTCGACGCCGCCTGGCAGGCGGTGATCGGTCTCGCGCCCGATCGCGGGCAGCGCGAAGCGCGCCTGCCGTTCGCGCTCGACGCGATGCGGATCCTGCGGCAGCCTCGCGCATCGCGACTGTGGGCCTGGATTCGCCCGAGCCGCGACGGCGATGCAAGCGTAGACATGGATATCGCGCTGCCCGACGGCAGCGTGTTGATCATGCTGCGCGGGCTGCATACGCGCAGCCAGGCCGCGGCTCCCGTGCGCGAATCCCGCGCCGACGCGTCGCAAGATCGCGCGGCCGGCCCGGATGGCGATATGCTGCCCGTCGGCGAGGTCACGCTGAGCCCGATCTGGGAACCGCTGTTGGCCCCCGATGCGGTGTCGCCGCCCGAGCGCGACGCGCTGTGGGTGTTCGGCGCAAACGACGAGGTGCGTCGGGTGCTCGGCAGCGCGCGCAATGTCGCGTTCTTCGACGGTCTCGACGGGACGGAAGATGCGTTCCGCCGCGCATTGCAGGCACACGTGGCGGACGCGAAAGGTGTCGCCCCGCATGTGCTCTGGATCGCCGGTGGTGGCACCGACGACGGCCTCGATCCGGATGTGCTGATCGCGCGTCAGGCGCACGGCATCCTGCCGCTGTTCCGGTCGATCAAAGCGCTGATCGGCGCCGGTCTCGACGTTGCGCCGCTCGCGTTGACGGTGGTCACGCGCAACGTCCATGCGCTCGCTGCCGATGGGCGCCACGACGTGTCCGATGCCGGCATCGTCGGCTTTGCCGGTGCCGTGGCGCACGAGTATCCGCACTGGACCGTCAGGCACTGGGACATCGACGCACCGGCTGACCCCGGCGGCCGCTTCTTCGGCGCGCTGGACGCGCATCTGGCGGCAACGGCCGGTTCCGACGGCGATGTTCGCGTGCATCGCGATGGCCGCTGGTATCGGCAGCGTCTGGTACGCGTCGTCGATGAAGGCACCGCCGAGCCGTCGTATCGCCAAGGCGGCGTCTACCTCGTGATCGGCGGCGCGGGCGGCCTTGGACGCACCTGGTCGCGGCGCATGATCGAGAGGTTCGGCGCTCGCGTCGTCTGGATCGGACGACGCCCGCTGGACGGTGAGATCCGCACGCATCTCGACGCATTCGGCGCGCCCGGCCGCGGCGGTGTCACCTACCTGCAGGCCGATGCGGGGAATCCGTTCGAGCTGGAACGTGCGTACGCAGAAATTGTCGCGCGTTTCGGCGCGATCCACGGCGTCGTGCATGCGCCGATCGTGCTGGCCGACCGCTCGTTGGCACACATGGACGAGGCGACCTTTGCTCTCGGTTACGACACCAAGCTGAAGACCTGCGTGAATCTGTATCCGCTGTTCAGCCGTGAGCCCCTCGACTTCATGCTGTTCTTTTCGTCGCTGAACGCGTTTTCGCGCTCGGCGGGGCAGAGCAACTATGTCGCCGGTTGCACTTTCACCGACGCCTACGCGAAGAAGCTCGACACGCTGCTCAGCTGCGACGTCAAGGTCGTCAACTGGGGTTACTGGGGCGATGTCGGTATCGTCTCGGGCGAGCGGCACCGCGTTCGCGCGGGTGCCGCGGGCCTTGATTCGATTGGCGCCGACGATGGGCTGCGCGCGGTCGATGCGCTGCTTGCGCGTCCCGGCACGCAGATCGCCTACGTGAAGACCGCCCGGCCGATTTCCGCGCGCCATTACGATGCATCGACGGTGATGCGCCGCTATGCGCGGACGATTCCTGACGTCGCCGCGCAGCTTATCGCGCCGCGTGCGGTCGCGGCGCCGGCTGACGTCACTGCACTGAGTCGCGAGACGCTGGCGTTCCGGCGTCGCGCGGGCGCGCTCGTCGAGCGCCTGCTGCTGGCGACGCTGCAGCAGGCGGCGCTCGCGCCGGAAAGTACGACGAGCGCGCGCGCTGCTGCGTTCGGAGATCGACTGCGCGCCTATGCGCCGCAGCACGTCGAGGTCTACGAGAAGTGGCTCAGGCAGAGCCATCGGCTGCTTGTCGAGGCCGGCCATCTGACGGACGCCGGCGGCGAGTTGTCGTGCCGGGTGTCGGCCGTCGCCATCAGTACGCTGTGGACCGACTGGCGACGGCTCGCCGCCGATTACGTGTCCGCGCCCGGCTACGTCGCGCAGATCGACCTGCTCGAATACTGCCTGCGCGCGCTCGGCGACATCCTGCTTGGCCGCGTCGCCGCGACCGACGTGATGTTCCCGGATGGCGGTATGGCCCGGGTAGAGGGCATCTACCGCAACAATGCGGTGTCGGACCACTTCAATACCGTGCAGAGCGAGGTGATCGCCGCCTACGTCGAGGCGCGGGTACGGATGCAGCCCGACGTGAAGCTGCGCCTGCTCGAAATCGGCGCGGGCACCGGCGGTACGACAGCCGGCCTGCTCCGCCGGCTCGAGCCGTGGCACGAGCACATCGCCGAATACTGCTATACCGATGTATCCAAGGCGTTTCTGATTCACGG
>NZ_JSZE01000138.1 GCF_000802365.1 Xanthomonas cannabis pv. cannabis
GTCCAGGCGGCGTTGCCTGGGGTCCAGCGCTACGTCGGTCTGCGCGAAGACCTCCGGGTCGCGGTCGATGCTGCCGCTGCCGACGAATTCGTTGACCGAACCAAAGCGGTCGATGGTGCGGCGCAGCCAGTCGCCACCGATGCTCAGGCGATGCTCCAGCGCACCGGTGACCACGCGGCCTTCCAGGGTGGCGCGCAACTGGTCGTGCACGCGGGTGTCGTCCGGGCTGCGGTAGTCGTAGACGTCGTACTCGCCCTGCGCGCTGAAGAAGTTCGGCGTGGCGATGTCCGCGCAGCTTGCCGCGCCGTAGCAGCCCCAGGCGAACGCGGAAAAATCGTTGATCGTCGAGCGGCTGCGCGACGCGTCGACGGTGGCGCGCCAGTCGTCGTTGAACTGATAGGCGTAGCGCAGCTGCGCGTTGAGCGAGTCCATTTCCACCGGGCGTGACCAGGGCTGGTACCCGAGCAGGCGGCGCACGTCGATATCGCGCGGCACCTGCGTGCCGCCGAGCAATTGGTAGCCGGGCACCGAGCGCTGTTGCCGATGCTGGTATTCCACGTCCAGCTGCAGCAGCGATTGCGGGGTGATCTTCCAGTCGCCGGCCAGCGACAGAAAATTACGGTAGCCATCCGCATGGTCGACATAGCTGTCGATGTCTTCGCGTGCGGCATTCACGCGCAGGCCCAGGCTGCGCTCGGCACCGAACCAGTCGCCCAGGTCGGCCGCGACATAGCGCGAGCCCTGCTCGTCGGTACCCAGGGTCACGCTGCGCACACGCTCGGGCCGCTTGGTGCGGTAGTCGATCAGCCCGGCCGGTTCATTGACACCGGACTGCAGCCCGGCCAGGCCTTTGAGGATCTGTACCTGCTGCTTGTTCTCCAGCGCGATGGATTGCTCGCCCACCGCACTCAGGCCATTGATGCGGTAGCTGTTGGCGGCATTGAGCGAATACCCGCGCACCACGAAGTTTTCGTAATAGCCGATCGGCGCATACGCATCGCCGGCGGAGGCGTCGGCACGCAGCACCTCGCTGAGCACGCGCGCCTGGCGATCGAGCAATTGCGGGCGGTCGATCACCGCGATGGAGGCGGGCGCATCCAGCAGACGGGTGGCGCCGAAGCCGGTCAGTGCGGTGGCTGCCTCGTTGCGTTGCCCAAGCACGTTGACCGCGTCCAGTTCCACCGCTGCGCTGTCGGGTTGTTGTTGTGCCAGGACGGGGGTGGACAGGCACGCCGCCAGGGCAAGCGTGAGCGGGCGGCGGGACAGCAGGCGAATGGATGCGAAGGACATGGGCAAGGCTCGATGGAAAAGGGAAACCGCTCAGGGCGAGCGGTGCGCGCGCGCATGCAAATGCGCGAGCAGGGCCTGGCCATCGGCGCTGGAAAACCAGTCCGCATGCCCGAGCAGATATCGGTGATAGGCGATGTCCACGTTGTCGGCGGAGTGCGTGATGCCGGCGAAATAGTCGATCTCGCTCAACGCGAAATCGACATGCACGATCGGCAGCAGCGCGGCCAGGCAACGCAGCTGCGCGGCACCGAGCGGGCAATGCGCTGCGTAGCCATCCAGCAATGCATCCAGCTGCGCCAGCTCGGGCTGCGCGCGTGCGCCGATGTCCAGGTGCAGCCACGGGATCAGGTTGCGTTCGATGGCCGTGGCCAGATCGAACAGCGCGCTGTTGCGATCGCTCAATCCGAAATCGAAGATCGCGCTGACCCTGGTGGCGCCGTGGTCGGTGTTCCAGAGCAGGTTGGACGCGTGCCAATCGCCATGCGTCCACAGCGGCGGCATGGCACCCGGTGCAGACAGCAAGGGCCAGGCACGTGCATGCCAGGGCAGCACGTGGGTGGCCAGGTCACGCTGCCAGGGATACCCGTGCAGGGCCGCAGCCAGATGCGGCCGTGTCGGTAGGGCGCGCTGCAGCGCCGGCAGTGGCTCGGCCTGCGCGAACACCCGCAGGTTGGCAACCAGCACGGCGCTGGAACGCGCTGGTGCAGCGAAGCCCCGCGCAGCGCGGTGGAGCTGCGCCAGCGCCGCGCCGGCGGCGTGTGCGTGGGCGGTGTCGATGAACGGCGTCCACGACACCGCATCGCGATACAAGTCGTGCCCGGCACCGACGCGCTGCACTTCGTAGACCCAGGCGTCGTGGGCAAACGCGGTCTGGCCGTCCGCCGCGTGCAGCACCTCGACCACCGGCGCGCCGGCCCGGCGCAGATGCGCCATGAACGCGTGCTCCTCGCGCAACGCGGCAACGCTGCGCACGCGGCGATGGTGGCGTTTGACGATCACCGGCCCGGTGGCGGTTTCCACGCGGGCGGCGGCAGAGAACGGGCGCGCACTGTGCCACTGCACGTCCTGCGCATCGTCGAGCGTGGGCAGGCGCTGCAGCACGCGCCGGATTTCCTCCAGGGTCAGTGCCGGCCAGTCGGGCGGCGCCAGCGCCAGGCTCATGCCATGG
The DNA here is from genome assembly GCF_000802365.1 of Xanthomonas cannabis pv. cannabis. Lineage (GTDB taxonomy): Bacteria > Pseudomonadota > Gammaproteobacteria > Xanthomonadales > Xanthomonadaceae > Xanthomonas > Xanthomonas cannabis. The sequence goes on from NZ_JSZE01000138.1 coordinate 2,459, forward strand.
ACCTGATGCGGCGCGTTCACGGCTGCAGGCTCCACGCGCAAGCCATGGGGAGATCGAGTGGTATAGACCAACGGGGTGAGGCCGATCCGACGGGCCCGGCGCGTGTGCCGGCATTGCGGACGGCGCTGCCGGGCCGTCGGTGCAGGGCGGGCGCCATCAGGCGGTCGCACTGCATGGAATGAAAGGGCAGCGCGAAACCGGAAGGTCGCTGGCCGTCATCTCTGAGGATCAAGTGGGGGTGCCGCGGACGGCGCCGACGCAGGCCGCGTGGCGGCTGTCGGGCGCGCAGTATGCCTGCTGCTGCGGCACGCCGCCATGCTGGGACGCCACACGCGATGGCGCGGCGGTGGCCCCGCACCGGATAATGACCGCATGACTCCAGTCCAGATCGCCGCCGTCGTCGTCACCTACCAGAGCAGCAGCACCATCGATGCCTGCCTGTCGCGGTTGCGCGCGGCCCAGGGCATCAGCGAGATCCGGGTGGTCGACAACGCCTCCAGCGACGACACCCTGGACGTGGTGCAGCGGCACGCGCTGGCCGACGCCCGCGTGCACTTCATCGCCAACCCGGACAACCCCGGCTTTGCCACCGCCTGCAACCAGGGCGCGCGCGACTCGCAGGCGCCCTGGCTGGTGTTCATCAACCCGGATCTGATGGTCGAGCCCGACACCCTGGTGCAGTTGTGCGCGCGCGCGGCCGGGCATGCTGCCGTGCTGCTGGGCGTGGAGCAGGTGGACGAACAGGGCCGCCCCGACGCCGCAGTGCGCCGCCGTGACCCCGACTTTGCCGCCATGCTGCGCGCGCCGCGTGCCGCCGCCCAGCTGGCGATGCCGGCCGACCCGTCGCAGGCGCTGCAGGCGGTCGATGCAATCTCCGGTGCGCTGATGCTGATGCAGCGCAGCCTGTTCGACCGGCTGGACGGCTGGGACGGACATTACCGGCTGCATGCCGAGGATCTGGACCTGTGCCGGCGTGCCCGTCAGGCCGGCGCGCTGGTCGCGGTGGCCAACGATCTGCAGGTGGTGCATGTGCGCGGCGTCTCCAGCCGAGCCCGCCCGTACTTCGTTGAATGGCATAAACACCGCGGTCTGTGGCGCTATTTCCGCAAGTTCGAAGCCGCCCAGCGCGGGCCGCTGACCCGGGTCGGCGTGTGGCTGGCGATCTGGGCGCATGCGGCCGCGCAGCTACCGCGGTTGGTGCGTCGGGCATGACGCGCGGTCTGTTAAATTAGTGATAAATCCGTGATGGGGAGCCAGTCGTAACTGTGATACGTTGCGCGGCGAAGTGTGATCCAGTCAGTGCTTCCTGTCCCTAACGGGTCCCCCATCAGGAAACGTACAAATGTCCTTACAGATCGACCCGCGCGCGCGGGTACGACAGTCGTGCCTTATCCCCGCACAGTCCAGTCCGGTTTCCCGGCCGTCGGCCTCTTTTCGTTCCCTCGGCCGCAAGCCGCTGGCCGCGCTGTCGGCGCTGGCGCTGGGCTGCACGCTGGCCACATTGCCGGGCGCTGCGCTCGCCGGCGCCTGGACGCAACCGCAGGGCGACACGCTGGTGATCGTCAAGGCGCTGCATAGCGATGGCCGCGGGTGGTTCGACGACAGCCATCACCGCACCACCTTCGGTGACGGCCAGCAATTCGACGGGAACGGGCGTAGCCGCCAGGACCAGCTGAATGTCTACGTCGAGCATGGGCTGACCGACAGGCTCAGCGTCATCGGCAATTTCTATTTCAGCGATGTCGGTTTCAGCAGCCACGACAGTGGCCGCGGCCGCCAGCAGACCAGCACCACCGGGTTTGCCGATCAGGAAATCGGCCTGCGCTATGCGTTGCCGAGCGCGCCGGACGATGTCTGGCGCAGCTCGGTCCAGGGGCTGGTCAGCATCCCGGCGTATGGCCGCAGCAAGACCTACCACCCGAACAATCCCCAGGCGAACACCGATCCTGCGCTGGGTTTGGGCGATTACGGGCTGGAGCTGCGTTACAGCCGTGGCCGCGGGTACACGCTGGGCGGCCGCAACGGCTATGTCGATCTGGGTGGCGCGGTGCGCCTGCGTGGCAGTGCGGCCTCCGACGAGGTGCGCGTGGATGCCTCCACCGGTCTGAGCCTGACCCCGAGCTGGTTGCTGCTCGGCGAGCTCAACGTCATCCAGGGGCTGGGCAACGGGCGTAACAACTTCGATGTCGCAGGCTCTGCGGGCGGCGTGGGTTTCGTCGCCACCGGCACCAACTACGACCTGACCAAGCTGCAGCTGTCCACGCTGTACACCGCCCCGGGCGGCAGTCAGTGGCAGCTGGGCTACCAGCAGCCGGTGATGGGGCGCAACACTGCTGCCGCAGGCGGGCCGTTCGTGGCCGCCTGGTGGCGTTTCTGAGGACGCCCTGCCCATGACGGTCAGCTGCGAGAGCGAGGCGCTGGGACGGGTGCCGGATATCGGCCGCGAACGCGGCCTGCTGGGGCGTGCGCTGGTGTCGGCGGGCGTCATCACCGACGAACAGCTGCGCGCGGCGCTGGCGCTGCAGCAGCGCTGGAACTCGCGCCTGGGCGATGTGATCCTGGCCCAGCGCGGGGTGCCGGCGCAGCGCTTCTACGCCATCGTCGCCGCGCACTTCGGGCTGGAATTCATCGACCTGGTGCAGCAACCGCCGGATCCGGCGCTGCTCACTGCCGGCGATCTGGACAGTTACGCTCAGCGCCTGCTGCTGCCCTGGCGGCGCGAGGACGGCGTGCTGGTGCTGGCCGTGGCCGACCCCGACCCGGCGCTGTTCGCCTGGGCGCGCGCGCACTACGGCCAAGACGTGCGCTTTGTCGGCACCGCCAAGTTCGACATCATCTGGAGCCTGCAGCGCCACGCCGACGAGCAGCTCACCGACAACGCGCTGAACCTGCTGGCTGCGCATGCGCCGACCTATTCGGCACGCCAGGTGGTGACGCGCGGGCAGAAGCAAACCCTGTGGGCGATTGCCGCGGCGTTGCTGATCGCGATGGTGGTGTTCCCGGTGCCGGCCCTGATCGCCATCAACGTGCTGGTGGCGCTGGGCTTTCTGGCGACCTTCGGTTTGAAGCTGCTGCTGGTGTGGTTCGGCTCACGCCACCGCATCGACATCAAGGTCACCGAAGACGAAGTGGCCGCGCTGCGCGACGACGACCTGCCGGTCTACACCGTGCTGGTGCCGATGTACAAGGAACCGGAAGTCCTGCCGATCCTGGCCAATGCGCTGCGCAAGCTGGATTACCCGATCAGCAAGCTCGACGTGAAACTGGTGCTGGAAGCCGACGACTTCGAGACCATCGAAGCGGCCAAGAAGCTCGGCCTGGAAGCGTTCTTCGAAATCATCCGGGTGCCGCCCTCGCAGCCCAAGACCAAGCCCAAGGCCTGCAACTACGCGCTGCATTTTGCGCGCGGCGAACTGCTCACCATCTACGACGCAGAAGACAAGCCCGAGCCGGATCAGCTCAAGCGCGTGGTGGCGGCCTTCCGCAAGGCCGAGAAGGACGTGGTGTGCATCCAGGCGCGGCTGAATTACTACAACGCCGACGAAAACTGGCTGACGCGGATGTTCACGCTGGAATACACGCTCTGGTTCGACTTCTACCTGCCGGCGCTGGAATACCTGCGCATCCCGATTCCGTTGGGCGGCACCTCCAATCACTTCCGTCTGGATGTGTTGCGCCAGGTGCGCGCGTGGGACCCGTACAACGTCACCGAAGACGCCGACCTGGGCGTGCGGCTGATCCAGTCCGGCTACCGCGTCAACGTGGTCAATTCCACCACGTTCGAAGAAGCCAACGTCAGCATTCCCAACTGGATCCGGCAGCGTTCGCGCTGGCTCAAGGGCTACATGCAGACCTGGCTGGTGCACATGCGCGACCCGGTGCATCTGTATCGCAGCACCGGGTTCAAGGGGTTTTGGGGCTTTCAGTTCTTTATCGGTGGCGGTTTTTTCACCGCACTGGGCGTGCCGGTACTGTGGACGCTGTATACGGTGTGGCTGCTCACCGGCACCAGCATGTTCGAGCGCTTCTTCCCGCCGTGGCTGGGCGCGGTATCGCTGGTCAATCTGCTGCTGGCCAACGCGTTCTTCATCTACATCACGCTGGTGGCGGCGTTCAAACGCGACTACTTCAAGTTGGCCCCGTACGCGTTGACGGTGCCGTTGTACTGGGCATTGCAGTCGATCGCTGCCTACAAGGGGCTCTGGCAGCTGATCCACAATCCGTTCTACTGGGAGAAGACCACGCATGGCATCAGCAAGCATTCGGAAAACGAACGCCGCGCCGCACTCGAAGAGTGACTCGGTAACGCCGCGTCGCGAAAGCGGGCTGCCGGCGTTCCTGGTAGCCGTGGTGGCATTGTCGCTGCTGAGCCAGCCGTTGCTGCTGCAGTCGGTCGGCACCGCAGCGCCGACCAGTGCGCCGGGTGCTGGCTTGCCGGCAACTGGCCTGCTGGCGTGGGCGCTCGATCTGACCCTGCACAGCTGGAATCTGCCGTTCCAGATCTGGCCGTTCCTGGCGGTCGCCGCCAACGCGTTGTTCCTGTCGCTGCTATGGCGCGATCTGGCGGGCGTGTTCGGGCGTGGCTGGGCCAGCGGCCTGACCCTGCTGGTGGGCTGCAACCCGCTGTTCCTGCTGCCGATCGCGGCGGGCGGCAGCCAGGCGGTGGGCCTGCTGGCGTTCTACGGCCTGTGCCGCACGCTGCGCCGCCTGCAGGCGCCGGTGGAAGCGTTCACCTACCTGCGCATCGCCGGGTGGCTGTGCATCCTGCTGTGTCTGGATCTGCAGACCCTGGCGTTGTCGACGATGGTGGCGCCGTGGCTGCTGCTGGTGATGCCGCCGCAGATGCTGCGCAAGGCGCCCGGCTCGTTCTATCTGGTGTGCTATCTGCCGTTCGTGTTTCTGGTCGGCATGTGGGCCTACGTCAATCTGACCGTGTTCAACGCGCCGTGGCCGACGCTGTCGAGCATCGGCCAGGCCGCAGATCCGCTGCCGTTGCCGCTGGCCGCCCAGGCGCAGGACTGGCTGCCGGCCGTGCGTTGGGGCGTGGCCGCAGTGGTCTGCTTCCCGGTGCTGGCACTGGTGGTGCGCACGCGCAGTGGTGCCCTGGCGCGCGGCGTCATCGCCAGCGCCGGCACGGTGATCTGCGCGGCGGCGCTGTCGTTTGCGTTCGGCTGGGCCGGGTTCGACGCCTTGTTGTTGCTGTGGGTGCCGGCGGCGTTGTTGCTGCGCGCGCTGCAGTCCGACCAGCGCACCCAGGCAGCCGGTTTGTTGCTGCTTGGTCTGGTCGGTGCGGCCTGGGTGCAGCCGCCGGGCTGGGGCAGCTGGCTGCGTGCGGCGCCTGCCGACGAGCAGTCGCTGCTGCAAGGTGAGGCGGTCGTCATCGCCGCGCCGGTATCGCTGCCGGTCAGGCCCGCAGCGACGCCGTCGGCAGCCGCGCCTGCAACGCCGCGGGTAGGGGCCGATGCCGTGCTCACCGCGGCGGCCGCACCGGTGGCGAGCGCACCGACGGGGCTGGCGGGCCCTGCCACGGCGACGGTGGCGCAGCCGCAACCCGGCAATGCAAGCGTGCAGGGCAGCACATGCGTGCAGGGCACGACAGCGTCGACCACCGAGGCGTCTGCGGCATGTTCAAGCGCGTTCTGACGCTCGCCGCTGTGCTGGCGGTGTGCCTGCTTGCCAATGGCTGCAATGCAGCCGCGCCGATGTGGATGGGCGCCAACGTCAAGGTGTCGGCCAATGCGCCGTGGCAGAGCGCCGCCGCCGCGCAATCGCTGGATGCGTTGGCCGGCACCGGTGCCAGCAAGGCGCTGCTGGTGGCCTTTGTGTGGCAGGCGACCCCGCATTCCAGTGACCCGGTCCTGGGCAGCGACAGCAGCCTGGAGGCCATGCGCGCTGCGTTGCGGCAGAGCCAGCGTTCCGGTTTGCAGCCCACGCTCAAGGTGCATGTCTGGATACCCGGTCACTGGGCTGGCGAGGTGGCGCCCGGTGATCAGGCCGCCTGGTTTGCGGCGTATCAACGGGCGCTGCTGCCGCTGGCGCAATTGGCCGAAGACGAACACGCCGAGGCGCTAGTGGTCGGCACCGAACTGCGCAAGCTGCAGGACGCGCCGCACTGGCCCGAGCTGGTGGCTGCGGTACGCAAGGTCTACCACGGCAAGCTGCTGTACGTGGCCGATGGCATGGAACATGCCGAAAGCTTCCGTTACTGGTCGCTGTTCGATGCGGTCGGCACCAGCCTGTATCCGCGCCTGTCCGAGGCGGGCGATGCCCGCACGGCGGAAATGAACGCCGCCGCGCAGCGCCTGCAGCAGCTGGGCCAGCGCGTCGGCAAGCCGGTGTGGGTGGCCGAGCTGGGCCTGCGCTCGGCACGTGGCAGCCTGGCCGCACCGTGGGAGAGCCCGGAGCAACGTGCCGCCGCAGTGGATACGCAGCTGCAGCTGCAGGTGCTGCAGCAATGGCGCAAGGTGCTGCAGGCGCATGGCATCGACGGGATTGCGCTGTGGTGCTGGTACACCGACCCCAAGGCCGGCGGCCCTGGCGACAGCGACTTCACCGTGCAAGGCAAGCCGGCCCAGCAGGTGCTGGCGCGCTGAGGCGCCCAGCTGCGCCTGCGGACGGCGTCGCGGCAGTGGATCGAGTGGGAGGCTTGGCGCGCAGCTGCCTGTGGCAGCGGCGGCAACAGCCGATGGTTGGCACGCTGGGCGGGGCGCGTGCGCGTGGCAGCCGGAGCGTTGGCGGCCTTGCACGTCCCGCCAGCGCCGCTGCGGGCATAATCCGGCGGCATGATCATCCATTCGCTGCTCGACACCGACCTGTACAAATTCACCGTGATGCAGGCGGTGCTGCATCAGCACCCGGCCGCGCAGGTGGAGTACCGCTTCAAGTGCCGCACCCCTGGCGTGAACCTGGCGCAGTTCATCGATGAGATGTCGCGCGAGATCGATGCGCTGTGCCGGCTGCGCCTGCGCGAAGACGAGGTGGATTACCTGCGCAGCCTGCGCTTCATCAAGCCGGACTTTGCCGACTTTCTGGCGCTGTTCCATCTGGACCGCAAGTATCTGCAGCTGTCGGCATCGACCACCCATCCGGGCGAGATCGAGCTGACCATCCGTGGCCCGTGGCTGCACACCATCCTGTTCGAAGTACCGCTGCTGGCGATCATCAACGAGGTGTGGTTTCGCAACACCTCCGAGCCGGATTTCGAGGAAGGCCGCAGCCGCCTGCGCGCCAAGGTCAGCAGCCTGCGCAGCATGCCGGCGGGCTGCAAGATCGCCGATTACGGCACCCGGCGGCGTTATTCGCGGCACTGGCATGGCGAGCTGTTGCCACTGCTGCGCGACGGGCTGGGCGAGCAGTTCGTGGGCACCAGCAACGTGTATTTCGCCAAGCATTACGGGCTGACCCCGCTGGGCACGATGGCGCACGAATACCTGCAGGCGTTTCAGGCGCTGGGGCCGCGGCTGCGCGATTCGCAGGTGGCAGCGCTGGAGTCGTGGGCGCGCGAATACCGCGGCGACCTGGGCATTGCGCTGTCGGATGTGGTGGGGCTGGATGCGTTCCTGCGCGATTTCGACCTGTACTTCTGCAAGCTGTTCGACGGCATGCGCCACGATTCCGGCGACCCGTTCGAATGGGGCGAGCGGGTGATCGCGCACCTTCAGGCGCACCGCATCGATCCCCGGACCAAGGTGCTGGTGTTCAGCGACGGCCTCAATATCGACAAGGTGATGCAGCTCTACCAGCACTTCCACACGCGCTGCCGGCTGGCCTTCGGGGTGGGCACCAGCCTGACCAACGACCTGGGGCCGACCCCGTTGCAGATCGTGATCAAGATGGTCCGCTGCAACGGCCAACCGGTGGCCAAGCTCAGCGACTCGCCCGGCAAGAGCATGTGCGAGGACGTTGGCTACCTGCGCTATCTGCGCGATGTGTTCGGCCTGCCGCCGATGCCCGACGACAGTGGCACCGCGCGTCACTAGGTGACGCCGGCCGGCAGGGAGAAGGGTGGACAGCCCACCCTGGTGTAGGGGAATCGCCAGAAAAAATGAGAACCCCATCGCGCTTGCACGTTGGCTGACGTTAACATTGGCATCACGCCGCCATCACAATTGATGCGACGGTTGCTTCTGACGTCCCATCTTGCGAAGTCCGTTGATGCCCGCACTCGACCCGTTATCGCTGTACCGCGCGCGTGCCTGCTCCCGGCAGTGGCTGGGCTTCGTCCGCGCCATGGCCGAGGAGTTCGGCGCCGAGTTGCCCGAGCACGATCTGGCCACGTTGATGGCGCGGATCGGCCGTCGGTTTGCGCGCGAGCACAGGCTGGCGCCCTGCAATGCGCTGGCCGAGGTGCAACAGGCCGCCAACGCGATCTGGGACGGCTGCGACTGGGGCCAGTGCGCGATGGACGAGCACGCCGACCATGTGCAGATCCGGCATGCCGGTGCGCCGCTGGGCGTGGCGCTGGATGGCGCCGCCTGGAGCGACGGATTCCTGCAGGGCGTCTACGAAGGCTGGTTCCAGCAACTGGGGATGCTGGCGGGCCTGTCCGTACAGGCCGTGCCGGGAGAGAGCGTCGACCTGCGCCTGATGGTGCTGGCGCGGACGCCATGAACAGCGGTCATCGGACAAGGAGAATGTGATGGCGCCAAAGAACACCAGAAATACACCGGGACACGACGATGTGTCCGGCCTGTTCGCACGTCTGGGGACGCAGGCGAGTCAGGGGTACCAGGATTTCGCCTATCCCCAGTTGCCGCCGCGCAAACCCGGCGGCCTGCCTGCCGGCGCGCCGGTCGCTGGCGCAGCGGCGCCGGATGCGAGCGATGCGGTAGCGCCGCCGGCGCCGGCGTCGCCAGCTGTACCGGCAACCGGCACGCCTCCTGCTGCGCCGCCGTCAGCGGTGTTGCAAGCAGCTGTGGCGGCGGAACAGACCGCAAGCCAGCAACGCAGCGATGCGCTGGCACCGTTACGCAAGCTGCGCCAGCGCGATGAGCCCGGCCCACAGGGCCTGCCATCGCCGCCGCGGCCTGCGCAGACGCCACTGGAGCAGCTGTTCCAGCGCCTGCTGCAGGCCGACGCCCGCAGCAACGCGCATAGCCCGCTCAAGCGCCTGCGTTCGCGTTGATGCCTGCCTCCCCGTAACGCCCGGCACGCGTAGCGCGCGTATCCCGCTGCCGTACCGCACGTCTGCCATGTTCTTTTTTTGGATTGCCCGATGACCGTTGCCCACCGTCGTTCCGTCCCGCCGCTGCCCACGCTGGCAACCTGGGCGCTGTGGCTGCTGGGCGCCCTGCTGCTGATCTTCGTGGTAGCCGTGCCGATGGACGTCACCCAGCAGCTGGTGTTCTCCGGGGTGCTGTTTGCCGTGGCGCTGGCGGTACGCAAGCGCGGCGGGCGCGTGGTCGTCCTGATGATGATGGGCATGTCGCTGGCGGTGTCGTGCCGCTACATCTGGTGGCGCATGTCCCAGACCATGGGCCTGGGCAGTGCAGGGGACTTCATCCTCGGGCTGGGCCTGCTCGGCGCCGAGCTGTATGCCTTCGTGATCCTGGTGCTGGGTTACTTCCAGGTGCTGTGGCCGCTCGATCGCAAGCCGGTGCCGCTGCCGGCCGACCAGCGCCTGTGGCCGAGCGTGGACGTGTTTATCCCCACCTACAACGAGCCGTTGTCGGTGGTGCGTACCACGGTGCTGGCCGCCAGCGTGATCGATTGGCCGGCTGGCAAGATCACCATCCATCTGCTCGACGACGGCCGCCGCGACGCGTTCCGCGATTTCTGCGCCGAGGTCGGCATCAACTACGTCACCCGCACCAACAACGCGCATGCCAAGGCCGGCAACATCAATGCCGCGTTGAAGAAATGCAGTGGCGAATATGTGGCCATCTTCGACTGCGACCACATTCCCACCCGCAGTTTTCTGCAGGTGGCGATGGGCTGGTTCCTGCGTGATACCGGGCTGGCACTGGTGCAGATGCCGCACTATTTCTTCTCGCCCGATCCATTCGAGCGCAACCTCGACACGCACGGCAAGGTGCCCAACGAGGGCGAGCTGTTCTACGGGCTGCTGCAGGATGGCAATGACCAGTGGAACGCCACGTTCTTCTGCGGTTCGTGCGCGGTGATCAAGCGCAGCGCACTGGAAGAAGTGGGTGGGGTGGCGGTGGAAACCGTCACCGAAGATGCGCATACCGCGCTCAAGCTGCAGCGCCGCGGCTATCGCACCGCGTATCTGGCGGTGCCGCAGGCCGCAGGTCTGGCAACGGAGAGCCTGTCCGGGCATGTGGCGCAGCGCATCCGCTGGGCGCGCGGCATGGCGCAGATTGCACGCATCGACAATCCCTTGCTGGGGCGCGGGCTCAAACTGTCGCAGCGGCTGTGCTACCTCAACGCGATGCTGCATTTTTTCTACGGGCTGCCGCGCATCATCTATCTCACGGCGCCGTTGGCCTATCTGTTCTTCGGTGCGCACGTGATCCAGGCGTCGGCGCTGATGATCCTGGCCTACGCGTTGCCGCACCTTCTGCAGGCCAACCTGACCAACCTGCGTGTGCAGAGCCGCTTTCGGCACCTGCTGTGGAACGAGGTGTACGAGACCACGCTGGCCTGGTACATCTTCCGCCCGACGCTGGTCGCCTTGCTCAATCCCAAGCTGGGCAAGTTCAACGTCACCCCCAAGGGCGGGCTGGTGGCACGCAGTTATTTCGATGCGCAGATCGCCAAGCCCTATCTGTTCCTGCTGCTGCTCAACCTGGCCGGCGTGGTGGCCGGCGTGCTGCGTCTGGTGTATGTCGGCGACAGCGGCGAGCAGCAGACCATCTGGTTCAACCTGGCCTGGACGCTCTACAACATGGTGCTGCTGGGCGCCACGATCGCCACCGCCAGCGAAACCCGCCAGGTGCGCAGCGCGCATCGGGTGCCGTTGGATATCCCGGTCACCCTGTATCTGCCCGACGGCAGCGTGTTGCCGAGCCGTTCGGTGAATTTTTCCACCGGCGGCATGGCGATCAAGCTCGCGCAGCCGCAGCCGATCGAGCCCGGGTCGGCGGTGCAGATCGGCCTCAGCCACCGCGGTGTGGAGCAGACCTTGCCGGCGGTGGTGCGCCAGGACCGCGACGGCCAGGTCAGCATCCAGTTCACCGCGATGTCGATGGAACAGGAGCGCTGGCTGGTGGCATCGACCTTTGCGCGCGCCGACATCTGGCTGTCGCAATGGGGCCAGCACGACCGCGATTCGTTCTGGCGTTCGATGGGCCAGGTGCTGGCCGCCAGCGCGCGCGGGTTCGGGCGCCTGGGCCGGCATATGGCCGACAGCGCACGCCAGGGCTTCCGCCCGGCACGTGCAGTGGATCTGGAGTCGTGAGCGTGATGCCTGGTGTTTCCCTTTCCCTTGCCAAGAAGCCACTGATGCGAATTTCTCCGCCGCTGTTGACCTGCGCGCTGACGTTGCTGGCGGGCCTGGCGCAAGCACAGCAGGCTGCGCCCACCTCCACCGACGGACCGGCCGGCAGCACTGCACAGGCCGCCACCGCAGCGCCGCTGGCACCTGCCGCACTGGCGCCGCTGGCAGGCGGCAGCACGCGCGCGGCCTCGCTGCGCGATCTGGGCATCGACTACGAAATCACCTTGCGTGGTGTGCAGGGCAGTGCCGGCGTGCCCTTCAGCGTGCGCAGCGACGAGATCGTCACCGCCGCCACGCTCAATCTGCGATACAGCTACTCGCCGTCGTTGTTGCCGGACCTGTCGCACGTCAAGGTCACCGTCAACGGCGTGACCGTGGCGACCTTGCCCGCCGACAAGGCCAATGCCGGCAAGTTGCTCTCGGTCGATCTGCCGATCGACCCGCGCCTGATCACCGACTACAACCAGCTCAACCTGCAGCTGATCGGCCATTACACGCGCGAGTGCGAAGACCCGGACCACAGCAGCCTGTGGGCGAATGTGGATGCGGCCACCAGCCTGTCGCTGACGACCACGCCGCTGGCGCTGGCCAACAACCTGGCGTTGCTGCCGGTGCCGTTCTTCGATGTGCGCGACACGCGCCGGCTGGAGCTGCCGTTCTACTTTCCGCAGCAGCCGGACCTGGCCACGCTGCAGGCGGCCGGCACGGTGGCCTCGTGGTTCGGCACCCTGGCCGGCTATCGCGGCGCGGTGTTTCCGGCATCGACCACCAGTCTGCCGGCGACCGGCAACGCGGTGGTCTTCGCCACGCCCGACACCTTGCCTGCGCAGTTCGCCACCGCCGACAGCGGTGTGGCCGATATCCGTGGCGCGACGGTAGCGGTGGTGGCCAACCCCACCGATCCCAACGGCAAGTTGTTGCTGGTGCTTGGCCGCAACACCGAGGACCTGCAACGCGCGGCCACGGCGCTGGCGCTGCACGCGCCGTTGAGTGGTGCGGTGGCGCGTATCGGCGAGCTGTCCGCGCCGGCGCCGCGCCAGCCCTACGATGCGCCCAAGTGGGTCTCCAGCGAGCGCCCGGTACGCTTCGGCGATCTGGTCAGCCAGCCCGGCGCGCTCAACGTCACCGGCTATCACCCGGACCTGATCCGGGTTGGCCTGCAGCTGCCGCCGGACCTGTTCGTGTGGGAGCGCGACGGCATTCCGGTGGCCTTGAAATACCGCTACACGGTGCCGGAGGCAGACAACAAGTCCGCGCTCAATGTCAGCATCAACCGGTCGTTCGTGACCACGCTGCCGCTGACCGGCCGCCCCTTCGCCGAATCCACGCCGATGCGCTGGTGGAACAGCCTGGGCACGCGCGGCAGCATGCCGGTGCATCAGGACCTGACGCTGCCGGTGGGCGCGTTTTCGGCCAATAGCCAGCTGCGTTTCCACTTCTTCTTCGATCGCCCGCAGGGCGAGGCGTGCAAGAACTCCTTCCGCGACGTGTCGGGCGCGATCGATGCCGATTCCACCATCGACCTGAGCGGCTTCCATCACTACATGGCGATGCCCAACCTGGCGGCCTTCGCCAATGCCGGTTACCCGTTCACGCGCCTGGCCGACCTGTCCGAGTCGGCGATCGTGCTGCCCGACAATCCGGGCGACCAGAATCTGGGCAACGTGCTGACCCTGCTCGGACGTTTCGGGGCCTCCACCGGCTACCCGGCGCTGCATGCGCAGATCATCGCCGCCAGCGCCGTGCAGCAGCACGCCGACCGCGATCTGCTGCTGCTCGGCAGCGCCGAGTCGCAGCCGTTGTTCAAGCAGTGGCGCGCGCAGCTCCCGGTGAGCCAGGACGGGCAGAGCCGACGCATCGGCCTGACCGACTGGCTGTTCGAAAAACTGCCCGGTTTCCTGTCCTTCGATGCGCGCCGCACCGACCTGCCCACCACCAGCGAGATCGCATTGCAGCCGCAGCCCGACGACGTGCTGTTGATGGGTTTCGAATCGCCGCTCAAATCCGGTCGCAGCGTGGTCGCGTTCCAGACCGAAGACCCCGCCAACATGGGCCGCCTGTTCGATGCCTGGTTCGACCCGACCTTGCTCAAGGACTTCCAGGGCAGCGTGGTGGTGCTGCAGCAGAAGAAGGTCACCAGCCTGGTCGGCAACCAGACCTATTACGTGGGCCACCTGCCGCTGCCGACCTGGCTGCGCTGGTACTTCTCGCACCATCCGGTGTGGCTGGCCTTCACCGTGGTGCTGCTGGCGCTGCTGCTGGCCCTGGCCGCGCGCG
>NZ_JSZE01000139.1 GCF_000802365.1 Xanthomonas cannabis pv. cannabis
CCCATCGCCAGCGCCAGTTCCTGGCAGATCGCCAGGCCCAGGCCACTGCCGCCATAGCGCGAGGTGGTCTTGGCACCATCGCCTTGTTCGAAGCGCTGGAACAAACGCGCTTTCTGGTCGGCATTGATGCCAGGGCCGGTGTCGGCCACTTCGAAGCGCAAGCCCTGGTACGAGCCCAACGTGGTCAGCTTGAGCCCCACCACGCCGCGCTCGGTGAACTTGATCGCGTTGTTGAGCAGGTTGAGCAAGATCTGACGGATGCGAGTGGGGTCGCCGCTGGCGGTGATGTCGCCCAGCAAACCTACTTCCAGGCTGAAACGCAGCCCGCGCTCCTGCGCCAGCGGTGCCATCAGGCCTTCGACCTCGGCAACCAGCTGGCGTACCGAGAACGGCTGCAAATCCAGCTCAAGCCGCCCGGATTCGATGCGTGCCAGATCCAGCGCGTCGTTGACCAACCGCAGCAGGTGCGCGCCGGCACGGCGGATGGATTCGGTATAGCTGCGTTGCTTGGTATCCAGCGTGGTCTTGAGCAGCAATTCGCTCATGCCCAGCACGCCGGTCATCGGCGTGCGCACTTCGTGGCCCAGTGTGGCCAGAAAGCGCGTCTTGGCCAGCGAGGCCTGCTCGGCCAGTTCCTGCTTGTGCACCGCCAATTGCCACGCGTTCAGGCGGCGCAGGCGACGGCGGTAGAGCAGCACCGCGGCAATCACAATACTGAGCGCGAGCAGGCCAAACAGGGTCATGCCCCAGGGCGACCACCACCACGCCGGCAACACCTGGAACCGCAACTGCTGGCTTTCCGACCAGATGCCGTCGGCGGTACGCCCCTGCACTTCCAGCGTGTAGTGTCCGGCGGGCAGGCGCGAAAACAGCCGCTCGCCGCTGGAGCCGACATCGATCCAGTCCGGGTCGTAGCCGCTCAAGCGAAAGCGGTAGCTGGTGGACTCGGGATTGGTGAAGGTGGGCATGCGCGCGACGATGTGCAGGTCGCGATCGCCGTCCTGCATCTGCAGCGGCGTGGTGCCGGTGACATCCAGGCTGCGTTCGCCACGGCGCAGGCCCACACGTTCGATCAGCAGCTGCGGCCGGCGTGCGTTCGGCCGCATCGTGGACGGATCGAACACCACGACCCCATCGGAGGTGCCACCCAGTATCTGGCCGGTGCGGGCCTGCACCAGCGTGGCGATCTGCATGGGCGAGCTGGGCAAACCGTCGTGCACGTCGTACACGCGTACCAGCCTGCTGGCAGGGTCGACGCGAATCAGCCCCCGGTGACTGGACACCCAGGCCACCCCACCGGCGTCGATCACCATGCCGGTCGGTGCCACCTTCGGAAACTCCTGCTCCCTTCCTGCGGTATCCAGGTGCTTGAGCTGGGCGCCATCCCATAAATACCGCCGCAATTCGCCGGCCAGCCCCACCCAGACGATGCCGCCATCTCCCAGGCGGAACACATACGTTGGCAGGGCAGCCGCGCCGGGCACCGCAACGAAGCGGTCCGCTTTCGGGTCCCAGCGCCACAGGCCGGCCTTGTTGCTCAGCCAGATCTGTCCATCGGGCCCGATCCGCATGTCCAGCACGGTCAGCGCCTTCAGCCCATGGGTTCCGTAGTCGATCGTCCTGAGCAGTTGCCCCGCGTCGCTCCACAGCTGGATGCCCTGCGTCATCAGCGCCACCCAGATGCGTCCCTGTGCATCTTCGGCCATCTTGCCCGGCCTGCCCGCATTGTCCGGGTCGACCGTGGGATCGATATCCTGCAGCAGCGGCCAACGCTTGACCTGCCGCGTGCGCGGGTCGTAGCGCACCAGGCTTTCCTGTACGCCGATCCAGACCATCCCCTGCCTGCTTTCGAAGATGGTATCGGGGACGCGCCTTGGATCGATCCTGGCCAGATGCCGCGTCACCTTTCCGCTCAGCGGATCGAAGTACTCCAGCACGCCTCGCGTCCCCACCATCCAGACACCGCCCAACGCCGAAGGCGCTATGGCAGCGATCGACGGATTGGAGAGCGACTGCGGATCATCCTCATGATGCGAGAACACCGCGAAGGTGTCCCACCGCGGTGGCAGATGCCACAGCCCGCCCTCGAGGCTGGCAAACCACAGCCCCCCTTCCCGGTCCTGATAGGAGGCGATCCAGTTCCGATTGACCAGCCCGTGCGCCGAGGCACTGTAGATCGGCACTTTTTTTATAGGCGCGTCGCCACTGCTGATGCCCAGACCAGCGTCGGTGTCCAACCAGTAACGCCCGCGCCTGTCACGCAGCAAGACACCTCTTACCTGCGGTCCGGTGGCAGCGATCTGCCACGGACGCGATGTGGCGTGCGTAGCGGTGTCCAGCCGGAACGTGTTGCCCAGCAGATCGGCGACCCATAGCACCCTTCCGCCCGATTCCAGGTAGAGCCTGTTGACGGACTGGTCCGCGACCGGGAGCGGCACGCGCTGCATGCGTTCACCGTCCCACCGCACAAGTCCGCCCCAGGTGCCGATCCACAGCGTATCGGACGCGACCTCGAAATTGACGATGCTGTCGGACGGCAAGCTGTTGGGATCGGCACCGGTGGCGGCAAAATGCTGCATGCGCCCGTCTGCCCGATAGCGGTACACCCCCTGCTTGCCGGTCCCGATCCAGAGGTCGCCGTTCGGTGTCTGCGCCAATGCCCACACCATGGCATCGCGCAGTTCCGGAAACTGCGGATCTTCCAGCCGCTTGAAGGTGCGTGTGGTTGCTTCCAGGAAGCCGACGCCGCCATCCTCGAAGCCCATCCACACCCGGTCCTTGGCATCCACATAGACGGCCCAGACCACATTGCTGGGCAGGCCATCTTCCATTCGCCAGATGCGGTAGTTGCGGCCATCGAATCTGGCCAACCCGTCATCGCTGGCAAGCCACAGATAGCCCTGCTTGTCCTCGGCGAAGTCATTGACCGTGTCGGACGGCAGTCCGTCGGCAACCGTCAGCTGGACGGGCGCCGGTGTGGCCGGCATGCGCGCCTGTGCCGGAAGCACAATCAGCCACAGGCACAAGCAAAGCGCAGCATGCAGCCGATAGGCAAAGCGGGATGAGAGGCGCACCGGGAGAGTTTCACAACAAGTCGGCGCATAGTGCGGGCCACGCGCGGTATGGGCAAGCCCGCGCATGCGCGTGTGCGACTCATCCCTCTGTTTCGCCGCGGCGCGCACAGGGGAGACCGCTGGCCTTGATCAGTGCTGCAGCGCTCCGCAGCCAGGCGTGCAAGGCGACTGCTCCCTGAACAGGGCCGATGCCTGGCGAAATAATCGCCACCTCGCATCGATGCCAAACCGTCGTGTCACTCACTCACCAGGCCGCAGGCTTCCCGCAGCGCTGTCGTGCGGGTGGATTAGCGGGCGCCATCGTAGGGCCGCGCCTTTCGCAACGCATCTGCAACGGTGTCGGCCAGCATGTCACCGGTCAGCGGCTTGCGCAGGAAACTCTCGAACCCTGCCTCCCTGGCCGCAGGTTCGGCCGCCTCGTCCGAGCGTGCGGTCACCGCGATCAACGGCATCTGGTAACCGAACACGCGCAGTTGCCGCGCCAGTGCAAACCCGTCCAATCCGGGCAGATCCAGATCCAGCAGCGCCAGGTCGAAGGTGTTGTCGGCGGCCTCGGTGAGCGCAGCCAGGCTATGCGGTGCATGCACCACCGAGTGCCCCTGCGAGCGCAGCAAACCAACGATGACCTCGGCAATCGTCGGGTCGTCTTCCACCAGCAGGATGCGCTGCGGAGCGACCGCAGCGCTGGCGCGCGGCACTTCGCCGCCCAGCGGTGCATTGGAAGCGACCCAGCGCAGTGGCAGGTCCACGACGAATCGCGTGCCAGACCCGAGCCGGCTGATCACTTCGATATGCCCGCCCATCGCCAGCGCCAGTTCCTGGCAGATCGCCAGGCCCAGGCCACTGCCGCCATAGCGCGAGGTGGTCTTGGCACCATCGCCTTGTTCGAAGCGCTGGAACAAACGCGCCTTCTGGTCGGCATTGATGCCAGGGCCGGTGTCGGCCACTTCGAAGCGCAAGCCCTGGT
This sequence comes from Xanthomonas cannabis pv. cannabis, assembly GCF_000802365.1. Lineage (GTDB taxonomy): Bacteria > Pseudomonadota > Gammaproteobacteria > Xanthomonadales > Xanthomonadaceae > Xanthomonas > Xanthomonas cannabis. The sequence goes on from NZ_JSZE01000139.1 coordinate 4,042, forward strand.
ACGAGCCCAATGTGGTCAGCTTGAGCCCCACCACGCCGCGCTCGGTGAACTTGATCGCGTTGTTGAGCAGGTTGAGCAGGATCTGCCGGATGCGGGTCGGGTCGCCGCTGGCGGTGATGTCACCCAGCAAGCCCACTTCCAGGCTGAAACGCAGCCCGCGCTCCTGCGCCAGCGGTGCCATCAGGCCTTCGACCTCGGCGACCAGCTGGCGTACCGAGAACGGCTGCAAATCCAGCTCCAGCCGCCCGGATTCGATGCGTGCCAGATCCAGCGCGTCGTTGACCAACCGCAGCAGGTGCGCGCCGGCACGGCGGATGGATTCGGTATAGCTGCGTTGCTTGGTATCCAGCGGGGTCTTGAGCAGCAATTCGCTCATGCCCAGCACGCCGGTCATCGGCGTGCGCACTTCGTGGCCCAGTGTGGCCAGAAAGCGCGTCTTGGCCAACGACGCCTGCTCGGCCAGTTCCTGCTTGTGCACCGCCAATTGCCACGCGTTCAGGCGGCGCAGGCGACGGCGGTAGAGCAGCACCGCGGCGGCGATGATGCAGAGCAGCAGCAACCCCAGCGCTGTCAGACCCCAGGGCGACAGCCACCACGGCGGCATGACCCGAAAGCGCAGCGTCTGACTTTCCGACCAGATGCCATCGGCGGTGCGTCCCTGCACTTCCAGCGTGTAGTCCCCGGCGGGCAGGCGTGAGAACAGGCGCTCACCACTGGGACCGACGTCGATCCAGTCCGGGTCGTAGCCGCTGAGGCGGAAGCGGTAGCTATTGGATTCTGAATCGGCAAAGCTCAGCAGGCGCGCCACGATATGCAGGTCGCGATCGCCGTCCTGCATCTGCAGCGGCTGGACATGACTGACATCCAGCCCGCTCTCGCCGCGTCGCAGCCCTACCCGCTCGATCACCAGCGGAACGCGGTGCTCGTTGGGCTTGAGCTCGCGGGGATCGAAGATCACCAACCCGTCGGGGGTGGCACCGACAATCATGCCCTTGGAAGATTGCACCAGCGAGCGCGCCACGAACTGCGGGTTGGGCAACCCGTCATGCACGCCGAAGACGCGCACGCCACGTGTGGCCGGATCGACGCGGATCAGGCCACGCATGCTCGACAACCAGGCCACTCCATCGGCATCGATCACCAGACCTTGCGGCGCCAGCGCGGGAAACTGCTGCTCGGCACCGACCGTATCCAGGTGCTGCAGGCGGCCGTCTTTCCACAGGTAACGCTGCAGCTTGCCCAGGCCGGCCAGCCAGGCGACCCCACTGTCGCTGAAGCGAAAGGTAAAGATCTGCTCTTCAGGCGCACCGACGATCGCCTCGAAGCGGTCGCTGGCCGCATTCCAGCGCTGCAGGCCCTGACTTCCAGCCAGCCACAGCACGCCGTCGGGACCGTTCTGCAGATCGTGCACCACCACATCGTAGTCCAGGCCGTGGCTGCCGCGCCGCAATCGGCGCAGCACGCGTCCCTCCTCGTCGCGTTCCTGCAGCCCGGTCGTGGTGCGCACCCAGATGTGTCCATCGGCGGTCTGCTGCAGCGCTTCCATCGCTACATCCAGTGTTTCATCCTGGTCGTCGCCCTGCGATTGCTCGTCGGCCATCTTCCAACGCCGTAGCGCGCCGCTGGACGGGTCGTACCGGACCAGTTCTCCAAAATGGCCAACCCAGACCCGGCCCTTGCGATCTTCGAGCACGCTGTAGGACCAACTGCTCACTCCCAAGGTCGGCAACACGCGCTCCATCTTGCCCACCGCAGGATCGACCCGCTCGAGCGCACCGGAGGTTCCTACCAGCCAGAACCGCCCATCGCTGGATTTGGCTGCGGCCTGGATAGCCAGGTTGCCGCCATGGTTGCCGTCCTCCTTGGAATTGAACACCACTGCGAATCGGCGCCAGTTCGAGGGTAAATGCCAGAGCCCGCCGTTGGGACTGGCGAACCACACGCCACCTTCGCGATCCTGATAGGCCGACTCCCAGTTGGGACGGATGCGACCATGCGCCGCCAAGCTGTACAACGGCACGTTGCTCACCTCCTCGCCGATGGCGTGGCCAAGCCCATCCATGGTGTCGAGCCAGTAACTGCCGTCGTGGTCACGCAGCAGCAGGCCGAGCACCGGAAATTTGGCGGGCACCTTCCACTGATGCGGATGCAGCGAGCCCTCGGCATCGCGTCGAAACAGCTGGTCGTCACCGGTTCCTATCCACACGCTGCCGTCGGTGTCGGCAGTGAGCCGGGTGATGATCTGCGACGTGCCGCGCGGAACCGCCTGCCGCTCGAAATCCGTGCCGGTCCAGTGCGCAGCGCCGTCAGCGGTTCCCACCCACAGCACGCCGCGGGTGTCGACCTCGAGCCGGTAGATGGCGTTGTCGGGCAAGCTGCGTGGATCGTCGGCGCGATGCACGAAGTGGTCCAGCGCCCCGTCCGGCCGCAGCCGATACAACCCGTTGCTTTCGGTTCCGAACCAGATGCTGCCGTCGTCGGTGGACTTGATGTTCCAGATCGCTGCGCCGCGCAGTGCGGGGTAGCGCGTGCCGTCGTAGAAGGTGAACCGATGCCGCGACGGGTCCAGCATGGCCAGACCCGCCATCCCGGTGCCGACCCAGACGCGGTTGTGCCTGTCGACGTGCACCGCCCACACCTGGTTGTCGCGCAGCCCATCTTCGATTCGCCAGATGCGGAAGTTGCGGCCGTCATAGCGCGCCAGTCCATCGCTGCTGGCCAGCCACAAATAGCCGTTGGCATCCTCGTCGAAGCCATACACCACGTTGGACGGCAGACCGTCGGCCACCGTCAGTTGACGCGGCTGCGGCAATACCGGGACACCGCCCAATGCATGTACCGGCCATACGCACGCCGCCACCAGGCACAGCAGCAGCATGCATCGCGTCATCAGCGAGGCCGGCAGCACGCGACGTGGAAGGCAGTTGGGGGGCGACATGCGGTTGTTGTTTCCTTTGGGCCCATAGTGAGGACAGCGCACCATGCTGGCAACACGCGACCGCCTCGCCGGTGCGTCGCATGCGCTGCACCGCGACCGGCTAGACGTGCGGTCGCGATGCAGGGCGCGCATGGCCCGCGTGCGGACCCGGTCACCCGGGCATGGACGCGGACTGTTCGCGCACGCGCGCCGCAGCTCGCGCCGCTGCAATCGCATCCATCAACATGTCGGCAGTGACCGGTTTGCGCAGGAACCCGTCGAAGCCGGCGCTGTGCGCCTGTCGTTCCGCATCGCCGTCGGCGCGCGCGGTCACCGCCAGCAGCGGGAAGGCGTGGCCCAGTCGACGCAGCTGAGCGGCCAGCGCCACGCCATCCAGGCCGGGCAGATCCAGGTCCAGCAGCGCGATGTCGAAGTCGCCGTCGACCGCCTCCGACAGCGCTGCCAGACCATGGGCAGCGTGCACCACGCAATGGCCGCGCCCGCGCAGCAGGCCGCAGATCACCTCCGCTACGGTCGGGTCGTCCTCCACCAGCAGGATGCGCAGTGGCTCGCCGGATCGAGCTGGCGACATGCGGGTCGTGCTGCCAGACCTGCAAGCCGATGCCGTCATAGCGCGCCAGGCTGTCGCTGGTGGCGGCCCACACATAGCCTTGCCGGTCCTGCGTCAGCGCCAGCACCATGCGCGACGGCAGCCCCTCGGCCGGGCCGAACCGGCGCATGCGTGGCGTCTCGATCTGGGTCACCGCCGCCGCATCCATGCCGATCAACAGCACCATCGCAGCAAGCACGAACAGCACTCCATTCTTCATCGTCATCCCTGTCCCGGCCATTCGCACGGTTGCGCGTACTCCCGCGCCGGACTTCACTGTACCTGCTCTGCCGCCTCTGGCGTTCTAACCGTGAGTGCCGCCGCCCTGCGCATCCTCGGCGTCGGCGAGCGCGCGTGCCAATGCAGTGGCCAGCAACTCACCGGTCACCGGCTTGCGCAGGAAGCCGTTGCACCCGGCCGCCATCGCCTGCGGCTCCGCATCGGCATCGGCGCGCGCGGTGACGGCCACGATCGGAAAGCGCACCCCGCGCGCACGCAACTGCGCCACCAGCGCCGCGCCATCGATGCCGGGCAGGTCCAGGTCGCACAGGCCGGCGTCGAAGCTGCGCGTGCTCACCTCGGCCAACGCGGCCAGACCGTGCAGCACATGGGTCACCTGGTGCCCGCGCGTCTGCAGCAGGCCGATCATCACCTGCGCCACGGTCGGGTCGTCTTCGACCAGCAGCAGGTGCAACGGTGCCTGCTCGCTGGCCGGCACCGCACGTGCCGACGCCGCTGTCGCCATCGGCAATGCGGCCACCCAACCCAGTGGCAGCTCCACCACGAAACACGCGCCCTGCCCCAGTTCGCTGCTGACGCTCACCGCACCGCCCATGGCCGCCGCCAACTCACGGCAGATCGCCAAGCCCAACCCGCTACCGCCATGCCGGGCCAGGGTCAATGCGCCTTCGGCCTGCTCGAATCGCTGAAACAGCCGCCCGCGCTGCTCGGCGCTCATGCCGGGGCCGGTGTCGCGCACCTCGACCCGAATCCCCTGGCCAGGACTGTGCGGCACCGCCAGCACGCGCAGGCGCACGCTGCCACGCTCGGTGAATTTGACCGCGTTGAACAACAGGTTGAGCAGGATCTGCTGCACCCGGCTGGCATCGCCGTGCAGGGCCGGCGGCAGCGCGTCGTCCAGGTCGCACTCGAACGCCAGCTGCTTCTGCTCGGCACTGGGGCGCACCAACTCCACCACCTGCCGGATCAACTGCCGCAGATCGAAATCGCGGTAATCCAGCGGCAGCTTGCCGGCCTCGATGCGGGCCAGGTCCAGGGCATCGTTGACCAATCGCAGCAAATGCTTGCCAGCGGACTGGATCGCACCGGCATAGCCCTGCTGGCGCGCGTCCAGCGGCGTCTGCAAGAGCAGCTCGCTCATCCCCAGCACCCCGGTCATCGGGGTGCGGACCTCGTGGCCCAAGGTGGCCAGGAACCGCGTCTTGGCCAGCGAGGCCTGCTCGGCCAGCTCGCGCTTGTGCTGCGCCAGCTGCCATTGCGCGCGCATGCGCACGCGATGCCGATAGGCCGCGGCCAGCAGCGCACCGAGCAACAAACCCAGCATGCAGATCAACGCAATGCCCACCTCGCTGCGCCACCAGGGCGGCAACACCGTAAACCGCAGCGATTGCACCTGCGAAGCATTGCCGAGCGGATCGATTCCCTGCATCTCCAGATCGTAGTTGCCCGGCGGCAATGATGAGAACTCGCGCATGCCCGCAGCGCCGAGCTCAACCCACTCGGTGTCGAAGCCCTGTAGCCGGGTGCGGTAGTGATTTGCCATCGGATCGACGAACGACAATAGCCTTAGGTTAATGCGCAACTGACGATCGTCCGGCGCCAGCGAGAAGCCGCCACCGATCGGCAACGCACGACGTCTGTCGGCCTGCAAGACGCTTACTGCCTCCAGACGCATCTGCGGCGTGAACGAGGGAATGTCAGGCGCCTTGGTATCGATCAACAAGGTAAACCCGTCCGCGGTCCCACCGACCAGGACACCGTCATTGGACATCAACAAACAGCGACGACTGAACTCCTGGCTCGTCAGTCCATCGCGCGCACCGAAACTGCGAATCTTGGCGCGTGCCGTTCGCGGATCGATACGCCACAGGCCACGCGCGCCGGCCAGCCACACGCGACCGTACATATCCAGTTCAAGACCATACGCGTCCATGGCCGGAAAGCCTTCGGCAGCAGGTATGCGACGGACCCGTGTCCAGCTTCCGCCACGAAGCTCCCAGTGCTCGATGCTTCCCGGGATGTAAAGCCAGACGTGATTCTGATCCTGGACGACAAAGCGCTGAATGAAATCGCTATCCAGTCCTGGCAGCCGCGTAAATCGATGGGTTCTCGTGTCCCAGGCACGGAGTCCGCCACTTCCGCTGATCCAGACGCGTCCATCGGGCCCGGTGCCGATCTGGTAATGAACTGCCTCCTGCAGACCATGCAGATCCGTTTGAGAAATGGTCTCCAGAACACGCCCTGTTGCCAGGTCACGCCGCTGTATCACCTGCTCGAAAGCGGCCCAGATAGAGCCGTCACCGGGCTCTCCAAGCCAGAGCACAGCCTCGCCTGGCCCATCGCTGCTGAAATGGGTCAGCTCGCCGCTGGTCAGGTCCAGTCGCGATAACGCATGGCGCCCGTTACCGAGCCATAGCTGCCCGCGGCTGTCTTCCAGCGCTGATGAAACCTCCATATCGCCCAGGTCATCATGCTGGATACCGGCCTGTATCAGCGCACCGGACGAGGTGTCGTAACGCAGCAGCCGCCCGTTTTTATCGAACTGCCACAGCCCGCCCGAACGATTGGCTGGCGCAAGACTGCAACTGATCCCCTTGCCTTGATCGTTCACCTGCTTGAAGACTGCCGTACGACGCCAATCTTCACGCAGGTAGGCAAGGCCGCGACCATGCAACGGCACCCAGATGCCACCATGCGGACTGCGCCAGATGGTGGCGACATGTCGATTGGATACCAACGGGTCGTCGCCGTTGTTCACCGGCATCGGTGGATGACCGGGTCGGGTATGCCAAAGCCCCTGCTCGGTGCCCAGCCAGAATTCGCCATCCCCTGCATCGGCCACCGTCCAGACACGGTTGCCCGTCGCAAACATCGATGCCCAGCTCGGCGTATGCCAAGCGCCGGAGGCATCCATATAGCGCAATCCCGAATCCATGGAGGCCCACAGTCGTTGCCCGACCCACTGCAGTGCATTGATACCGCTGGCATCCCCACCTGGCCAGACGCGGTGCACCGCCTGCCCGTCGTGATACGCCAGACCGGCGAGCGTGCCGATCCACATGCGTTCACGTTCGTCCAGCGTCAGGGCATAGACCGGACTGGGCTCCAGCGGATGGTCCATCTTCGACAGATCGAGCGAGCTGAAATTTCCCTTGGCATCCAGCCGCAAGACGTTGCCGGTCGACATGCCGAGCCAGATCTCATCCCCCCGCCCGGCGATGGCGTAGATGTCCCCCTGCGACAGTGCAGGGACGTCGTCAGGCAGATAGGCGGTCAGCTTGCTGCGGTCGGCGCTCAACATCGCCAGCCCGGCGCCGGCCAGCGCCAGCCAGATACGGTCCTGATCGTCGATATACATCGCTTGCAGAACATTGCTCCGCAGCGAATAACGGTCGGTCGGATTGTTGCGCCATACCTTGAAGTCGGCGCCGTCATAGCGCACCAGCCCATCGGAGGTCGTCATCCACAGATAGCCGGCACGGTCTTGTGCAATTGCGGTAATCATGGTCGAGGGCAGACCCTCGGCGGCACCCACGATCCGGAAACGCGGGATAGCCGGAACTCCCGCAAGCACCGGGAACGCCGTCAGCAGCAAGACCAGCACCAGCAACACACCACGCATGCAGGAATCCCTTCCTCGTCCAGCCGGCATGCTCGCAATGGATCGTTGCAAGCGCAAGCCGCGCGCGTGCCGCCGGGATGTGTCTAGAATCCGCCCATGACGCCTCTTGCCCGCCTGCTGCTCCTTCCCGCCCTGGCATTGACCAGCCTGGCCGCTACCGCCGCGCCGGTGCGTTATGCACTGGACCCGGTGCACACCCGGGTGCTGTTCGCGGTCGAACATGCCGGGTTTTCCAAGGCGTTGGGCACCGTGTCCGGTAGCAGCGGCACGCTGGTGTTCGACCCCGAAGACTGGGCGTCGGCACGGCTGGACGTCACCGTGCCGCTGCAGCGCGCCGACCTGGGTGATGCCAAATGGAACCAGGCCACCCTGGCACGCAACCTACTCGATGCCGAGCGGTTCCCCGACGCGCATTTCGTCTCCACGCACGTGGAAACCAGCGGCGAGAACCGTGCCAAGGTCACCGGCAACCTGACCTTGCGCGGCGTCACCCGCCCCGTGACCCTGGACGTCACCCTCAATGCGCTCAAACGCTACCCGCTGCCACCGTTCCGCCGCACCGCCGGATTCTCGGCCACGGCCACGCTGAGCCGTGCCGCGTTCGGCGTGGATGCGTGGAAATCGATGATCGGCGATACGGTCGAACTGCGCATCGAAGCCGAAGCCGTCCGCGAAGGACGCGCCGACGACGACGCGGCGCCACCGCCAGCCACCTCCCCAGCGCCGCCCACCAGCCAGGAATCCGGCACATGAGCCTGAAGAACATCGAACGCTGGGGCGGCATCAGCCAGACCCTGCACTGGTTGATCGCAGGTCTGATTCTGGTCCTGGGCATCGTTGGCCTGACCATGGGCGAGCTGCCCAAGACACCGAAGTATTTCTGGGTCTACACCGCGCACAAGTCGCTCGGACTGACCGTGCTGGCACTGGTGATCGTACGGCTGGGCTGGCGGCTCTATGCGGGGGCGC
>NZ_JSZE01000014.1 GCF_000802365.1 Xanthomonas cannabis pv. cannabis
GTGTACTGAGAGTGGCTAACAGCACGTAGCGAGCAGACGTCAGACGGGCGTAGACGGCGCCGCAGAGTGGTACATGCGATTCCGAACACCGGCCGCGCCCGCCTGGCGGTGAGCGCAGTCGTTTGTTGGCTGCCCTATAGCAGCGAGGCCGAAATCGGGATGCTGGCGCGCGGGCGCTTGCCCAATTCCTCGGCCAGGCGCGCGGCAGCCGCCAGATACGCCTGCGCTGCTGTCGATTCCGGCGCGGCCACCACAATGGGTTGACCGGCATCGCCCTGCTCGCGGATCCCGATCGCCAGCGGCAACGACCCCAGCAGCGGCACGCCATACTGCGCGGCCATGCGCTCGCCACCGCCTTCGCCGAACAGGTGCTCGCGATGCCCGCAGTTGCTGCAGGTATGCACCGCCATGTTCTCGACGATGCCCAGTACCGGCACCTCGACCTTTTCGAACATCTTCAAGGCCTTGCGCGCATCCAGCGTGGCGATGTCCTGGGGCGTGGTGACGATCACCGCACCGGCTACCGGAATCTTCTGCGACAGGGTCAGCTGGATATCGCCAGTGCCGGGCGGCAGGTCGATCAGCAGATAATCCAGGTCGTCCCACAGGGTGTCGTTGAACAGCTGGGTCAGGGCGGAGGTGGCCATCGGGCCGCGCCAGATCATCGGCGTGTCCTGATCCACCAACAGGCCGATCGACATCGCCTCGATCCCGAACGCGCGCAAGGGCTCGATCGACTTGTTGTCCGGGCTATCCGGGCGCCCGCTCAGGCCCAGCATCGCCGGCACGCTGGGGCCATAGATATCGGCGTCCAGCACGCCCACGCGTGCGCCCTGCTGACGCAGCGCCAGTGCCAGATTCACTGCCGTGGTGGACTTGCCCACCCCACCCTTGCCCGACCCCACCGCAATGACATTGCGGATGCGCGGATGCGGGGCGAGCGCGCCCTGCACTGCATGTGCGGCAATTCTGCGTTCGCCGCTCATGCGTCGCGGCCCTGAGCTGCACCCGTCGCGGCGCGCACGTGTTGTTTCAACTTCATCGCCATTGTCTACCCGGTTCATCGTATGCGGCACGCGGTCACTGCCTGACCATGCGCTCGCGAAGCAGTGCAGTTTACCGGCTCGTGTCGACATCGCCGTACATGCCCGGCTCTACAGCGGTAGCCGGCCTTGATGCAAGCACGTGTCAACCACCGACATATTTCACAATTGTGGACACACGATTAAGGAGTTGTTACGTTCGAGACTCAATTCAGCCAGCGCTCAGCGAGCCCAGCTGTTACCCCAAATCGTCAGTACAGGAATCTGCAAAGGTCATGTCGAGTCGTCTCCCGCAACGCACCCGTCGTCATCGTTTGAGCGCCGCCTTGTTGGCCGCGCTGGTCGCACCGGCCGGCCATGTTGCCGCGCAATCGGAAAATGGCATGGCGCCCGACACCACCGACCTGGACAAGGTCACCGTCACCGGTTCGCGCATCGCGCGTACCGGTTTCGTCACCCCCTCCCCGGTCACCGCCATCAGTGCCGAAGAAATCCGCGCCACCGGCGCGACCACCATCAGCGATCTGATGGCACGCATGCCAGCGCTGGCGCCGAGTTACACCCTGGGCAATTCCACCCGCTTCATTGGCACTGCCGGCCTGGGTCTGCTGGATCTGCGCGGCATGGGCGTGGACCGCACGCTGGTGCTGGTCAACGGCCGCCGCCATGTGGGCGCCAGCCCCGGCTCGACCGCCGTGGACGTCAACACCATTCCGGTGGAATGGGTCGAACGCGTGGAAGTCATCACCGGCGGCGCCTCGGCCGTCTACGGCGCCGATGCGGTGGCGGGCGTGGTCAACTTCATCCTCAAGAAGAACTTCACCGGTTTCGAGACGCGCGCGCAAACCGGCCTGGCCGATGAGGGCAATTACAACCGCTCGTTTGCCAGCTTCTCTGCCGGCACCGACTTTGCGCAAGGCCGCGGCAACATCGCCATCTCGGGCGAATACAGCAAGCAGGACCGCTTCGGCCGCGGTAATCGTGCCATCGGCCGCGAGTACCTGGTCAGCGTGCAGAACCCCAGCTTCGACCCAAGCCGCCCGCCAAGCGAGAGCAACCCCCAGACCGTGCTCAGCGGCCCGGGTGGCAACCACGGCACCTCCTACGGCGGCACCTTCAACCTGGGCACCTTCGACTTCCGCAACCCGGCCACGTACGGCAACCGCTATCTGTTCAACGACGACGGCAGCTTCCGTCGTAACCGTTACAACGGCACGGTGGTGAGCAACACCTCGTGTGTGGATTGCGACTTTGCCGACCTCAACGCGGTGGCCGACCTGCAGCCCGGCTTCGACCGCAAGAGCGTCAATACCATGATCAACTTCGAGATCAGCGCAAACCATCGCCTGTTCTTCGAAGGCAAATACAGCGAAACCGATTCGGAATTCTTCGGCCAGCCGGCATTCGACAGCTCGCTGCGCGTGCGCCGCCAGAACCCGTATGTCAGCCCCGAACTCGGCGCGCTGATGGATTCGCGCGGGGCCACGCAGATCCTGATGAACCGCTTCAACGTCGACGCCGGCCGCCGTGGCGAGAACATCGAGCGCAAGACCTACCGCGCGGTGCTCGGAGCCGAAGGCAATTTCACCGACAACTGGACCTACGACGTGTCTGCCAACTACGGCAAGACCACGGTGGACCGGCTCAACCTCAACAACCGCATCAACGAACGTTGGCAGGCCGGCATCGATGCCGCGCGCGATGCCAGCGGCAACATCGTCTGCCGCACCACCCTGGATCCAAGCGCGATCAACCCCAACACCGGCCGGGTGTATTCGGCACTGGCGCGCGAGGGCTGCGTGCCCTTCAGCATCTTCGGCAACGGTGCGGTCACCCCGGAAGCGGCGGCGTGGTTCAACACCACCGCGCGCTCGCAGGCCAAGATCCAACAGACCGTGTTCAGCGCCTCGGTGGCCAATAGCAACCTGCTGTCGCTGCCGGCCGGCGACATCGGCATTGCCGGCGGCGTGGAATACCGCAAGGAACAAAGCGAGGAAATCACCGACCCGTTGGCAGCATCGGGCGTGACCTTCCTCAATGCCATCCCCAACAGCGGCGGCGAATACACCGTCAAGGACGTCTTCGTCGAAAGCACCATTCCGCTGCTGGCCGGGCTGCCGGGCGTGGATCGGTTGGCGCTGGATGTGGCTGGCCGTTATTCGGACTACAGCAGCATCGGCTCGACCAAGACCTGGAACATCGGCCTGGACTGGACCATCATCCCGTCGCTGCGTCTGCGCGGCACCCTCGCTCAGTCGGTGCGTGCGCCCAGCATCGGCGAACTGTACGACTCGCAGAGCGAGAACTTCGCCACCATCAACGACCCCTGCAACTACCTGCCCACCAATACCAATCGCCCGGGCACGGCTGGCGATGTGGGCTTGCGTCAGGCCAACTGCAGTGCGCTGGGTGTCCCGGTGGGCTGGATCGACACCTACACGGCCACCCGCCCCGGCGTGAGCGGCGGCAACCCGGACCTCAAGCCGGAGCGTGCGCGCAGCCTGTCCTATGGCCTGGTGTGGCAACCGGAGTTCTTCGAAGGCTTCGGCATGTCGATCGACTACTGGCGCATCGATCTGCGCGACGCCATCGGCACCGTGACTGCCGAGACCAATGCGACGCGTTGCGTGGATAACCCCGGTGGCGTCGGCAACAGCTTCTGCGGCTTCGTGCAGCGTGCCCCGCTGGGCGGCTTCACCGACCCGCAGGGCCGCATCTATCCCGAGCACAGCATCATCGGCTGGCAGGCATTGAACGAAAACCTGGCGCGTTCGCGTCGCGTGGGCGTGGACCTGGAAATGGACTATCGCTTCCAGCTCGGCGAAGGCAACACCGTGCTGCGCTTTGTCGGCACGCGCCTGATCCAGTCGCGCGAATGGGTGTTCCAGGATTTCCCGGCCGAATACGACGAGTACGTGACCTACGTGACCGACCCGCGCTGGCGCGCGCAGTTCCAGACCAAGTACAACTGGAACGAATGGCGCGCCTCGTGGGACATGAACTACGTGGATGGCAACCTGCGCGTGACCCCGGAAAGCTACAACAGCAATCCGGGCTCGGCCAGCCCGATCAAGAACGGCTCGTACGTCTACCACAACTTCCAGTTCGGCTATCAGTTCCCCGGTTCGAAGATCGACGTCTACCTGGGCATCGACAACGCCTTCGACAAAGACCCGCCGCGCAACTACTTCGGCTCGGACTTCAACTCCGCGTTGTACGACAACGTGGGCCGGTTCTTCTATCTGGGGACGACCGTGCGGTTCTGAGGGTTGTGAGGAAAGAGAGCCCCGCTGGTCGGGGCTCTTTTTTGCGCAGGTGACGTGGCCATCCAGCACAGCGACGGCGACCGTGGCATGGCATGTTCTACGCGCATCGCGTCGTGCATATCTGTATCGAATGTAACCAGATCAAACGCGCAATTGTTGAGGTTGCTCTTTTCCGTGTGCGGCACGCTGGTTCGTTGTGCCGAATTCCTCGCCTTCGGTGCGGATAGCTCCAATTTAGTTAAGAATTAATTCCAATCGCTTGCGCCGCTGGACATGGATTCATTACGTTCGGGTTAAGGCCATCTGACTCCCCGATGACCGCCCCTTATCCGAAATCCAGTTCAAAGGTCAGGAATGAGCAATCAGTTTCGTCGCCAACTCCTCAAGCGCACCGCCCTCGCCGTCGTGCTCGGTGCCTGCCTAGCCAACGGCGCGGTCAACGCGCAAAGCACCACCGGTAGCATCTACGGCAGCGCCCCGTCCGAAGCCGGCAGCACCATCGTTGTACAGAGCGATACCGGCCTCAGCCGCACCATCACCATCGATGCAAATGGCCGTTACAACCTCGGCTCGCTGCCGGTGGGTGCCTATACCGTTACCCTGAAGCGCGGCGACCAGGTCGTCGATACCCGCAAGAACGTGCAACTGCGCGTCGGCTCGGGCACTGAAGTGTCGTTTGCTGGCGCAAGCGCCGCAGGCAGCGCCGATGCAACCACGCTGGGCGCGATCACTGTCACTGCCGCCAATGCACCGAAGATCGATGTGAGCTCGACGAGTGCACGGTCGGTCATCACTTCCCAGCAGCTTGCGATCCTGCCACTTGGACGCAGCGCCGAAGCAATTGCGCTGCTAGCACCTGGTGCTGTCGCGGGAAGCGGCGCGTTCGATAACGGCTCACGCTCGGTCGTTTCATTCGGCGGCGCGGGCGTTACCGAAAATGCTTATTACATCAACGGATTCAACGTCAGCAATCCGCTCAGCAACCTGGGTGGCGTGAGCTTGCCGTACGGTGCCATCGACCAGCAGGAAACCTACACCGGCGGTTACAGCGCGCGTTACGGTCGCTCCACCGGCGGCGTGATCAATCAGGTAGGCAAGCGCGGCACCAACGAATGGCATTTTGGTGCTCAGGCCGTCTGGGAGCCTAAAGCGCTCGCAAGCTCGCCTGAGAACGTGCGCTTCCCCAACAACACACTGCCAGCCGACTTCGAATACACCAATGCAGACCAGCCGGGAACGCTCTACCGTAGCCGCAAAGACGACGCTGCCAACCGTACCGTCTATAGCGCTTATGCGGGCGGCCCGCTGATCGAAGACAAGCTCTTCGTATTTGTTGCCGGCGAATCCGACAAGACCGACGGCGTGTCCACCAACTCCAGCGCGGCAAGCATTCTGGGTCGCAACAATTACTCGTACAGCGCACCGAAGTTCTACGGCAAGATCGACTGGAACATCAACGACAGCAACATTCTGGAATACACCCGCATCGAAAGCACAGATCGTCGCGCGGGCTATTACACCGATTTCGACTACGACACCTTGTCCGGTGGTGGTCGTAGCGGGACGTTCGCCGATACCTACAAGATCAAAGACCGTTACGACATCTTCAAGTACACCGGGTATCTCACCGATGACCTGACCTTGAATGCCACCTGGGGCCGTAGCCGCCAGGACAATCTGCAGGGCAATCCGTACGTTTCCAACCTGCCCTACCTGCAGAATGTGACCAATCAGGATCCTGCACTGACCGGGGGTACGCCGATCACCAATGATCAGGCAAGCAACCGCACCAAGGCCGATCGCCCACAGAACAAGACCCGCAGCCTGCGGCTTGAACTCGAATACCGGCTCGGTGACCACGACCTGACCGCTGGCGTGGACAACATGTATTTCAATGCGTCTGATGAAGGTGTTCGCACCACTGGCCCCGGATACCAGTGGTTGTTCGCACGACAGTCCAACCCGGCCGTCGACATCCGTCCTAGTCTGGGTGTCGGCCCATCGGGCGGCAATGGCTACTATGCGCAGCGCCGTATCTTCACCACGACCACCAGCATGGCCGTTGAGCAGAAGGCGTACTACCTGGAAGATCGCTGGCAGGTCACCGACAAGTGGCTGGTCCTGCTTGGCATCCGCAACGACAAGTTCACCAACTTCAATAGTGCGGGCGCTCCGTACGTTGACAGTGGTGACCAGTGGGCACCACGTCTGGGCGTGAGCTGGGATGTGTTTGGCGATTCGTCGCTGAAGCTGTATGCCAACCTTGGACGTTACTACCTGGCGCTGCCAAACAGTGTTGCAGTGCGTGGAGCGTCTGCGTCCACCTACACCGACGAATATTTCGCGTATAGCGGCTTGGACGCGAACGGAGAGCCGACCGGCTTGAGAGCGCTGGGCCCGGGCCCGGTGTCTTCGAACGGCGAATACGGCCAGACGCCCGACCCGAATTCGTTCGCACCGAGCGATCTGAAGTCTCAGTACCAGGATGAGTTCCTGATGGGCTTTGAAAAGACGCTCGGCGAGAAGTGGAACTCGGGTGCAAAGGTGACCTATCGCAAGCTGCAGACCGCGATCGATGACGTCTGCGATACAGGCCGGATCGCCGACAAGCTCGCAGCCGGTGGCATTGACGCCTCATCGGTCGCCATTCCTGGTTGCGTGATGTTCAACCCTGGCGAAACCAACACCTACAACCTGGCCAATGTCGACGGCTCGGGCCGCACGCAGGTGCGTATGTCTCAGGAGGATTGGGGATTCACCAGTGGTGCCAAGCGTAACTACGTGTCGGTCGACTTGTTCCTGGAACATCCGTTCGACGAAAAGTGGTTCGGCCGCGTCGATTACACCTGGTCGCATCTGTACGGCAACACCGAAGGCCAGGTGAAATCCGATCTGGGGCAGGCTGACGTTTCCAAGACGCAGGACTGGGACTCGGCAGAGCTGATGTACTACGCAGGTGGAAGTCTGGCCAATGATCGCCGCCATCAGTTCAAGGCATTCGGTGCCTATCAGTTCACACCGGAATGGATGGCATCTGCCACGGTGCGCGTGTTGTCCGGCACACCAAAATCGTGCCTGGGCTATTTCGGCCAGGGCGAGCAGGATCCGATCGGCTATGAGTCGGCTTACCACTATTGCGCCGGTTCTCCTTCTCGTCCGGGCGACGCAGGCCGCACGCCTTGGCTGACGAATCTGGATCTGGGCGTGACCTATCGCCCGTCGTTTGCCGATCACAAGCTCGCCATCGGGCTGCAGGTCTTCAACGTACTCAACGACCGCGATGCCACACGTACGGAAGCGGTGTACGGGGACGACCGTTACACGGTCTCCAACACTTACGGCATGGGCACCTACTTCAACCCACCGCGCTTCGTCCGTCTCTCTGCGGCTTATGACTTTTAAGCGCAGCGTTCAGAACTAGAACACGCACTTCTCCACGGCCCCGAAAGGGGCCGTTTTTTTAGTGCGTCCCTTGCTGCAGCTGCGTCGGAGCCCGCCAACCGGCCCTCTACACACCCCGCACCCATGACCTTCGACACCATGCCATCCGGCTGGCGAGGCGTAGAGTGCCGGCCACGGCTCCGGCGACGGAGCTTCCCAATCGACTGCTGCTCCTGGAGCCTTTGTGATTCGAACACCTCATCTATTGACGTTGACCCTGGCCGTGGCGGCCGCGCTCAGTGGTTGCAAGAAATCCGACGACGCTGCGCCGGCGGCCCCGGCCGGCGACGCCGCACCTGCGGCAACCACTGCGCCTGCGGCGCCCAAGACGCTGACCCTGGACCAGAGCAAGCTGCCGGCGGTGAACCAGTTCACTGCGGCAGACCTCGACCCCAACGGCAATGCCTGTACCGACCTCAACGCCTACGCCAACGCCAAGTTCCTGGCCGCCAACCCGGTACCGGGCGACCGCACCAGCTGGGGCGCGTTCGAGATGCTCGACGAGCGCTCCAATGCGGTCCAGCAGCAATTGGTGGAACAGGCCGCGGCCGACAGTAGCGCCACCGGCGTGGAGAAGATCGTCGGCGACCTGTGGTCCACCGGCATGGACGAAGCCAAGATCAACGCGCAGGGTATCGAGCCGCTGAAGCCGGAGCTGGCTGCCATCGACGCCATCAGCGACCAGGCCAAGCTGGTCGACTATCTGCGCAGCAGCGCGGCCAAGGGCAACAACGACCTCTTCAGTTTCGGCGCCGAGGCGGACTTCAAGAAGTCCAGCCAGAACATCGCCTACGCCATGCAGGGTGGCCTGGGTCTGCCGGACCCGGAGTACTACACCAGCGCCGGCAACAAGGCCAAGCTGGACGCCTACCAGGCGCACGTCGCCAAGGTGCTGGAACTGTCCGGCGTGGCCGCGGCCGATGCCGCCGCGCAGGCCAAGCAGGTGGTCGCGTTCGAGACCCGTCTCGCCAAGGTCTCCAAGACCAGCACGCAACTGTCGCGCGATGCCTCGCTGGCCTACAACCCGATCTCGCCGGCCGACGCCGACAAGCTGACCCCGAACTGGTCGTGGACCGAGTTCTTCAAATCGCAGGGCGTGACCGCGCCGGAGATGTTCTCGCTGGCGATCCCGGCCTTCCACCAGGAAGTGAGCAAGATGATTGCCGACACCGACCCGGCGATCTGGCGCGCGTACCTGCGCTTCCACACCGTCGATGGCGCTTCGCCGTACCTGAGCCAGCCCTTCGTCGATGAGAGCTTTGCGTTCTACAACAAGACCCTTCGCGGCCAGAAGGAAATCAAGCCGCGCTGGAAGCGCGTGCTGGCCACCATCAACGGCCAGACCGGTGAAGCGCTGGGCCAGATGTACGTCAAGGTCGCCTTCCCCGCCGAGTCCAAGGCCAAGATGGAAACCCTGGTAACCAATCTGCGCACCGCGCTCAAGGCCCGCATCGAAAAGCTGGACTGGATGAGCCCGGAGACCAAGACCAAGGCAATCGCCAAGTGGGAAAGTTTCACGCCCAAGATCGGCTACCCGGAAAAGTGGCGTGAGTGGAATGGTCTGACCACCACCCGCGACAGCTACCTGGGCAACGTGCAGGCCGCGGCCGAATACAACTACAAGTGGAACCTGTCCAAGATCGGCAAGCCGGTGGACAAGACCGAATGGGGCATGAGCCCGCAGACGGTCAACGCCTACTACAACCCGCTGCAGAACGAGATCGTGTTCCCGGCCGCCATCCTGCAGCCGCCGTTCTTCGACCCGAATGCGCCGGAGGAAATGAACTACGGCGGCATCGGCGCGGTGATCGGCCATGAGATGACCCACGGCTACGACGACCAGGGCAGCCGCTTCGGCGCCGATGGCAACTTCATCCCCGATCCGGGCTGGTGGACGCAGAAGGATCTGGACGCGTTCAAGGCACGCACCGGCAAGTTGGTAGCGCAGTTCGACAGCTACCGCACGCCGGCCGGTGACAAGGTCAAGGGCGACCTGACCCTGGGCGAAAACATTGCCGACCTGGGCGGCCTCAATACCGCCTACGACGCGATGAAAACCGCCACCGCCGGCAAGGACGACCCGAAGACCGACGGCATCACCCGCGACCAGCGCTTCTTCCTCAACTGGGCCACGGTGTGGCGCCGCAACTTCACCCCGGAAGAACTCGTCGTGCGCCTGAAGACCGACCCGCATGCGCCGGCCAACTTCCGCGCCATCGGTGCACCGTCCAACATGCCGGCCTTCGCCGCTGCGTTCTCGTGCAAGGCGGGCGATGCGATGGTGCGTCAGGGCGACAAGCAGGTTGTGATCTGGTAATTGCGTGGTCGTTGTAAACGACGGGCGGCGATCAAGAGGTCGCCGCCCGTTTTTATTTAGGGATGCCTTGTGACGCTGCGCCATGCGGTCCGCGCCTTCACGCGCCGGGCCAGCGCCGTGCACGATGCATTGACTGCACGCATCAGGTCCCGGCGAGCACCAGGTGCACGCATCGGCGACAGATGGTTCGTGCGGTCATGCGTTGATCTGCGCCGCACCGCTGACGTTTGCGACGGCTGGTTCGGATTCGGGGCAAGCCCGCTGCCCTTTTTTTTTCTTGCGCCATCAGACATCTGTTGCCCAGCAATCAGCACCCTAACTACAAGTCTCAACAAAGCTCAACGCATGTGCCAGCACGGCAGAGCCCGCCTATTCTCGGTGTTCCTTCCTGCCACTTTCTGCCATGTCAGCCATCAAGACTTCCACACTCGCCCTTGCCCTGCTGGTCGCTTTGACGGGCTGCAAGCGCGCATCCGATGACAGCAGCGTACCGACGCAGGCACCCACTGCGGCCGCCACTCCATCCAAGCCTGCCTTCGATATCGAAGAGCTGGATACCGCGTCAAGCGCGTGCACGAATCTGGATAACTTCGTCAATTCCAAGTGGGACAAGGCCAATCCGATCCCGCCCGACCAGACCAGCTGGGGGGTGTTCGACGAGCTCGTGGAAAGGAGCCTGGCCACGCAGCGACAGATTGTCGAAGCCGCTGCAAAGCAGGTGGACCAACAGACTGATCCCCTGGCCCGCAAGCTGGGCTTGCTGTACGCCTCGGGCATGGACGAACGCGCCATCGAAGCAGCGGGCTACGACCCCATTCGTCCGCAGCTGGAGGCAATTGCCGCACTCAACTCCAGCACCGCGATTGCCGACTACATCACCAAACGCTACGCAGAAGGCGACGCACTCGTGTTCGAGTTCGGTGCCGGCCCCGATTTCCACAAGGCTGAGCAGCAGATCGCGTTCGCCCAGGAAGGTGGTCTGGGCCTGCCGACCAAGGACTATTACACCGCTGCGCAATACGCTCCCATCCGCGCAGCCTACCTCGCCTACATCGCCAAATCATTCGAACTCACCGGCAGCGATGCCGACACGGCCAAACGCCAGGCCAAAGACGTCATGACGCTCGAATCGCGCCTGGCCGCTGCATCGCTTGCGCCGACCGACGCCCGCCAACCCAAGAATCAATACCACTTTCTCAGCGTCGCCGATGCCGACAAGATCACGCCGCACTTTTCGTGGACAACATTCTTCGCTGCGCAGGGTGTGGATGTCGGCCCTGGCTTCTCGTTGTCGCAACCGCGTTTCTTTGCGGCATTCGATCAACAATTAGCCACCGCGCCGGTGGCGCAGTGGCAGGCATATCTGCGCTTCCACACCATCGACGAGGCGTCTAAGCAGCTCAGCAAGGCGTTCGTCGACAACAACTTTGCCTTTTATGGAAAGACGCTGTCCGGGCAGCCCGAACAACGGCCGCGCTGGAAGCGCGTTCTTCGTGCGGTCAACGGGGCCATGGGCGAAGGCCTGGGCGAACTGTACGTCGCCAAGGTCTTCACGCCCGACACCAAGCAACGCGCCGCCGAACTGGTGAACAACATCCGTGCCGCACTCAAGACACGGATCGAGCACGTCGCCTGGATGAGCGAGCAGACCAAGGCCAAGGCCTTGGCGAAGTGGGAAACCTTCCTGCCCAAAATCGGTTACCCGGACACCTGGCGCGACTGGTCCGGGCTGGAGATCGTGCCCGGCGCGTATTACCGCAACCTGCAGGCCGCGGCAAAGTTCAACTATCACTACGATATTGCGCAGATCGGCAAACCCACCGACCGCAAGCGTTGGACGACGACGCCGCAGACGGTCAATGCGTATTACAGCCCCAGCACAAACTCCATCAGTTTCCCGGCCGCCATCCTGCAACCGCCGTTCTTCGATGCCAGCGCCGATGACGCGCTGAACTACGGCGCGATCGGCGCGATCATCGGCCATGAGGCCTCGCATGGTTTCGACGATCAGGGCAGCCAATTCGATGGCGCGGGCAACAATGTCAATTGGTGGACGCCGCAGGATCGCAAAGCCTTCGAAGCACGCACCGATGTGCTGGTCAAGCAATTCGACGCCTATGTGCCGCTGCCGAACTATCCAACCCTGCACGTCAACGGCAAGCTCACCCTGGGTGAAAACATTGCCGACCTGGGCGGCCTCAACATTGCCTACGACGCCTTGCAGACTGCACTGCGCACGCATCCCGAGCGTGCCCGTACGGTCGATGGCTACCGCCCGGAACAACGGTTTTTCCTGGGCTTTGCGCGCAACTGGCGCGAACAGGTCCGAGAGCAGCAGCAGCTGGTCTATCTGGCCTCCGACCCGCATTCGCCAAGCCACCTGCGTGCCATCGCCTCGCCGTCCAACATGCCGCAATTCGCCCAGGCGTTCTCCTGCAAGCCAGGCGATGCGATGGTGCGCCCGGACAAGGACCGCGTGGTGATCTGGTAAGCGCCTGCAAGCGCTTCGAACCCATGAGCGCGCGCACGAGCCCGCACACGCGGGCCTGTCGCGTTCATGCAAACGGCCGGTACCGGAGACGAACCGCAGCGGGTGCCCGCCTGCACGGCCCCCGGCCTTGCTAAACTCCGCCGACTTTACTCTGGCCACCTGTCTTCTCGATGCCCACCATTCGCCCGCTTGCCCTCGCTCTTGGCTTCAGCCTGATCACGCTGCTGTCCGCCCCCGACGCCGACGCCGCTCGCAAGAAGAAGGCAGCTCCCAAGGCCCCGGCCGTCTCCGCGGCCTGCACCGATTTCTACGACTACGCCAATGCTGGCTGGCTGAAGGCCAACCCGGTGCCGCAGGCCGGCGCCGTGACCGCGCTGGGCCAACTGTCCGAGCGCGCACTGCAGCAGCAGCGTGAGTTACTGGACGCCTCGATGAAGGCGCCGCAGGGTAATGTGCAGAAGCTGCTGGGTGACTTCTGGGCCAGCGGCCTGGATGAGGCCGCCGTGGAAAAGGACGGCTCCAACCCGATCGCCCCGTTGCTGTCGCGCATCGACGCGATCAAGAAGGCCAAGGATGTGCCCGCTTCCATCGCCGCACTGCACCAGGTCGGCATCCCGGTCGGCTTCAACTTCGGCCCCGACGTGGACCTGAAGGCGCTGGACCGCCACATCGGCTACTTCATGCAGGGCGGCATGGGTCTGCCCGACCCGGCGTTCTACACCCGTACCGATGCCGACACCCAGGCGCTGATGGGCCGCTACCGCGCCTACGTCAAGCAGATCCTGGCGCTCACCGGCACCGCCGCCGACAAACTCGACGCCGATGCCGCTTCGGTGCTGCAGATCGAGACCGCGCTGGCACGCAGCGCGCAGTCGGTACAGGGCATCAACAACCCGTTCAACAACTATGCCCCGATCGCCACCAAGGAGCTGACCAAGCAGTACAAGAACCTGCGCCTGGCCGACTTCCTGGAGGCCCAGGGCGTCAAGGACGACCTGGTGTCGATGGCCGACCCGGCCATGTTCAAGCAGCTCGACAGCATGATCGTCAGCATCAAGCCGGAGCAGTGGAAGGCCTACCTGCGCTGGCGCGTGGGCGATGCGATGGCGCCGTACCTGTCCAAGAGCTTCCACGATGCCGAATACCAGTTCCGCGGCCGCCTGCTGCGTGGCGACGCCGTGGCGCCGCAGCGCTGGCAGCAGGTGCTGGATGCCATCAATGTGGCTGCCGGCCCGATGCTGGGTCGCGAATACGTGGCGCGTTACCTGAGCAGCGACACCCGCCGCCAGGCCGAAGCCATCGCCGACCAGGTGCGCGACGCACAGCTGGCCGCGCTGGAGCGCACCGGCTGGGGCAACGGCGAGGCAGTGGCCGAAGCCAAGGCCAAATTGACCGCGATGAAGATCGAAGTCGGCGCACCGCGTCGCGATCTGGATTACACCGTGCAGCCGATGGGCCGTGGCAGCTTCGGCGGCAACATGCTGATCGCCTCGACCTGGCGTCACCGCGAGGAAATGAAGCGCATCGGCAAGGGCAACGCCGACCGCCGCTGGGACGTGCTGCCGCAGCAGCCTGCCGTCGCCTATGACATTGCGCAGAACCGCCTGATCGTCACCGCTGCCGTGTTGCAGGCACCTGTGCTGACCAGCGGCAGCACGCCGGCGGCCCAGTACGGCGCTTACGGTGCGCTGGTGGCGCACGAGCTGACCCGCGCGATCGACGCCAAGGGCTCGCTCGTCGATGCCAAGGGCGAGCTGCGTAGCTGGTGGACGCCGGCCGAGAAGACCGGCTGGACGCTGCTCACCGGGAAGGTAGCCAATCAGTTCGCTGCCTATCCGTACCCGGGCGTGCCCAATGCCAAGGTCAACGGCGCGCAGACCGCCGAAGAGAACCTGGCCGATCTGGCCGGCGTCGAATTGGCCTGGCAGGCCTTCAGCAAGGCACAACCCGCCGCCACCGAAGCCGACAAGCAGGCCTTCTTCACTGCCTGGGCCGGCTTGTGGGCACAGCAGCTGTCGCCGAACGAAGCGGTGCAGCGCGCCAGCGCCGACATCCGTGCACCGGGCCAGTGGCGCACCAATGGCCCGCTGTCGAACCTGCCGGAGTTCGGAGCAGCATTCACCTGCAAGCCGGGCCAGCCGATGCAGCGCGTGGATGCCGACCAGATCAAGATCTGGCGTTGATTCACGCGCCAGGAAGTCACTGGCAATCAACACGCAGTGGCAGGCAATGAAAAAGAGCGCGGGATCCGCGCTCTTTTTTTGTCTCCGCGTTTGTCGATTTACCGACCAGCTGAAACACGCTGAACGTAGGAGCGGACCTGGCCGCGACGAGGCTTTACCGGTAACCGCCGTGGCGGCCGGGTCCGCTCCTGCGACTCGATGCGTAGCCCGACCTCAGCGCACCACGCGCAACGGCGGCTTGCGGCCCTTGCCACCGCCCTTGCGGCCGCCGCTGCCACCGAACGGCGGCTGGCCGCGCCAATAGCGGATCATCAGCCAGCCGAACAGCATGCCGCCCAGGTGCGCGAAATGCGCCACGCCCGGCTGCCAGCCTGTCGCGCCCAGGAACAATTCGATCGCGCCAAACACGATCACAAAGGTGCGCGCCTTCATTGGAATCGGCGGGAACAGCAGCATCACGCGCTGGTTCGGGAACAGCATGCCGTAGGCCAGCAACAGCCCGAACACACCGCCCGAGGCCCCCACCACCGGCGCACCGCTCTGGGTGAACCAGGCCATCAGCAACTGGCACACGCCGGCTCCGGCCACGCACACCAGGTAATAGGTGAGAAAGCGCTTCTGGCCCCAGGTCTGTTCCAGCGGCGCACCGAACATGAAAAGCGCCAGCATGTTGAAGAACAGATGGTTGAAACCGCCATGCAGGAAGGCGTAGGTCAGCAACTGCCACGGCATGAAGCTGGCACCGGGCGAAAACGCATCGAAGCCGTTGGACAGCGGCCACAGCATCAGCCATGACAGCGTGCTATCGGATGGCAGCATGCCCGCACCCAGGTCGCCCACCGCCCACTGCAGCAGGAACAGGCCGATGTTGGCGATCAATAAGGCTTTGGTGACAGGCGGCAGTTGGGGCATGGCGGCATTCCTTCAGAATGCTGCAGATGATAACGGCAGCCCTATGAAGGCCCCCACACGGCCGCATCCAGCCGCTGTGCGGCACTGGCCCGGCGCACACGGCCCCGCTCCACCTGGACGCCCTCGGCTCGCAGCCGCTGACACTGCTCGCGATGGCCTGCCGAGCCTTTGGGCAGCGCGATCCGGCCGTCACTGCGCACCACGCGGTGCCAGGGCAGCTGCGGGTCGTCATTGCCGCTGAGCACGCGCGCCACTAGCCGCGCACGGCCCGGCAGGCCGGCGCGCTGGGCGACGTCCCCATAACCGGCGACCTCGCCCACGGGAATCGCGCGGATCACCTGGAGAATCCGCAGCCGCGCCTGCTCGCCGGACAGTGACTCACCCTTGGAGGCGGCATGCCCTGCAGAGGTGGCGGATAGAAATGGCGTTGAAAAGCGAGATCTGGACATCGCGCAAGCATGCCAGCTGACGGGGGTGCATATGCGCGTGCGGATCGCCCCGTAGGCTAAGAGAAAGTTGCAAGCCCCTCTCCCCCCGGGAGAGG
This sequence comes from Xanthomonas cannabis pv. cannabis, assembly GCF_000802365.1. GTDB lineage: Bacteria > Pseudomonadota > Gammaproteobacteria > Xanthomonadales > Xanthomonadaceae > Xanthomonas > Xanthomonas cannabis. The sequence continues at coordinate 16,198 of NZ_JSZE01000014.1, forward strand.
GGTTGGGGTGAGGGTACGGGCGCAGCAAGCAAACCGCTCAGGCAACACAATATGTCGTCATTCGCCCGATGAGAGTACAAAAAGCTTTGAGCATCAGATCGAGCTCGATCAATGAGTCGCTTGTGCTGAGGCCTCTCCCCGCTGGCAGAGGCTTCAATCCTGCTCCCATCGGGACACTGCCCCCCTTATGAGAGAGAGGTGGCCCAGTGCCGGATGCGGGTACGGCTGCCACTGGAGATCGCAGTCTGGCATTACGTGGCATCGCCTTATGCACCGCCACATGGCAACCAAGCATCGATAGCGACGCCCGCGCCGCCATCCCTCAATGCATCAACACGATCTCTTCCGACGAGGTGGGATGAATCGCCACCGTCTCGTCGAAGTCGCGCTTGGTCGCGCCCATCTTCACCGCAACCGCAAAGCCCTGCAGCATCTCGTCGGCGCTCTCGCCCAGCAGATGCACGCCGACCACACGCTCCTCCTGGCCTGCGCATACCAACTTGAACAGGCTGCGCTGCGGCGCATCGGCCAGCGCATGCAGCATCGGGCGGAAGTTGCTGCGATAGACGCGCACCTCGCCGTTGTAGCGTTCGCGTGCCTGCTCCTCGGTCAGCCCGACATGGCCCAGCGGCGGGTGCGAGAACACCACGCTGGGCACGCCGTCGTAGTCCATGCGCGCATCGGGCTCGTTGCCGAACAACCTGTCCATCAGCTTGCGCGCCGCCGCGATCGCCACCGGCGTCAGCCCGACCTTGCCAGCCACATCGCCGATCGCATGAATGTTGGGCACATTGGTGGTCTGCCCGTCGTCCACCACCACCTCGCCCTTATCGCCGAGCGTCACACCGACGCCATCCAGGCCCAGGCCGGCCGTGTTGGCGCGCCGGCCGATGGCAAAGAACACCTTGTCGAACACGTCGTTGCCTTGCTCGCGCGGATGCGCAGGATGACCATGCACGCGCAGTCCGCCCTGCGCATCGCGCTCCAGACCGGTGGTGGTGAAACCGAAATGCAGGCGTACGCCCAGGTGGCGCAGGTTGTCGGCCAACTGCAGCGTCAACTCCGCATCGAAGCGTTCCAACAGACGATCGCTTTGCACGTACAGGTGCACGCGGCTGCCAAGTGCCTGCAACAGGCCGGCGATTTCCACCGCGATATAGCCACCCCCAACGATTGCCACGTGCGCTGGCGCATGACAGAGGTTGAAGAAATCGTCGGAAACCTCGCCATGCTCGGCGCCGTCCACGCCTGGGCGCAGCGGGTGCGCGCCGGTGGCGATGACGATGTGCTCGGCAGTAACTGGCACGCCGTCGCCACCCAGGATGGTATGACGGTCCTGCAACACGCCGCGCTGCGGGATCAGGACCACGCCATCTTCGTTCAGACGCCGCCGATAACTCGCGTGGATGTTGGCGATGTAGCCCTGCCGATGTGTGACCAGCTCCTGCCATGCCAACGCGGGGCGCGGCACATCGAACCCCAGCGCGCCGGCCAGCTCGATCTTGCCGGCCAGATCGGCCGCCAGCCACATCGCTTTTTTCGGCACGCAACCCAGGTTGACGCAGGTCCCGCCCAGCTCGCCGGGCTCCATGATCGCCACGCGCGCGCCGTGTTTTGCCGCGCGAAAACCGGCCGCCAGCCCACCGGAACCGCCGCCCAGAATCACCACGTCATAGTCGTAACGCGCACTCATGCGAATCGCTCCGCCCGGTAGGGATGCGGGTCCAGCGCAGGTGCGCGGCCCGTGATCAGGTCGGCCATCAGTTTTCCGCTTGCAGTGCTCATGCTGATCCCGAGCATGCCATGGCCGGCCGCGAGCCAGACGTGAGGACGCGCCGGCACGGCGCCCAGTACCGGCACATCGTCCCAGGTCATCGGTCGCCATCCATACCAGCGTTCGATCACTGCCGGCCCGCATGGCGCATGCAGATATTCGGCGGCCGCACGTTCCAGCGCAGCCAGGCGCGCGGGCGTGAGCTGGGTGTCGTGGCCGGAAAATTCCATCGTGCTGCCGATGCGCAGCCGGTCGCGCCACGGTACCACGAACACCCAGCGATCCTTCAGCACCACCGGGCAGCGCGGCATCAACGGTGGTGCGCTGTAAGTGATCGAATAGCCCTTGCCGGCCTGCACCGGCAGGCGTAGCCCGAGCTGCGCAGCCAACTGCGGCGACCACGGCCCGGTGGCGATCACCACCTCACGTGCGTGCAGCACCGCCGGGTCGGTGTGCACGCAGACACCGGATGCCTCCGGCAGCACGGCATGCACGCGGCAGTGCTCATCGACCACCGCCCCCTGCGCGCGCAGCACCCTGGCCAGTTCCGCGGTGTAGCGTTCCGGGCGCAGATGCGCGTCGCCAGGGAAATGGATCGCACCTGCGATGCCATCGCGAAATGCCGGATCCTGCCGCGCGTAGTCGGCGCCATCGATCACCTGCGTCTGGATGCCCCACTGCGCCAGCACCTCGCATTCGGCGCGGTACTGCGCAAAGCGGCGTGCGTCGCCGAACACATAGTCCAGCCCATCGATCCGGTAGTCGCAGTCCAGCGCGTAACGCTTCACCCAGTCGTCCAGGCGGTGGCGCGCGTCGTGCAGCAAGGCCGCACGTGCATGCGCACTGGCGTGCCAGTCGCGCGCATTGCAGCGCCGTGCGAACCGCAACAGCCAGCGCCACAACGCCGGATCCAGGCGTGGCGGGATGTACAACGGCGCGTCCGGCGTCAGCATCCATTTCACCGCCTGCGCGATCATGCCCGGCGCCGCCAGCGGTGGCGCATGGCTTGGTGTGATCGTGCCGCAGTTGCCGTGCGAGGTGGCAGCGCCCAACGCGCCGGCATCGAGCACGCGCACCTGACGGCCGGCTTCCACGAGCGCCAGCGCAGTGGCCAGGCCGATCGCGCCGGCACCAATCACCACCACGTCCTCGCGCACGGCGCTCACCTGCGGCTACCCGGCCCGGGCGTTGCTGCGCCACATCGGCGGCACGCGCAGGTAGGTCACGCTCCGCCAGACCCATTCCAGTGGCCCGAAGCGGAACCAGCGCAGCCACAGGTGGCTCAGCACCACCTGCGCAGCGAACAGCGCCACTGCGAACGGCAGTTGCCACACGCGCGGCAATTGCTCGAAGTAGCCCAGCCCGTACCCGTAGAACACCCACGTGCACAGCACCGACTGCAACAGATAATTGCTCAGCGCCATGCGGCCGGCAGGCGCAAGCCACGCCAGACGCGACGCAAAGCGCACTACCCATGCCGCATAGCCCAGGCTCATCAGCGGCCCCGCGATCAACGCCAACGCGAACGCGCCGGACAGGCGCAGCGTCGCACGCGCAGGGTCCATCCATGGTTCCAGCGCGTAGCTGACCACCATGACGGCAAGCCCTAGCGGCACGGCCCCGTAGCGCAACGCGCGAAACAGGTGTGGAAAGCGCTCGGGCGCCGCGATCGCGCCGCTGCGCACGAACCAGCTGCCCAACAGGAACATGCCCAGCATGGCCGGGCCATTGATGCTGAGCCCACTCATCGCCTGGCGCAGGTCATGCCAACGCTGCGCGATGGCCTGCAGGTAGGTGCCGTGTCCAAATGCGGCGCGCTGTGCCTGCACGTTGGCTGCTGCCTGCTGCGCGGCGTCGGCCATGGCGGTGTTCCAGTCGCTCGCTGCTGCCGGATCGGACTGCATCAGCGCGATCGCACTGCCGTACAGCATCACCAGCGCCGGCGCGCACAGGTACACCAGCGCCGCAAGCCACGGCAACGTCACCGTCGGCACCTTGCGCGCACTCAGCAGCAGGACCGCCAGCACGGCGTAGGTCACCAGAATGTCGCCGGACCACAGCAGCAATGCATGCGCCAGACCGATCACCAGCAAGCCGGCAGTGCGGCGCAGGTACATGCCGATCAACCCGCGCCCTGCCTGGTCGGCGCGCTGCGCCATCACTGCAAAGCCCATGCCGAACAACATCGAGAACAGGGTGTAGAACTTTCCCTGCACGAACAGATAGACCAGCGCATCGGCGATGCGGTCGGCGCCGTGCCAGTGCGGCTCCACGCCGCTCAATGCCAGATCGAGCGGTCCGACGAAGGCCTCGATGTTCATCAGCAGGATGCCGAGCAATGCAAAACCGCGCAGTACGTCCAACACGACGATGCGCTCGGTCGCGGCAATGGGGAGCAGATCGGGTCGGGTCATTGCAACTCAGGCCATCGGGTGCGATGGCGTACACCGCACAACGCAAACGGCCCGCCTGGAGGGCGGGCCGTCGGAAACGCCGCCGTTACCGGCTGCATCGAGCGTGGCGCAGCGCGTGCCCGCTGGCAAGGAAGCGTCGGCTCCGGCGGCCCGGGACGCATCCGAGGTGCAGACCGAACCCGGAATCCAGCCGTTCACCGCCACCGCAACGCTGACACTCTGCCCGCAGTGCTCAGTGGTGATGGCCGCCGTCACCGTGAACGTGCCCGTGGTCGCGCTCTTCCTGGCTTGCTTCGCGCACTTCGATGATTTCCACATCGAAGTGCAGGTCCTTGCCGGCCATCGGGTGATTGAGGTCGACATCGACCACGCTCATGCCAACCTTCTGCACGGTGACCGCACGCGGGCCGAAGTTGGTCTGCAGTACCACCTGGGTGCCCGGAACCAGCTTGGTGGCGCCGAAATGCTTCTTGGGCACGCGCTGGCTCAGGCCTTCGCGGTACTCGCCATAGGCCTCGGTCGCCTTGACGTCGACGCCGAAGCTTTCGCCGGCTTCCTTGTCCATCATGGCCGCTTCCAGGCCGGGGATGATGTTGCCGTGGCCGATCAGGATCGCCAACGGGTCACGCTCCTTGGAGCTCTCGATCGGCTCCTGGCCGATCTCCGAAACGGTGTAGTGGAAGCGGACGACGCTGTCTTTTTCGATCTTCATGCCTGGCTCTGAATGGGCTGCCCGGTGGCAGACGGTTGAGGACGGCTTGTCGGCCGCCGGGTGCGCCGCCATCATGGCGACCTTTCGAACCGCCCATTATCCCGGCTCCATGCATATCACGCCAGTTTTCGCCGCCCGCACCCATCGCGCCGCGGCCTGTTTGCTACTGGGCCTGTTCCTGCTGGGCGGGTGCGCGCAGCAGACCCCGGTGCGGCGTCCGGCCGCCGCGCCCCCGCCGCCGCCGCGCGTCTGGCCGCAGGTGGCGCCGGCCAACCCTGCAGCGGCCAACGACATCCTGATGCGTGCATTGGGCCTGGTCGGTACCCCCTACCGGTTTGGCGGCAACACACCGGAGACCGGGTTCGACTGCAGCGGGCTGGTCACTTATGTCTACAAGGACGTGGCGGCCGTCATGCTGCCGCGCACCTCGCGCGAGCTGGCTGCGATCCAGGGGCCGCCAATCCCGCCAGAACGGCTCGTCACCGGCGATCTGGTGTTCTTCGGAGCCGGCGGCAGCGTGACCCACGTCGGCATTTACGTGGGTGAAGGTCGCTTCGTGCATGCTCCAACCACCGGCGGTACGGTCCGCTTGGATTTTCTGGATGGCGCCTACTGGCGTGACCATTATTCAGGTTCAAAGCGGGTTTTACACTGAAATGTGATGAACATCACAAGTCATCAAACGGAAAGTTAACTTTTTTTGAACGTAACGATTCGTTCACCAGGGCATCATCCCGCATCGCCAGCAGAATTGTGATTCCCGCGTGACGAACGACGAACAGATCAGCCCTGGCGCCGCCCCGCTTCCGCTCCGGAAACCGCTCCGCCTGCTTTGCGCCACCGCCCTTTGGATTGCTGCACTTCCCGCTCTGGCGCAGACCGCCAACAGCGCCTCATCCACTCCGCAGACGACCACGCCAGACAGCGCCGTCGCCGCCGAGAAAGCCGCAACCCGCAGCCGTGCCGACGCCGCTGCCACCGCAACACTGGCCGCCCTGCTTCCGCACCTGGCTGCCAATGACGCCATTCCGCTGATGGACCGCTCGGCGATGTTCGCCGGCGACCTCAGCCGCCTGTTGGCCAACTACGACGTGTCGCAGAGCGCCGCCAACGCTGCGCAGAATGCCGTGGCCGACAGCCGCGTGCAGGTGATCCTGCAACGCGCCATGGCCCTGCTCGGCACCCCCTACGTCTGGGGCGGCGAGTCCACCGAAGGTTTTGATTGCAGTGGCCTGGTTGGCTACGTCTTCAAGACCGCGCTGGGTATCGACCTGCCGCGCGTCTCGCGCGACATTGCCCGCGACGAATCGGCCGAGCTGATCAAGGACCCGAACGCGCTGAAGGCAGGCGACCTGGTGTTTTTCGGCGAGCGTGGCCGCATCGATCATGTCGGCCTCGTGGTCGGCGACGGCAAGTTCCTACACGCGCCCAGCCGCGGCAAGGACGTGCGCGTGGATTCGCTGGCCAGCGGCTACTGGAGCGAGAAGTTCATCCAGGCACGCCGGGTGCTCTGATTGCCGGTATAGACACTGCGTCGATTGCATGACAAAGGCCGCGGCGATCCCGCGGCCTTTTCGTTGCAGTGCCGTGGCACGTTGCAGTCCTGCATCGCCCGCGACCGCTGCGTGGCAACGGGTACACCCGCCGCCGGCTGCACTGCGCGCGCCGGGCCTCACGCTACGTGCGGCATCTTGGGCATGCGTGTACCCCAGCGGCAGCGCGGCCTGCGGTGCCGGTTACCGCGAGGTATCGGCCTGGTAATGGGCCATGGTGTCCTCGATGCCCTTGCTCAGCTCCATCACCTTGAGCGCGTACTCGGCCAGGCGTTGATCCTCTGGCGTATCCGGCCGCCAGGAAGGCACTTCCACCGGCGTGACGCCGTCCGGGTCCATCGCCACGAACACGATGATGCAGTGCGTGCACAGGCGCGAGTCGCCCCCCATCGGGCTGCGCGCACGCACATCGATGGCGAAGTGCATGCTGCTGCGCCCGGTGTAGACCAGCTTGGCCGATACCGCGACCAGGTCGCCGATCCGTACCGGCGCCACGAAGCGGATGCCGCCCACCGCCACGGTCACGCAGTAATGCCCGCTCCAGCCACTGGCCGCCGCGAAGCCGACCTGGTCGATCCACTTCATCACCACACCGCCATGCACCTTGCCGCCGAAATTGACGTCGCTGGGCTCGGCCAGAAATCGAAATGTCAGATCACGCTGTTGGCCGGTCACCGCCCGCCTCCCTCAATGGATGAGCCGGCAGTGTGCCATGTGGCTGCAACGGCGGGCACGCGTTGCGCGGCAGCGTCCACTGCTCGCAACATTGGGCGACGTTGCCTACCTGCAAAGCGGTCACCTGCGCTGATCCGGCGCGAGCTCTGCAGCCCTGCGAGCAGAACCGCAACGCCGGCCACCATTGCGATGTCGACGCGGCACCCACCTGGCTGTCGACGTCCGCAAGCGACGGGCCTGCGCACCGGCCGCTATATCGCAGCCTCGTCCAATGCGGCTTGCAGGCACCGCTAGGCCGTCGCGCGCGCCGCCGCGACGTTGTCCTGCTTGCGAAGGCAGAGCCACGGGAAATGCGGCTGTTGCAGCCCCAGCAGGCGCCGCACCCGCGCACCCAGCCGGCGCGGATCGAACCGCCATTCCACTGCAAATCGGTCGAAGGTGGCGTAGGTGTGCTGGTGATATTGCTCCGCCAATGCAGGCACGCCCAACCCGGTGAAATACCGCAGGCTGCGCGCGGCACTGTCGTTGGCGCGTTGCGAACTTGCGTACAAGGGGCTGTCGAGGATATGCAGCTCGCCGCCATCGCGCAGCTGCGCCAGCAGGCGCACCAGCAGCGCGCCGGGGTCGGCGAAATACTGGATGCACGCCGGCACCACGATGACGTCGAACACATCCCGCGGCAATGCCAGGGTGTGGATATCGGCGGCAACGAAACTCAGGCGTTGGTCGTGACCGAACACGCGTGCGGCCTGCGCAAGTTCGGTGCGATTGACGTCGATGCCGCACACGTCGCGTTGCAGCGACTGGGCGAGCCGTTGCGACAGCCAGCCATTGCCGCAGCCCAGTTCAAGAATGGCGCCTTCCCCTGCGCGCGCGCGCAGGTGTTGCACCAGCAAGTCACTGGACAGCGCGCGCACCTGCCATTCCAGGCTGGCGCCGAGCTTGCCGCCGGGGCGCGGCAGGCTGCGGACCTGCGCATCGGTATACAGGCGCCCTTCCTTGCGCCGCACCTGCAGGTAGCGGTCCTCGAACGGATCCGGCGCCAGGCTGCGCTGCACGAACACACCGTCGACCATCTCCAGCTCGGTCACTTGCGCCAGGCGCTCGCGCAGCACGGGAAATCCTGCCGTCATCGAGGGCGCTCAGCGCAGCGGCTTGGCGCTGTCCGCCGGCGGATCTTCCAGCCCCACATTGGTGGAGGCGGACTCGTAGATGGTCTTGTCGAGCAGGCCGGTTTCCTTGGCCACCAGCACCGGCACCAGCATCTGCCCGGTCACGTTGGTCATGGTGCGCATCATGTCCAGGATGCGGTCGATGGCGTACAGGTAGCCGATCACTTCCAATGGCAGGTTGGCCGCGCTCAGCACCACCGTGGCCATGATCACTGCCGTGCCCGGCACGCCGGCGGTGCCGAAGCTGCCCAACACCGAGGCGATCAGCACCACGAAGTACTGGTTGGCGGTCAGCGGTACGCCGGTGTATTGCGCGATGAACACCGCGCACAGCGCCGGGAAGATCGCGCCGCAACCATCCATCTTGATGCTGGCGCCCAACGGCACCGCAAACGCGGCGTAGTCCTTGCTCACGCCCAGGTTATGGGTGATCGAGCGCATCGCCACCGGCATGGCGGCAAAGCTCGACGAACTGACGAAGGCCACCTGCATGCCGGGCGCAGCGCCGCGGAAGAACTTCCACGGATTGAGCCCATGCACCAGCAACAGGCCGCTATAGACCACCAGGATATGGATCGCACAGGCCACATACAGCGCCAGCACGAAACTGCCAAACGGCAACAGCTTGGCGAATCCGTAGCTGCCGACCAGGCTGGCGATCAGGCCGAAGGTGCCGAGCGGGGTCATCTCCAGCACGAAGCGGGTGACCTGGATCATGATGTCGCTCAGTTGCCCGGTCAGCTTGCGCGCCTCGGCCACCCGTTCGCCGAGCTTGACCATCGCAAAGCCCAGCAGCCCGGCAAAGAAGATCACCGGCAGGATCGAGCCGCGCCCGGCCGCCAGCACGGTTTCGCCAGCGGCATTGGTCTTGGTGCCGATGCCGGTGAGTGCGTAGAACGGATTGGACGGCACCACGTCCAGCAGCACCTTGATCGGGCTGGGCACATCGCGCGGCTTCCAGGTGGAGTCCACGCTCAGATTGAAGTGGCCGGCGCCCGGCTGCAGCAGCGTGCCCACCGCCAGCCCTACGCCAACGGCCAAGGCCGCGGTGATCACGAACCACAGGAAGGTGCGCCCGCCCAGTGCAGCCACCGATTTCTGCCCGTGCAGCGAGGAGATCGCATTGATCACCGCGAAGAACACCAGCGGCACGGCGATCATCTTGATCAGGGTGACGTACAGATCGCCCAGTGGACCGAACCACACGTCGGCCGCCGGCCCCATGGCCCAGCCAGCCAGCGCGCCCAGGACGAAGCCGGCCACCACGCGCTGCCAGAACGGAATGCGCAACCAGGCCGCAACCAGTCTCATGTCGTCGAATCATCCGGGGGGGGAGAGTGCATGCACCTTATCGCAGGCCCGGCCTGCCCGCGAGGCCACGACTGGAACAGCGGCGTGTCATCTGTGCGACGGACGCGGGCCGGCATAATGGGCGCTGATTCAGCCACGAGTTCGACCCCGATGCGTTACCGCCTGCCTGCCCTCGCCGCCCTCACCACGCTCTGCGTTGCCGCCTGCGCCTCCACTGCCGGACGCAGCGCCTCTGCACCCGCTGCCGTCAACGTGGATGTGCCACCCGTGACCCATCCGACCGGCGAGACCCCGCAATGGTGGTATCGCTCCGGTGCGGCGCGCGCCGCCGGCAACGGCGCCATGGCCGGCAAGGCGCGTAACGTGATCCTGTTCCTGGGCGATGGCATGAGCCTGACCACCGTGGCGGCTGCACGCATCCTCGATGGCCAACGCAAGGGCGGGCCCGGCGAGGAGAACCTGCTGTCGTGGGAGCAGTTCCCGGCCACCGCCTTCAGCAAGACCTACAACACCGATTCGCAGACGCCGGATTCGGCCGGCACCATGACCTCCATCACCACCGGTGTGAAGTCGCACATGGGCGCGATCGGGGTCAGCAGCGGCAATCGCAGCGACTGCGCCGACAGCTTGAACAAGGGCCTGCTGAGCTGGCTGCAACTGGCCGACAGCGCCGGCATGGCCACCGGCATCGTCACCACCACGCGCCTGACCCATGCAACGCCTGCGGCAACGTATGCACATTCGCCGGACCGCAACTGGGAAAACGACACCGATCTTCCCGAGTCCGCGCGCACCGCCGGCTGCCAGGACATCGCCCAGCAGCTGTTGTCCACCGCGCGCTACGGACGCGGCCCGCAGGTGGTGCTGGGCGGAGGACGCAGCCAGTTCCAGACCGTGCAGGAGCGCGACCCCGAATACGACGACAAGGTGGGCCTGCGCCTGGACGGCCGCGATCTGGTGGCCGAATGGAAGCAGGCGCACCCGCAGGGCGCGTATGTCTGGAACGCGCAGCAATTGAAAGCGGCAACCGGCGCGCCGGCGCTGCTGGGGCTGTTCGAACCGGACCACATGCAGTTCGACCACGACCGCAACCGCACCCCGCAGGGCGAGCCCAGCCTGACCGAGATGACGCGCACCGCGATCCAGTCGCTGTCGCGTGACCCGAACGGGTTCGTACTGATGGTCGAAGGCGGCCGGATCGATCACGCCAATCACGCCGGCAACGCCTACCGCGCGCTCGATGAAACCGTGTCGCTGTCCGATGCGGTGCGCGCTGCCGTGCAGACCGCGCCGCCGGACACGCTGATCATCGTCACCGCCGACCATTCGCACACGCTCAACTTCGTCGGCTACCCGGTGCGCGGCAATCCGATTCTGGGCAAGGTGCGCGGCACCGGCGGCGAAGAAGGCGACCGCACCCAGCTGGCCACCGACCTGGCCGGCCAGCCCTACACCACCCTCAGCTATGCCAACGGCCCCGGCTATACCGGCGCCAGCAACGCGCAGCCGGCCGGCCCCAAGAAGTACCCGCACGAACCCAGCAACAGCGAGCCGGCCGCCGGCCGCCCGGACCTGACCCACGTCGACACCGAGGCGCCCAGCTACATGCAGGAGTCGCTGGTGCCGACCAAGTCCGAAAGCCATGGCGGCGAAGACGTCGGCATCTGGGCTACCGGCCCGGGCAGCGCGGCCTTCCGCGGCACCCTGGAGGAGAACGTGATCTACCACGTCATCGTGCAGGCCACCCCGCGCCTGCGCGCGCGCCTGTGCAAGGTCGGCACCTGCAACAGCGCCGGCGTGCCGGTGGAGCTGCCCAAGCCGGCGACGTTCGAGGCGGCGGCCACGCGTTGATGGGCGGCTTGCGGCGCGATGACGACCGATGGGCCGGCGACCAGCCTCACCTTGCCGGCGTGTCTGACGCATCAACGGACGGCGGTGGGCATGACGCGCAGCGGCCTGGGCGACTGGCTGCATCGGCTTGTGCTTGCCGATGCGCGGCACACCGCGATGGCCATGGCACCGCCATGTGCGCGGGCCAGGCGGTGCGATCCACACCCGCCTGGCACACCGCTGCTTCGCAGACACCGGCAGCTCGCGTGCGACGCGGCGTTCGGCCGTCAGTGAGCACCCGGTGACCGACGCCACCACATTGCTCCCCGCCACTCCCCCCGGCCCGGTGGTGATCGCCTACAGCGGCGGCATGGATTCGGCGGTCTTGCTGCACGCGCTGGCTGCGATTCCGGCCTACCGTGCGCGCGGCCTGCGGGCGCTGCACGTGCACCACGGCCTGCATGCCGACGCCGATGCCTGGGCGCTGCATTGCCGGCACACCTGCGCGGCGCTGCAGGTGCCGCTGCGCATCGTGCAGGTGCAGGTCGCGCGCGACAGCGGGCTGGGCCTGGAGGCGGCCGCGCGCCAGGCCCGCCATGCCGCCTTTGCCGAAAGCCTTGCGCCCGGCGAATGGTTGGCACTGGCCCACCACCGCGACGACCAGGCCGAGACCTTCCTGCTGCGCGCACTGCGCGCCTCCGGCCCGGATGGATTGGGTGCCATGCGCGCGCAGCGGCGCTTTGCCGACGGCATGGCGTGGCGCCCGTTGCTGACGCGGGCACGCGCCGACCTGCAGGCGTATGCACAGGTGCACCGGTTGCACTGGATCGAAGACCCGAGCAATGCAGATGCGCGCTACGACCGCAATTTCCTGCGGACCCGGGTGCTGCCGTTGCTGCAGCAACGCTGGCCGCAGGCGGCCGACGCACTGGCGCGCAGCGCGCAGCTGAGTGCCGACGCCGGTGAGCTGCTGCTGCACGAGGACCTGAGACTGCTGCCTGATATGCAGACGGCCACGGGCGCCCTGGACCTGCAGCTGCTGCGCGCACAGCCCGCGGCACGCCGGCCGCGGTTGCTGCGCGCATGGGCAAGCGCAGCCGGCGCGCCACCGCTGCCCGCCCACGGCGTGGCAGCCCTTGAGCAGGAGATCGAGCACCACGCCGCCGACCGGCAGGCCTGTTTTGCGTGGCAGCAGGTCGAAGTGCGCCGCTGGCGGCACCGTCTCTACCTGCGCCGCCCGTCCGTCCCATGGCCGGCGCACTGGTCTGCGCCATGGGACGGCGCGCAGCCGCTCTGCCTGCCCGATGGCGCGCAGCTGCAGCTGCTGGGCGCGCCGGGGCTGCGCTTTGCGCAACCGCTGCTGGTGCGTGGCCGACACGGTGGCGAGCGCATCGTGCTGCCGCAGCGCGCGCATTCGCATCGGCTCAAGCATCTGCTGCAGGCCTCGGATCTGCCGCCGTGGGAGCGCGATCGCCTGCCGATCCTGTGGGCTGGCGACCAGGTCCTGGCCGCGGGCGATTGCATCGTCTCGGCCACGTTGAGCCACTGGTTGCAGGCCAATGCAGCGCGTCTGGTCTGGCGCGCGGACACCACGGCGAATTGACCCGCCTGCGCGCGCGCCGCACACTTTAGCGATGGCCAAGAAGTCCTTGAACGAAACATCCCCGGTTGCCCGCTTCGAACAGTCGCTGGAAGAACTCGAGCAACTGGTGCAGAAAATGGAAGTCGGCGACCTGAGCCTGGAGCAATCGCTCACCGCCTACGAACGTGGCATCGGCTTGTACCGCGATTGCCAGCAGGCGCTGGAACAGGCCGAACTGCGCGTGCGATTGCTGACCGACCCCGCCCGCCCCGAGCTTGCCGAAGCGTTCGAGCCGCCGTCGCTGGACGGCGGCTGAGGTGAGTTCCGCGCTGTTCGAACACTGGATCGCCCGTACCGAACGCAGCCTCGAAGCCGGCCTGCCGGATGCCGCACTGGCGCCGCAGCGGCTGCACGCCGCGATGCGGCACGCCGTGCTCGGCGGCGGCAAACGCATGCGCCCGCTGCTGGTGTATGCCAGCGGCGCATTGTTCGGCGCCGAGGAAGACCTGCTGGACACACCGGCGGTGGCCGTGGAGCTGATCCACGCCTACTCGCTGGTGCACGACGACCTGCCGGCGATGGACGACGACGCGTTGCGCCGCGGCCAGCCCACCGTGCATATCGCCTTCGACGAAGCAACCGCCATCCTGGCCGGCGATGCATTGCAGACCCGCGCCTTCGAGCTGCTGGCCGCCGCACCTGTCAGTGCCGAGCTGCGTGTGGGCTGGCTGCAGAGCCTGTCCACTGCTGCCGGTGCTGCCGGCATGTGCGGGGGCCAGGCACTGGATATCGATGCCACCGGCCAGCTGCAATCGCTGCACGCCTTGCAGCGCATGCATGCGCTCAAGACCGGTGCCCTGATCCGCGCGGCGGTGCGCATGGGCGCACTGGCCGGCAATGCCGGCGCGGCCGACCAGCAGCGCGTGGACGACTTTGCCGACGCACTGGGCCTGGCCTTCCAGGTCCGCGATGACATCCTGGATGTGGAATCGAGCTCGGCGCAGCTGGGCAAGACCGCCGGCAAGGACGCCGCACAGTCCAAGTCCACCTACCCTGCCTTGCTTGGCATGGACGGCGCCAAGTCCAAATTGGCGGAGCTGGCGACGCGCATGCACGACATCCTGCAGCCCTATGGCCAGCCGGGCGACACCCTGGCCAGCCTGGGCCGGTTCGCGGTAGACCGCGCGCACTGAATCACCTCGCCACGGCCACTATCGTCAGCCAGGCGACGGTGGTGCCCGACCACACTCCTCCATTGGACAGTTGTGCTCGGCCGGGAGAGACGGTGCGCCGAAAGCGCTGCTCGTTCACTGCGTTACCGACAGACGCAGAGCACCGCTGCGCTGGCGCCACGAGCCAGCGCTGGCGCATACAAGCGGGTCAACGCACGCAGGGGCTGCCCGGTGCATCGGCACGGCGCGACCCGACGCCGGTGGCTGCGACATGGCCGGCCGACCTGCTCGCGGTTGCCGTCGAGCATCGCAGTGACGCTTGAGTGCACTCCAACACGGCGCCAAAGCGGGCGGCCCACCACGCACGTCGCCGACTTCCGGCATCCCGCTGGCAGCCGTTCTGATCGGCCCCCACTGACGAAGGCGACCCAATCTGCGCACTCCGTGCGCCAGCGCACGGTTGCAGCCGTGAGGGCGATCGGGCGACCGGAGAAGAAGGTCACAAAATGAAACTTTCATCACCGAGGTTTGTGTCAGCCGCTGACACACGCCCGGCGTCAAGAAACGACGGGCATCATACTTTATTCCTGAATTATCGACATCGGCAGTGACTTTCTCGGACTTCTGGATTATCTGTCATCAGAAATATCGTTAATTGAACGACTTGTCGCGCCCGCTCGCGCTACCTAGGTTTGGCTGGCCCGCACTCGCAGGCATCCCCCGACCAAGGAGAGTCACTGGTGAAAAATGTTTTTCTCGCATCGTTTGCAGCAGGCACGCTCGCCGTTGTCGGTGTGCTCGGTTCGGCGCAGGCGCAGTCCGTGCGCGGCCCGGTTCCGTTGACAATCGAACTGTCGCCAGTGGCCGATCAGGCTGGCCGTCATCAAGGCAAGATCGCCGTCACCGTCACCAACAACGGCAGCCAGATCGCACGCGTGCCGACCTATCAGCTGCCGCTGAAGTCGCTGGACAACGGCATTCTGGAAGTGAGCCGCGATGGCACGCCAGTGGACTACACCGGGCGCCTGGTCAAGCGCGGCCTGCCTAAGGCGGCCGACTTCACCATCCTGCAGCCGGGCCAGAGCGTGAAAGGTGAGGTCGATCTGGCCGGCGCCTACGACCTGTCCACCAGCGGCCACTACACCATCCAGGTGCGCTCCACCCTGCAGTACGCCTCGCTGTCCGACGGCAGCCTGATGAAAGCCGCCAACGGCCTGCCCGCGGTGGCCACCAGCAGCCCGCTGACCGTGTGGCTGGACGGCGCACGCCGCGGCGTGCAGCGCCAGCTCGCAGTCGGCCCGACCGCCGTGGTCAACGGCATCAACTACCTCAACTGCAGCACCACCCGCACCAACCAGGCCGCCAGTGCCGTCACTGCCGCGCGCAACTACTCGCAAAACGCGCGCAACTACCTCAATGCGGGCAGCACTGGCGCGCGTTACACCACCTGGTTCGGCGCCTATAACGCCTCGCGCTACAGCCGGGTCAGCTCCAACTTCGTCAACATCGACAACGCGCTGGACCAGAACAACCGCCAGCTGACGATCAATTGCAGCTGCGAAGCGGATCTGGCGGACGCCTTCGCCTACGTCTATCCGAACCAGCCGTACGAGATCCATGTCTGCAACGCGTTCTGGAGCGCGTCTACCACCGGCACCGACTCCAAGGCGGGCACGCTGGTGCACGAGACCAGCCACTTCACCGTGGTGGCCGGTACCCAGGACCGCGTCTACGGTCAGTCCGGCGCGCGCAGCCTGGCCCAAAGCAACCCGGCCCAGGCCATCACCAATGCCGACAGCCACGAGTACTTTGCCGAGAACACCCCGGCGCAGAACTGATCGCGCCATCGCCTGAAACGACAAAGGCCCGGCAGCGATGCCGGGCCTTTGCTGTTCGCACCGCGCCGATTACTTGATCAGGCGCAGCGCGAACGGGTAACGGTAATGCTCACCGTTGTTGGCCTTGACTGCGGCCAGGATGCAGAACACCAGGTTGGCCACCCAGACCAGCGTCGGCACGAAGAACAGGATGCCGAATGAGACGATGGTCAGGATCACCGCCAGGACATAGGCAATGATCACGGTGATCTGGAAATTCAGCGCTTCCTTGGCCTGATCGGTGGCGAACGGCTTGGACGGGCTGGCGTCCTTGCTGATCAGCCAGATCACCAACGCACCGATGAAGGACGTCAGGATGCCGAGCAGATGCGCAGCCAGCGCCAGGGTGCGTTCTTCGGACGGCGTGCTGGTGCCGATCGGCGGCGGTGGCGGTGCGGTGTGGGTGTCGAATTCGCTCATATGTCTCCCCGAACATGATTGTGGTGCGGCGGACTATAACAACGATTCAGCCAGCCACCAGTGCGGGAAGACATGGTCTCTCACGGCAGCCAGGTCCGGTCCGTGCAGCGCGCACCACCCGAACCCGACGTCCCCACTCACCACTTGCGAGACCGGCGCCTGCATGATTCATGCGTCACTGCGCCCGAGCGCAGGCGGCGCAGTGACCCAACGGAGGAACGCCTAGCTTAGCTATCGCCCGCCACGGTCATACGGTTGATCAGCACCGAGCCGATCTTGACGTGCGAGCGCGGGTCGACATCGCTACCCACCGCTTCGATACCGGCGAACATCTCGCGCAGGTTGCCGGCAATGGTGAGCCCGTCCACCGGATAGGCGATGGCGCCGTTCTCGATCCAGAAGCCGCCGGCGCCGCGCGAGTAATCGCCGGTCACCGGATTGACGCCGTTGCCCATCAGCTCGGTCACCAGCAGCCCGCGCGACATGCCGCCGATCAGCGAGGCCAGATCGCCGGCGTTGGCGCTGACCTGCAGGTTGTGCACGCCGCCAGCGTTGGCGGTAGTCTGCAGACCCAGCTTGCGGGCCGAATAGCTGCCCAGCACGTAGCGCTGCAGCACACCGTCGGTGATCAGCGCCGACTGCCGCGTGGCCACGCCTTCGCCATCGAACGCGGCCGAACGCAGCCCGCGGCGCAGATGTGGCAGCTCTTCGATGTTGAACCAGTCCGGGAACAGCCTGGTGCCGACGCTGTCGAGCAGGAAGCTGGCGCGGCGATACAGCGCGCCGCCGGACACTGCACCGAGCAGATGGCCGACCAGCGGACGCGCCACCTCCGGCGCAAACAGCACCGGCAACTGCCCGGTGGGCAGGGAGCGCGGCTGCAGACGCGCCAGGGTGCGCTCGGCAGCGTGGCGGCCAATGGCCTCCGGCGCTTCGAGGTCCTCGCGCGCCAGGGCACTGCTGTACCAGCCGTCGCGCTGCATGCCGTCGCCCTGCCCGGCAATCAACGCGCAGCTGATCGAATGATGGGTGCCGCGTTCGCGGCCGATGAACCCATGCGAGTTGGCGTAGACCGACAGGCTGAGCCCGGTGCTGGCCGAGGCGCCGTCGGAATTGCTGATGCGCGCGTCCGCGTCGCGTCCGGCGCTTTCGCAGGCCAGGGCCAGATCCACCGCAGTGTCGGCATCCAGCGCCCACGGGTGCCAGCTGTCTAGGTCAGGGAACTCGCGCGCCATCAGCTCCGGATCGGCCAGGCCGGCGGCCACGTCGTCTTCGGTGTAGCGCGCGATGGCACAGGCCTGCGCGACGGTGGCTTCCAGGCTGGACTCCTGCAGGTCGGCGGTGCTGGCACTGCCCTTGCGCTTGCCGAAGTAGACGGTCACTGCAATGCCGCGGTCGCGGGTGGATTCGACCGTTTCCACCTCGCCCAGGCGTACGTTGACGTCCAGGCCGCGCTCTTCGCTACAGCTCACTTCGGCCTGGGTGGCGCCGGCTGCACGGGCGCGCTCGAGCAGGCGCTGCGAGATATCGGTCAATGCGTCCAGACGCTGCAAGCTGTCGTCGGCGACACGGGTTTCGGAGGAGAGTGCGTTCAATGCTTTATCCTTTGGATGCGGATCCGTCCGCGAAAGCCCGACCATCCATGGTCGGACTGTCTGAATTTGGATGCGGATCCGTCCGCGAAAGCTCGGCCATCCGTGGCCGGAGTGTCTGAATTTGGTGCGGAGTCTTCCGCCGGAGTCCGGCCGTTCGTGGCCGGAAAGTCAACTAACCAAGTTTCGGGATGTAGTGGCAATGCGCGGACGTGATGAAGAGACCGGTGAATTTCGCGGCGCCAGCCGCAGCCAGCAGCGGCGCGAGGCGCTGGAAATCTTCGACCTGGGCGAAAAGCTGGTGGCGCTGACCCCGGCGCAGCTGGCCAAGCTGCCGGTGCCCGAGTCGCTGATCCCGCATATCGAAGAGAGCAAGCGCATCACCTCACACATCGCCCACAAGCGACAGCTGGCGTTTCTGGCCAAGCACATGCGCCGCGAGGACGACGAAACCCTGGCCGCGATCCGCGATGCGTTGGACGCCAACAGCGACACCGCGCGCCGCGAGGTGGCCGCGATCCACCGGGTCGAGCGTTGGCGCGAGCGCCTGCTCGCCGAAGGCGACGTCGCGCTGGCCGAACTGCTGGAAGCCTACCCGGCCGCCGACCGCCAGCAGCTGCGCCAGCTGGTGCGCAACGCGATCCACGAACGCGCCAAGAACAAACCCCCGCGCGCGTACCGCGAACTGTTCCAGGTGCTGCGCGAGCTGTCTCAAGAGCAGGGATTGGAGAGTGGGGATTCGGGATTGGACGACGACGAATCGGCGTCGGAAGGTGACGAATAAGGATCTGCCCGATCCATCAATCGAGGCAACGGCCATCCCGGCCGTTGCCACTCCCAAATCCCGACTCCCGATTCCCGTCTGCTGAACCGGAAAACCGCAAACGCCCGACGCACTGCTCTGCGCTCCTGCCGTTACGAATCCCGATTCCCGATTCCCGAATCCCGTCTGCTGAACCGGCAAACCGCAAACGCCCGACGCCCCGCTCTGCGCTCCTGCCGTTGCGAATCCCGAATCCCGATTCCCGAATCCCCGCATCTCAGGCCTGCGTCCCGCCAACCGTGATGCCGTCGATCAATAGCGACGGCTGGCCGACACCCACCGGCACGCTCTGCCCGTCCTTGCCGCACACGCCCACGCCTTCGTCCAGCGCCAGATCATTGCCGATCATGCGCACCTTCTGCATGGTTTCCGGGCCGTTGCCGATCAGGGTGGCGCCCTTGACCGGCGCGGTGACCTTGCCGTCTTCGATCAGGTAGGCCTCGGTGGCCGAGAACACGTATTTGCCGCTGGTGATGTCGACCTGGCCGCCGCCGAAGTTCACCGCGTAGATGCCCTTCTTGACCGAGCGGATCATCTCTTCCGGGTCGTGCTGGCCGGCGCGCATGTAGGTATTGGTCATACGCGGCATGGTCAGGTGCGCGAACGATTCGCGGCGGCCATTGCCGGTGGGCGCCACTCCCATCAGGCGCGCGTTGTGGCTGTCCTGCATGTAGCCCACCAGCACGCCGTCTTCGATCAGCGTGGTGCACTGGGTCGGCGTGCCTTCGTCGTCGATGTTGAGCGAGCCGCGGCGTCCGTCCAGCGTGCCGTCGTCGACGATGGTCACGCCCGGCGACGCCACGCGCTCGCCGATGCGGCCGGCGTAGACGCTGGTGCCCTTGCGATTGAAATCGCCTTCCAGCCCGTGGCCCACCGCCTCGTGCAGCAGCACGCCGGGCCAGCCGGGGCCGAGCACCACCGGCATCACGCCGGCCGGCGCCGGTATCGCCTCCAGGTTGACCAGCGCCTGGCGCAGCGCTTCGCGCGCAAACCCTTCCGGGCGGCCCTCGGCAAACAGCTCGGCGTAGCCATACCGGCCACCGCCGCCGGAATAACCGGATTCGCGGCGGCCGCTGTGCTCGACGATGACCTGCACGTTCAGGCGCACCAGCGGGCGCACGTCGGCGGCCAGCACGCCATCGCTGCGGGCGATCAACACCGTGTCCACGCCGCCGGACAGGCTCACCATCACCTGCTTGACGCGCGGGTCGGCGGCGCGCAGGTACTGGTCGATGCGGCGCAGCAGCTCTACCTTGGTGGCGCTGTCCATGTCGTCGATCGGATCGGTGGCCGGGTACAACGCCCGGCCATTGCCACGCACCAGCGCGCGCGTGGACTGCGCGCCGCCGTCGCGCGAGATCGCACGGGCCGACTGCGCCGCTTCCAGCAAGGTCTCGCGCTGGATGTCGTCGGAATACGCAAACCCGGTCTTTTCGCCGGCAATGGCGCGCACGCCCACGCCCTGTTCGATGGAATGCGCACCGTCCTTGACGATGCCGTCTTCCACGCTCCAGCTCTCGCGCCGCGAATGCTGGAAATACAGATCGCCGAAGTCGATGCCCGGCCCCAGCAGGGCGCCGAAGGTGCGGTCAAGATGGCCGGCATCCAGGCCGGAAGGAAGCAGCAGCCGGGTTTCGGCCAGAGTGAGTGCGTGATCGGTCATGCGGTCAGGATGGGGCCCGCGCGCCGGGGAGACAAGTCGTTCGGCTGAACATGCGGCGCCGCTATCATCGCCGCCAGCTCGTTATCGATCGCCCGCGCATGAAGCTCATCGCCCACGTTCTGGATGGCCACACGCTGGACATCCGCCCCGCCCCGCATGAGCGCGCGTGGATGGATGCCACCGACCAGCGTTACGCCTACCGTTGCCTGCCGCTGGCGATCGCCAATGCGCATGGTTGGGAGCTGCTGTGCCAGTCGGGTTTCGACGCCGAGTGGGACGGCGGCGACGCGCTGGCGGCAATCACCATCAACGCTGACCCAGAGACGGTCGCGCCGGCGATCAGCCACTTCGGTTATGGCGTGCTGACCTTCCATGTGCCCTGCCTGTTCCGCACCGACACCGGCATCGACCTGTTCGTCACCGGCCCGTTGAACCGGCCCAAGGACGGCATCGGCGCGTTGAGCGGCCTGGTGGAAACCGACTGGAGCCCCCACACCTTCACCATGAACTGGCGCTTCACCCGGCCCGGGCGGGTGCGCTTCGAAGCGGGCGAGCCGTTCTGCCATCTGTTCCCGCTGCAGCGGCAGTTGATCGAACAGGTGCAGCCACAATGGAAGCCGCTTTCCGAAGCGCCGCAGCTGGCGCAGCAACATGCCGACTGGACCCACAGCCGTACACGCTTTCTGGATGCACTGCCGGACGCGCAATCGGCGGCGGCGCGTGAAAAATGGCAACGCGGCTACTTTCTGGGCGTGCCCGCGCCTGGGCAACCGCCGGCGCCTGGGCACCGCTCGCGGCTGCGCCTGCCGATGTTCAGCCGCGCCGACAGTGACAGCCCCGCCGAATAAATGCGGCAATGCGTCAGCATGCATGGCTTGCCGGCTGGCGCGTACTGCATTCGATCGACGCACGGATTGAGGGCCCGAGACCAATCAGCACCGATCCTCGCTGACGCTGACGCAATCGAGCGCGTCAGCGTGGCGACCGACCGGGGGTGCCTGGGGTTGCCGTTGGCGCAGCCGGTTTGCCCGGCGCACGCTCGCGCACGTCGCGTTCGACCACATCCACCTGCGGGTCCTTCCATGGGCCGGTGACGTGGTAGGTCTTGGCACCGATCGCACCCAGCGGTTTGCCGAGCACCGCGTTGGCGGCCGCGCCCACCGCCGCGCCGACCGGGCCGCCAGCCACGGCGCCGACCACGGTCAGCAGATTGCCGGCCTTGGGGTTGACGTCCACGGTCTGGTCGAAGGTCTGCGCGCGCAGGTCGGTCTGCCCACGGATGGCGATATCCGCCGCCGGGCCGGCGATGCGGATGGCGTCGGTACGCGCGAAGCCTTCGCCAAAGCGCACCTCACCGTCCAGCGTATTGAAGGCCAGCCCCTTGGAGAAGAAATCGCGGAAGTCGAACATCAGCCGGCGCGGCAGCTGCGCCACGCTGAGCAGGCCCAGCACGCGCCCGGCGCCCGGCTCCACTTCCAGCAGCTGGCCATTGCGGACATCGACCTTGAGGTTGCCGTCCAGCGAGCCGAGCGCAAAGCCGGTCGGCGAGCCCTGCCAGCCGGCATTGAGTTCCAGCTGGCCCTCGCCCCCGCGCAGCTGGCCGCCCAGGGTGAGGTTCTGCAGCAGATTGCCGAGATTGCGGCTGTCCACCCGCGCCGACAGCCGCGTGCTGGCCGCCTCGCCCTTGCCGCGCCAGGCGCCGGTCAGGCCGATGCTCTGGTCCTCCGAGCGCAGCTGCAGCTGATCGACCTGCATGCCATCGGTGAGCCGGCTGCTGCGCAGGGTGGCCGCGCCGAAGGTCATCTTGCCCACGCGCAGGTCATCGATATCCAGCGCCAGCGGCGGGATCGACACCGGGTCGAACTCGGCCACCGCCCGTCGCGCCGGCTCGGGCAAGGCACCGGCCAGCGGATCGCCGGGCTCCGGCGCCGCAGGCTCGGGGGCCTCGGCCACCGGTTGCCAGCGCACGGTGCCGAGCTTGCCCTGCACGGTGCCACCGTCGGCATTGGGCACGGTCAGCTGGCCGGCCAGCGAGGGGCCATCCAGCGTCACCGCCACTGCGTCGCGGGTCGGCCGCAACCGCAGCCGCGTCTGCGGAAACACGCCGCCGATCATCAGCAGCCTGTCTGCCTGCACGTCGACCTGCTGCAGGGGAACGGCATCTTTTTTGGGTGTGGCCGGCTGGCCCGGCAGCGCCGGCGTGTCTGCAGCGCTGCTGCCGCGCGCCAGGCTGATCCAGTCGATCGCATCCAGCGAGGCGGTGCGGCCGGTCACCACCAACCCGTTCGCGGGCGGGCGCTCGCTCACGGTGTCGGTACCCATCACCACGCGCACGCCGGTTTGCTCGCCGTGACTGCTGGCCTTGAGCGCCACCAGCTTGCCGAACGCCACGTCGATATCGCCATCGCCCACCGGCAGCGCCACCTTGACCTGGGTATCCAGCGGCCGGGCGGCGGGTTTGTCCAGCGGCGCGGGCAGGTCCAGGGTGGTGCCCACCAGCTCGGAACGCAGCGTCAGCATGGCCTGCGCATCGGGCTGGCCGGGCGTCGGCAGTGGCACATCCACCCCCACCTGCCATGGTGCGCTGCCATGCACGTAGGGGCGCAGCCACTCCATCTGCGGTGCGCGGTCGAACAATTCCTTGGCATCCAGGGTGGCACCCAGCCGCGCCTCGAACGCCTGCCCGGGGTCCTGCACGAAGCCACCGGCGCGCAGCGCCAGCGTGCCGCTGCGGCCCTGGTGCTGCACGCTCAGCTGCTCGGCCGCAAAGCCGCTGTCGCGATACTCGGCCTGGCCACTGACCTGGTCGAAGGCCAGGTTCCAGCGCGCGTCGGCCAGCCTGGCGCCCTGCAGTGCCACCGTGCCCTGCAGGTGACCGCCCACCCCGTGGGTGCGTAACGGCCGCAGCAGATCGAAGCTCACCGCCGCCGGGCCGGACACCGTGAGATTGCGCAAGGTGTCGCCGTAGCGGCGCTCCAACGGGCTCTTGCGCAGCATGCCCAACAGCTGCGCGGCATCGGCCTGGGTAGAGGCGCGCACGTACAGCTCAGAGGTGGTGAAGCTGGGGATGCCGGCCTCCAGTTGCCTGATCGGGGTGCCGGCCAGATCGCCGCTGCCCTGCAGGGAGAATCCATTGGCGACGAAGCGCAGGTCGGCCTGCACCTGTTCCATTGCCGGCCAGTCCGGCTGGAAGCGGATCACGCCATCGCGGATATGCCCAAACGCCTCGAAGCGCCCGTCGTTGTTGTCGAACGGCCAGTCGTCCAGATCGCCGCTGACCAGGCCGGTGCCGCCGGTGATCACGCCACCGGCAACCGCCGTGTCCAGCCAGTCGATGGCCGCCTTGCTCATCTTGGAGCGGATCCAGAACTTGCGCGCCACCGGCAGGGCGACATCGTCCAGTTGCGTGGCCAGCTGGATGCGCGGGCGGCTGCCATCGTTCTGGAACCACAGCCCGCCGCGCACGCTGGCACCATAGTCCCTGGCCTGCACGCGCAACGCCGGCGTGGCGACCTGCCAGCCGGCACCGTCACGCCAGCCCACGATGCTGCCGGCCAGCTGCAGCTCGTGCACCACTCCGAACCCGGTCGGCCAGTCGAAGCGCAGCGTGGCATCCGCTGCGGGGTCGAGCTGGATCGCCTGTGCATCGCCATCGATCCGGCCGCGCAGGCCGCTGATGCCCGGCGCGTTGCCCACCGGCAGAAAGCCCAGTTCCTCGATCCGGCCGTGCGCGCGCACCGCTCCGCCCTGCTCGCCGGCGATCTGCAGATCGGCCAGGCGCAACTGCGGACGGGACAGGCTCAGCCAGCGCCGCAGGCCAGGCGACAGCTGCTCGCTCAAGGCGGCCGCCGCGATCAGGCCCGAGACATCGAGGTGTTTGCCCACCACCGCATAACGGCGCCCGCCGGCAATGCTCAGCCCGTCCAGCCGCTGCAGCCTGGCCGCCTGGCCCAAGCGCAGCAGCGGCGCATCCATGCGCCAGCCGCCGTCGATGGTCTGCCAGCGCGCACGCGCCTGCAGCCGCTCCCACACCAGCGTGCGGCGTGCGGTCTGCTCGGGCAATGCCGCGCCGGACAATCGCAGTTGCTGCAGATCGGCATCCACGGTGACTGCAGTGATCCGGCGCGCGCGCAGCTGCGCCCAGGCCTGCAGGCGTCCGCCGCCGCCGTCCACGCGCATACCGCCAAACTGCAGCAATGCCGCCCAGGCGGCCAGCTCGGCCGGGTCGGCTTGTGCATAGGCGCTGCCGTCGCCGCTGTCGCGATCGAACGCGATCACCGTGGTCAACGGTGCGCGCTGCAGGTCGATCCAGGCGCGGCTGCCGACCTTCACCGTCGAGCCGTTGACGCGCAGGCGCAGGTCGATGCGCGGCAGCGTGGTATCCACGCCGATCGACGGCGCGGCCACGCGCAGGCGCGCCTCGGCCACCTGGATCTCGCCGAGCCGGCGCAATGCTTCCAGCGGGTCCGAACGCCACCCGGCCGGCAGACCCTGCACCGACCACACGCCATCGTCGCTACGTTGCAGCGTCAGCGCCAGGCCACGCAGACGCACCTCGGTCAGCGAATGGCCGGGCAACAGGCCGGCGTACATCGCCAGCAGGATTTCGGCCTGGCCCACACGCACCTCGCCATGCGGGCCGATCCGCAAGCCATCCAGCCGCAGCAACGGGCCGCGCCGGGTCCATTCGGTCTGCAGGCGATCGAACGCGATCGGCTGGCCGGCGCGCTCGCTCAGCCATGCGGCGATCTGCTGCGGCCGCTGCTCGGCCAACGGCAACGCCTGGCTGGCCGCACCCACCAGCAACGCGATCGCCACCAGCGCAAGCGCGGTGGCAGTGATCGCATAGCGGCGAAACAGACGGAGACGGCGGCGCAGCGGGGTGGGCATTAACGGCGGGGAATGGTGAATAGGGAATAGGGAATCGCAGGAGCACAAACCGCGCCGCGCACACGATCATCCATCCGCGCGCGCCGCCATTCTAAAGATGTCACCGGCACCCCGCAGAGCGCCTTTCGCTCCACCCCCATTCCCGATTCCCGACTCTCCATTCCCCGCCTCACAGCAGCACCACATCGAACTGCTCCTGCAGATACTGGTCGTCGGACTGGAAGCGGATGCTCTTGCCGAGGAATTCCTCCAGCTCGGCCACCGCGGCCGACTCTTCGTCGGTGATGCGGGCGACGACCTTCGACGAGGCGATCACCAGCAGCCGCGCGGCATCGAACTGGCGTACCGCGCGGGTGATCTCGCGGAAGATCTCGTAAGTCACCGTCTCGGCGGTCTTGATGGTGCCGCGCCCGCTGCACTGGCCGCAGGTTTCGGATAGCTGCCGCTCCAGGCTTTCGACGGTGCGCTTGCGGGTCATCTCGACCAGGCCCAGCGGCGAGAATTCGTACACGGTGGTCTTGGCGTGATCGCGCGCCAGCGCTTTCTCCAGCGTGCGCAGCACCTGGCGGCGGTGCTCGGCATCGTCCATGTCGATGAAGTCGATGATGATGATGCCGCCCAGGTTGCGCAGCCGCAGCTGCCGCGCCACCGCCTGCGCGGCCTCCAGGTTGGTGCGGAACACGGTTTCCTCGAGATTGCGCTGGCCGACGAACGAACCGGTGTTGACGTCGATGGTGGTCATCGCCTCGGTCTGGTCGATCACCAGGTAGCCACCGGACTTGAGCGGCACCTGCTTGTTCAACGCGCGCCCGATCTCGTCCTCGACCCCGTACAGGTCGAAGATCGGCCGGTCGCCGGTATACAGCTCCAGCCGCTCGGCCAGCACCGGCATGTACTTGGCCACGAATGCCTGCAACTGCACGAAGGTCTCGTTGGAATCGACCTTGACCTTCTCCACGTCACGGCGGATCAGATCGCGCACCGCACGCAACGGCAGGCTCAGGTCTTCGTAGATGATGCTGCACGGCGGTGCCTCGCGGCCGCGCCGCTCGACCACGTTCCAGACCCGCGACAGGTAGGCGATGTCCTCGGCCAGCGCTTCGGCCGGCTGGCCTTCGGCGTTGGTGCGGATGATGTAGCCGAAACCGCCGTGCTGGGCCGAGACCTCGCTGACGATGGTCTTCAGGCGCAGCCGCTCGGCCTCGTCCTCGATCCGCGCCGACACCCCGACGATCTTCGACTGCGGCAGCAGCACCAGATAACGCGAGGGGATGCTGATCTGCGTGGTCAGCCGCGCGCCCTTGGTGCCGATCGGGTCCTTGACCACCTGCACCACGATGTCCTGGCCGTCGCGCAGCAGTTCCACGATCGGCACCGCGGCCGCCGGCGGCGGCGGGATCGGGGTTTCTTCGGTATCGACCACGCTGGCCGGTGCCGGCGCCGGGCGCACCACGTCGTTGGCGTGCAGGAACGCGGCGCGCTCCAGACCCAGCTCGACAAATGCCGCCTGCATGCCCGGCATCACCCGCTGCACCTTGCCCTTGTAGATATTGCCGACCACACCCCGGCGCCAGCCGCGCTCGATATGCAGCTCCTGCAGCATGCCGTTCTCGATCACCGCGACGCGGGTTTCGCGCGGGGTGACGTTGACCAAGATCTCTTCCGACATCAATGCGCTCCGAGGGCTGTGAGCAACTGCGAGGTGTGAAACAGCGGCAATCCCATCACGCCGGAATAGCTGCCGGACAGATGGCTGATAAAACGTTCGGCGCGGCCTTGGATCGCATACGCGCCAGCCTTGCCCATCGGCTCGCCGCACGCCACGTACGCGGCGATCTGCGCAGCATCGAGTGGCGCGAAGGTCACCTCCGACACCACCAGCTTCTGCACCGGGGCGCGTTGCGCGCAGACTAGAACCACGGCCGTGAGCACCTGGTGGGTACGCCCGGACAGCAGGCTCAGCATGGCGATCGCATCGTCCGCATCGACCGGCTTGCCGAACACCCGCTCGCCCAGCACCACCTCGGTATCGGAGCCGAGCACGATCGCATCGGGGTCGCTGGACTGCACCTGCGCCAGGCCGGCACGCGCCTTGTCCAGCGCGACGCGCTGCACGTATTGCGCAGGCGATTCGTCGGGCGCGCGCAGTTCGGGCACGTCCAGTTGCAGGGTCTGGAAAGGCACATCCAAGCGTTGCAGCAGTTCTTGCCGGCGCGGCGACCGGGAGGCGAGATAGAGCATCCGTCCAGCATACCTGTTGCCCCTCCCCGCCCGCTTGCCGATCCGGGCGGCAGTGGTCGCGTTCGACTCACAACATGTTCATCGAACCGGCAACACGCTTCCCCTACAGACAAGGAGATCTCATGCGTACCACCCTCAAACCGTTGTTGCTGGCCCTGTCCATCGCTGCCGGAACCGCCATGACCGCCCACGCCCAGACCGCTCCGAGCTACACCATTCCCAACGACGGCACCCTGCTCAACGTGTCGGCCGAAGCGGACGCCAAGCGCATACCGGACATCGCCACGCTGTCTGCCGGCGTGGTTACCCAGGCCGCCGACGGCAACGCCGCCATGCGCCAGAACGCCGAACAGATGAGCAAGGTCATGGCCGCGATCAAGGCCGCCGGCATCGCCGACAAGGACGTGCAGACCACCGGCATCAACCTCAGCCCGCAGTACACCTACAAGGAAAACGAAGCGCCAAAGATCAACGGCTACCAGGCCAGCAACACGGTCAGCCTCAAGGTCCGCGACATCTCGCGCCTGGGCAAGGTGCTGGACGCGCTGGTCGCCCAGGGCGCCAACGACATCAACGGCCCCAGCTTCTCGGTCGACCAGCCCGAACCGGCCTACGACGAGGCCCGCGTGGCCGCGCTGAAGAAGGCCCAGGCCCGCGCCAACACCTATGCCAAGTCGCTGGGCCTGAAGGTGCGCCGCATCGTCAGCATCTCCGAAGGCCGCAGCGGCGGCGGCGTGCGCCCGATGATGATGGCCGCCTCGATGCGCTCGGCCAAGGCCGAGATGGACACCCAGGTCGCCCCGGGCGAGAGCACCTTGTCGATCAACCTGGACGTGACGTTCGAGTTGGGGCGTTGACCTGACCGCAACCGCGTTCGGCTTGCTTTCCAGATTGCCCTCCCCGAGGGCAGTTTTTTGTTGGGCACGCCAAAAATTGTGTTGCCTCGCCTTGCGATGGCACCCACCCCGCTTCCGGCACGAGTCAGGCGTGCCAAATGTGTGCGGATCGATGCGACCGGGGCGAATCGACCAGCCGACCTCCAGCGCGTCGAAATCGCTTGTGCCCGCGCAGAGGTCGCGGTAAACCTACGCTACCGGATGGTGTAGTGCGTCCGGGTCGCGCTGGTCCTTTCCGCAGTTCCGTTGAGGAGGTGGATGATGGTTCGCACGCAATCGCAGGTTTCTCCCCGATCCACCGGCATCGACACGTCGCGCGTTCTGGCGATGAGCACGGCAGTGGCCTTGCATCTGCTGGCCGGCGGGTTGTTGTTGATACCGCTCTCGTACCGGGCAATTCCGCAGCAGCCCGCACCGAAAGAACGCTGGGTCATGCCCATCACCATCGAGACGCCGCCGCCCCCGGTGTTTCCGATCGAGGTGAAGTTCAAGCCGAAGGCAACGCACACACCGCCGACCACGGTGCCGGTGCAGGTGCAGACCCCGGTGATCAGTGAGCCCGCGGCGGTCGACAACGCAACGTTCGCCTTACCTGCGGTCTCGGAGGCGGTGTCTGACAGCGCGCCGGCGATTGCCGAGCCCAGCGGCCCGGTCGAGGCAGGCCAGTTGCAGTACCTGAGCTCACCGGCGCCGAGTTACCCGGTGGCGGCACTGCGTGCCGGGCAGCAGGGCACGGTGCTGCTGCGCGTGTTGGTCGGCACCGATGGGCGCCCGGCCGAGGTGAGCGTGCAGACCAGCAGCGGTCATCGCGCGCTCGATCTGGCGGCTCGTAGCCAGGTGCTGCGCAACTGGCGCTTCCAGCCGGCGATGCAGAACGGACAGGCCGTGCAGGCCTACGGCCTGGTGCCGGTGAGTTTTTCGTTGAACTGATGCGTCATCACCTGCGGCGATCCGGATGCCCGGTCGCCGCATGGTCTGGCGTTGCGCAGCCGGCTGCTGCAAGGCCACGGTTTCAGCTGTTGCATGCGCATCGTTGCAGTGCGCCTTGCGTGCACGCGACGACGTGCGGTCTCGCGGATCGGATTGAGGATGCGCGCGTCTACTCGCCCGCACACCCATCTCGAAAGCGCAGCGGCGAGACGCGGCATACTGCCCTCGCGCATGCCGCTTAGGCGCGGTGATACGGATGGTTGGCCAGCATCGCTGCAGCGCGGTACAGCTGCTCGGCGACGATCAGGCGCACCAGCATGTGCGGCAGGGTCAGCGGGCCAATCGACCAGCTTTCGCTGGCGGATTTCAGCACCTCGGCGGCATGACCTTCGGGGCCGCCGATCAGAAACGCCAGATCGCGGCCCTGCCCGCGCCAGTGTTCCATGCGCTGGGCCAGCTGTTCCGAACTGAGCGGGCGGCCCGGGATGTCCAGCGCAACCACGTAGGCGTTCTTGGGCAGTGCGGCGAGCACGCGGCGGCCTTCGTCGTCGATGGCGCGTTGTGCATCGCGGCCCTTGCCACGCAGGCCGGGTTCGATCTCGACCAGCTCCAGCGGCATCCAGTGCGAGAGACGTTTCTGATATTCGGCAAAGCCCTGCGCCACCCAGGCCGGTGCGCGCTCGCCGGTAGCGATAAGTCGGCATTTCATGACCACATGATATCCGCGTCACAGCCTGGGCATCGGAACCGGGTCGATCACAGCGGTGTCATGGTGCGGTTACAGCGGGCTTCTAGGGTCGGCGCACTACCCAGCCCGCAGGAGTCGTTCGATGCCGATTTTCGATCCCGCCCGCCGCCAGGTGCTCAAGGGCAGCGCTGCCGTGATGGCCGCGGGTGCGCTTGGCAGTTTGAGTGCGCTGCAGTCGCGCCAGGCCCAGGCCGCCAACAGTTCCTCGCCGCCGCTGCAACTTGCCCCGGTGCCCAGCCGGTATGGCCCGCTCGCACCGGTCGCCGACCAGAGCACCGGACTGCCGCTGCTGCAGCTGCCGCGCGGTTTCAGCTACCGCTCGTTCGGCTGGAGCGGCGACCGCATGGACGATGGCCAGCCCTGCCCCGACCGCCATGACGGCATGGCCGTGGTCGGCCTGCGTCGGCCCGACTGGCGTCCGGGCAGCGACCCGTTGCGCGGCCTGGAATACGTATTGATCCGCAACCACGAACGCGGTGCGACCACGCCGTTCCGCGCACCGGCGATGTACGACACCGGCATCGTCAGCGGCACCCAACTGGCCGGCGGCGGCACCACCACGCTGAGTTACGGCCGCCGCGGCTGGGGCAGCCTGGAGCCCAGCCTGGGCGGCACCCTGGTCAACTGCGCCGGCGGCCCGACCCCGTGGGGCACCTGGCTGAGCTGCGAGGAGATCAAGACCAACGCAGTATCCAGCACCGGCCGCAAGCACGGCTACGTGTTCGAAGTGGACCCGGACAGCCAGCGCACCACTGGTCGCCCGCTGGTCGGGCTGGGCCGCTTCAGCCACGAGGCAGTGGCGATCGATCCGCGCACCGGCATCGTCTATCTCACCGAGGACGACCGCAACAAGGCCGGGCTGTACCGCTTCATTCCAAACGACCGGCGCGGCCGCAACGGTTCGCTGGAAAACGGCGGCCGGCTGCAGGCCGCACGCGTGCGCGGGCGTCGCAATGCCGACCTGACCGTGGCCAGCATCGGCCAGCAGTTCCAGCTGGAGTGGGTGGATATCGCCGAGCCCGATCTGGACAGCATCGCCGCACCGGCCGGCTTTGCCGACATCGGCGCCAACGACACCTTGAGCGGGCCGTTCGCGCAGGCCTGGGCCGATGGCGCGCTGCGCATGAGCCGCGGCGAGGGCATCTGGTACAGCTACGGCAAGCTGTTCATCGTGGACACCAGCACCGGTGTGGATGCGCAGGGACGCCGCGGTTACGGCAATGGCGCGGTGTGGGTGCTGGACCTGTTTACCCAGCGCCTGAGCGCACTATTCGTCAGCGGCAACCAGCTGGCCGCACATAACCCGGACAACGTGACGGTCAGCGCGCGCGGCGGCGTGGTGCTGTGCGAAGACGGCGGCGAAAGCCCGGACGAATACGGCCCTGGCGCACGCTTGTTGGGCCTGACCCGCAACGGCGAATCGTTTTATCTGGCCAAGAACAACGTGCAGCTGACCTCGCAGCAGATCGCCGATGCCGGCAAGACCATTGCCGAAGGCGACTACCGCGACACCGAGTTCTGCGGTGCGTGCTGGGACCCGTTGGCGCGCACCTTGTTCGTCAATATCCAGACCCCGGGCATCACCCTGGCGATCACCGGGCCGTGGGAACGCGGCCCGTTGTAAACGTCGCGGTGGACCCGCGCGATCATGGCCGGTCGTGAATGTCCGGCCATGATTTGCCGGTCATTGGCGGAAAGCGGCTGTCGGCGGTTGGCGTTGCCCAGCCGCCTTGCGATGGCTGCTATACGCGTATTCATGAGCGTGTTGCAAAACCAGCGATGCCGGGCGGACAAGGTGTTGCGTCCGGCATCGCTCAGGTGAGCTGCGGGATCGGCCGACTTCCGCTGGTTGGCGAATGCGCGCCCGTCAGAACCAGGGCGCGTCGGGCATGCCCGCCATGGCGCGCTGCAGCTTGAGCCAGCGCTTGAACGCCGACGGGTCGGCGAGCTCGCGCAGGCTCTGCTGGGCATCCCACAGATCCTCTTCGACATCGCGCTTGAGTTGCGCCATCAACCGGGACAGCCGCTCAGGCTTGGGACGCGATGGCAGCTCCAGTCCGTACTCCTGGCAGAACTGCGTCGCCTGCTGCGCGACCTGCTGTTGCAACGCCTTGCACTGCCGATCCAGTTCGCGGTTGTAGTCCTGCAAGCGTGCCGGGCTCATTGCGTCCACGCCTTGCGCATCCAGCAGGCCGATTTCTGCCTGCAGTTCGAGCAGGCCCAGCAGATCGCCGGCCTTGTAGGCGGCATTGAGCCGCTGCATCAGGATGGTGCGCGATGCGTGATCGTCGCTGTCCTTGGCGCGGTCGGGGTGCAGATTGCCGGCCAGCTTGCGGTATAGCTCGCGCAGCGGAGGCGGTTCGGCATTGCCGGCCACCGCTTTCTTTTCGGCGCGCGTGCGACGTTGCGTCTCGCGTTGCTGTTGCTGCGCGTGTTCCTGCTGCAAGCGCTCGCTGACGCGTTCGTAGAGCTCCTCGGGCGAATCGATGCCATCCAGTTCGTCGGCATCCAGCCCGTAGGCGTCGCCAAGAATCTGCTTCATCAACGCGTCGGATTCGGACACTTCCTGCGCATAGCTCACCGCGCTATGGCGATCGTAAATCGGCCGCAGCGCCTCGTGCCCGGCCTCGATCAACGGGCCGGCGATATCGCACAACAGCTCGGACAGGAATTGCCGTTCGGCCTTGCCCAACTTGATGGCGACAGACGCGCGGTCGAGTTGTTCGACCAGGGCAACGTCGGCCTCGCGGCGGAGGTCCAACAAGGGCTGCAGTTCGCCGTGATAGCGCTCGCGCCACTGGGCGAGCGCCACCTGCCAGGCCTGCAATCGGGACCGGTGGCCCTGCAGATCGTGCAGCAGCCGGTCAAAGCGTTTGCGCGCCGGCGATAGCGGCGCACCGCCCGCCCGCGCTGGCTGGCCGCGCAGTTGCCGTAATGCCTGCGAATCGGGCAAAGCCGGCGATACGCGGGCTTTTTTCGGCATGCCGGGCGTTGTCAGTCTTCGACTGCGCCGGACTCGTCTTCGTCGGACGGGCGTTGATCGCCCACGGTCCACAGACGTTCCAGTGCGTAGAACTCGCGCACGCGCGGCAGCATCACATGCACCACCACATCGCCCAGGTCGACCAGCACCCACTCGGCTTCGCGCTCGCCTTCCACACCCAGCGGCATCACGTCCAGACGCTTGGCGAACTTGACCACTTCGTCGGCGATCGATTTGACGTGGCGGGTCGAGGTGCCGGAGGCGATCACCATGTAATCGCAGACGCTGGACTTGCCGCGCACATCGATCTCGACCACGTCCTTGGCTTTCAGTTCCTCCACGGCTTCGCGCACGGTGGCCAACAGGGCCGGCACCGACGGCGGCGGATTCGGAAGGGAGGTCTTGATGACTTGGGCTTGGCTGGTCAAAGCGGCGACTCGATGGAATTGGCGTGAATTATAGGCCGGTCCGGGCGGACGCGTGTTCAGCTAGCCGGCCGGGCGCTGCCATACAGGCCCTCGCGCTGGATCACTCCGGCCACCGGCGGCGGCACCAGCGCCTGCCAGGCGCCGCCCGCAGCAATACGCGAGCGCACGGCGCTGGCCGATTCGCCGCGCAACGGTTGATGCAGCAGATACAGGCGACCCGCCGGCGCAGTGACTAGGTCGTCGGCGCTGGCGACCCAGCGGCCCTGCACCGCCGCAGCCAGCTGCGGCGCTTCGGCCAGCTCCAGCGCGGTGCCCGGACGTGCGGCCACCACGAGGTGCGCCAGCCCGAACAAGGCCTCCCACTCGTGCCAATGCTCAAGCCCGACAAAGGCATCGGCGCCGAGCAGCCAGGCGATCGGCGCGCCGGGGCCAAGTTCGGCACGTAGGTCGCGCAAGGTGTCCACGGTGTAGGACGGCGCACCGCTATGCGCGGCGCGCTGCAGTTCGCGGGTATCCAGCAGCAGCCCCGGGCGATCGGCAAGCGCCAGCTCCAGCATGTGCGCGCGCTGCGCGGCGGTGGCGCCGGGCGCCGGGCGGTGCGGTGGATCGGCCGCCGGGATCAGCTGCACGCGCGTCTGCAGCTCGTCGCGCGCCGCACAGGCGATCGCGAGATGGCCCAGGTGGATCGGGTCGAAGGTGCCGCCGTAGTAGAGGTGGAGCCGGGACCCGGGTCCCGGGTCCCGGGTCCCGGCTCTCCCGGCCTTCACGCCAGCAATCTCACCGCACGCGCTTCGGCGACCGCCACCAGCAGGCGTTCCAGGCCGACCCAGGCATCGCCGTCGGCGCGCCCCTTGGCCATGCGGTCGACCAGGCCGGCCTCGGCGACAAAACGCTCCCAGCGGCGCGGTTCGGGGTGGCGCTGCAGCGCGCGCTTGAACGGGGCCTGGCGCGCTTCCCAGATGCCTTGCGACTTCATTTCAGCGGCCAGGTTGCCGCCGTTGGCCTGCACCTTGGCCAGCGCGGCGGTGCGCAACAGTTCCTTGATCAGGATCGGCATCAGCGCGGCCACTGCCTCGCCTTCGGCGCGCAACCCGGCCAGCATGCGGACTACCGCAACCGGCTGGCCGGAGAAGGTGGTTTCGGCCAGGCGGAACACGTCGTAACGCGCGGCATCGGCCACCAGCGATTCCATCGCCTCCAGATCCAGTATCTTGCCGTCGGCCAGCAGGGCGAGCTTGTCGATTTCCTGCGCGGCGGCCAGCAGATTGCCTTCCACCCGCTCGCTCAGCCGCTGCACGGCGGCCGCGTCGGCACGCAGGCCGTGTGCACGCAGGCGGCGCTCGATCCAGTCGGACAATTCGTGCGGCTTGATCGCCCAGGCCACCGCAATGGTGCCGATGCGGCCCACGGCCTCGGCCCACTTGCCCTGGTGCGCCTTGCTCCAGTCGTTGGCGGTGATCAGCAGCACCACGTCCGGCGGCGGATTGGCGCAAAAACGGGTGATGACCTCGGCGCCGTCCTTGCCGGGCTTGCCGCTGGGCAGGCGCACCTCGACCAGACGGCGCGGGCTGAACAGGCTAGGCGCGTTGAAGCTGGCATCCAGCTGGTTCCAGTCGAAATCACGACCGTCGGCATCGAACACCTCGCGCTCGCCAATGCCTTCGGCGCGCGCGCGCGCACGAATGGCGTCGGCGGCTTCGAGCACACGCAGGGTTTCCGGGCCGGCGATCAGATAGGCCGGCTGCAAGGGCTGGCTGGACTGGCCGGCGAGCTGTTCTGGGCGAAGTTCCATGGGCTAGGACCGCGCGTGCAGACTGGCAGCGACCAGGCGCCGCTGGCGCGTCATGGCCCGCGGAGTCAGCAGTCGCGCCGCCGCCAGCGCGCGAGCCGGCGCCAGTCGGCGGTGCCTGCCTGGCCACTGCGTCGTCGTATCGATACCCACGCGCTCAGTTGTTCGAGGTCGGCGCCGGTGGCAGCGACGCCGGCACGCTCGACTCGGGCGTGGACGGCTGCACCGGCGGCGTGGTGGCCTGCGGCAGCGGCGCGGTCGGGGTGCTCTCCAGACTTTCGCCGCGCTGGATACGCGCACGCACCACGCTGTCGATGCGACGCAGGATCGATGCGGACATGTCCTTGCGCAGTTCGTCGGCCAGGATCTCGCGCTCGGTGGCGGTGCCGGTGGCATCCACCGGTGGCGACACGTAGTCGCGCGACAGCTCGATCACCTGCTGCGGCACCAGCACCGAGCCGTTGGCCGTAGTAACGGTGAAGATGGCAGCATAGCGCAGGCTGTATTCCTGGGCACGGCCCTGACTGTCGATGGCGATCGGCAGGTCGCCCCAACGCTCGGACAGCACCTGCACCTGCGCAAAGCCGGTCTTGGCATCTTCATCGGCCAGGGTGGCGCCAGCCGCCTTGAGGCCGCGCCGCAGCAACTTGGCCAGTTCGCTGTACTGCACTGCGGACTGCACCTTCACTGCCGGGGTGTCGGGCGGCAACGCAAGCGAATTGCGCAAATGGAAGCCGCAGGCGGTGAGGCTGGAGACCAGCACGAGGGACGCAGCGAAGGCAGTAGGAAATCGAATCATGGGCACAGTCTGGATGAGCGCCCCGGCGGCGGCAACAGGCGGCTAGCCTGCCCGACACCGCGTGAACGGGGCTTGAGAGGGCGCCGCGAAAAACGCGGCGCCCGGGAATGACAAACGCGTCGCCACGCGCCGGTGAAATGAATGACCACACGCCACTGCGGCAATCTCACCTGCGCGTCGCCACGCCGGTCCGCGACACTGCCCGGACCGGCGATCGGCAACGATCAGCCCGCCACGATATTCACGATCTTGCCGGGCACGATGATGATCTTGCGCACGCTCAGCCCTTCCAGGAACTTGGCCGCGTTCGGCTCGGCCTGGGCCAGCGCTTCGATCTGCTCGCGTCCGACATCGGCGGCCACCTCGATGGTGCCGCGCAGCTTGCCATTGATCTGCACCGCCAGGGTCAGCGCATCGCGCACCAGCGCGCCGGCATCGGCCTGCGGGAACGCCACGTCTTCCAGCAGCGTCTCGCCGTGGCCCAGCACCTGCCACAGCGTGTGGCTGGCGTGCGGGGTGATCGGGTTGAGCAGCAGCACCATCGCTTCCAGGGCTTCCTGGCGCACCGCCCGGCCCTGCGCACTGGCATCGTCGAACTTGGCCAGCGCGTTGGACAGTTCCATCACCGCGGCGATCGCGGTGTTGAAGCTGTGGCGGCGGCCATAGTCGTCGCTGACCTTGCCGATGGTTTCGTGGGTCTTGCGGCGGATCGCCTTCTGCTCGGCGCTCAGCGCGGCGGCGTCCAGTGCAACGGCAGCGCCCTCGCCCACATGCTTGTGCACCTGCACCCACAGCCGGCGCATGAAGCGCGCCATGCCATCGACGCCGGCCTCGTTCCACTCCAGCGACTGCTCCGGCGGGGCGGCGAACATCGAGAACAGCCGCACCGTGTCGGCGCCGTACTTGGCCACCATCGACTGCGGGTCCACGCCGTTGTTCTTGGACTTGGACATCTTCTCGGTACCGCCGATGTGCACCGGCTGGCCGTCGGCGATCAGCACCGCGCCGGTGACGCGGCCGCGCTCATCGCGCTGGATCTCGACGTCGGCCGGATTGATCCAGTCCTTGCCGCCGTTATCGGCATCGCGATAGAAGGTGTCGGCGATCACCATGCCCTGGGTGAGCAGATTGGTCACCGGCTCGTCGCTGTCCACCAGCCGCGCGTCGCGCATGAGCTTGTGATAGAAGCGGAAGTACATCAGGTGCAGGATCGCGTGCTCGATGCCGCCCACGTACAGGTCGGCCGGCATCCAGTAGTTGGCGCGGCGATCGACCATGTCGCGTGCGTTGGGGCTGGTGTAACGCGCCACGTACCAGCTCGACTCCATGAAGGTGTCGAAGGTGTCGGTCTCGCGCTCGGCCGGGCCGCCGCAGTCCGGGCAGGTGGTCTGGCGCCAGGTCGGGTCGGTCTTGATCGGCGAACCGGTGCCGGCAAATTCCACGTTCTCCGGCAGCACCACCGGCAACTGGTCTTCCGGCACCGGTACCGCGCCGCACTTGGCGCAATAGATCACCGGGATCGGGCAGCCCCAATAGCGCTGGCGGCTCACGCCCCAGTCGCGCAGGCGGTAATTGACCCGGCGCTGGCCCTGGCCCTTGCGCTCGAAACGCTCGGCCAGTGCCTCGAAGGCGCCGCCGAAATCCAGGCCGTCGAACTCGGCCGAATTGATCAGCTCCAGCGGGCGGCTCTTGTCGGTGTACCAGTCGCGCCACTGGCTGGCGTCCCAGCTGTGCTCGTCGTCGTTGCGCGGCTCGCGCAGCTTGACCACCTGCACGATCGGCAGCTTGTACTTGTTGGCGAACTCGAAATCGCGCTGGTCGTGGCCGGGCACCGCCATCACCGCGCCGGTGCCGTAGCCCATCAGCACGAAGTTGGCCACCCACACCGGCACCTGCTCGCCGCTGATCGGATGCACCGCGGTCAGGCCGGTGGGCATGCCGCGTTTTTCCTGGGTTTCCAGCTCGGCTTCGGAGACGCCGCCGTGCTTGAGCGTTTCCAGCAGCGCGGCCAGCTCCGGATTGGATTTGGCCGCATGCAACGCCAGCGGATGCTCGGCGGCGATCGACACGAAGGTCACGCCCATCAGCGTGTCCGGGCGGGTGGTGAACACGCGCAGCGGGTCCAGCGGTGCACCGTCGGTGTCGCGCACGTCGAACTGGATCTCCAGCCCTTCCGAGCGGCCGATCCAGTTGCGCTGCATGGTCTTGACCGAATCCGGCCAGCCGTCCAGCTGGTCCAGGCCGTCGAGCAGTTCCTGCGCATAGTCGGTGATGCGCAGGAACCACTGCGGGATCTCGCGTTTTTCCACCAGCGCGCCGGAGCGCCAGCCGCGGCCGTCGATGACCTGCTCGTTGGCCAGCACGGTCTGATCGATCGGGTCCCAGTTCACCACCGCGTTGCGGCGATAGGCCAGGCCCTTGCGCATCAGCCGGGTGAACATGCGCTGCTCGTGCACGTAGTACTCGGGCGTGCAGGTGGCGAACTCGCGCGACCAGTCGATCGCATAGCCCAGCGATTTGAGCTGCCCGCGCATGTGGTCGATGTTGGCGTAGGTCCACTTGGCCGGCGCGGTCTTGTTCTTGATCGCCGCGTTTTCCGCCGGCAATCCGAACGCATCCCAGCCCATCGGCTGCATCACGTTGTGGCCGGTCATGCGCTTGTAGCGGCTCACCACATCGGAGATGGTGTAATTGCGCACATGGCCCATGTGCAGCGCACCGGACGGGTACGGCAGCATCGACAGGCAATAGAACTTCGGTTTGTCCGAGTTCTCGTCGACCTGGAAGGCGCGGGTGGCATCCCAGAACTGCTGGGCGGAAGATTCGACCTGCTGGGGGTCGTAGGCGTTCGGTTCGACGGTGGACATTGGGAGCGGATGCTCGGGCGGTGCAAAGCGGTACAGGGTACCGCAGTGCAGCAGGTGCTCCAAACCGTTACCGCAGCACGGGCGACTTGGCCGGCCAACTCCAGGCGGCCAATGCCAGCCAGCCGACCCAGGCCAGGAACGCCAGCCGCTGGGCAATCGCCTGCCGCAGCAGGCCGGGCGGGCCGAACGCCAGCACCGCCACCAGCAGCCCGGCCACCAGGCTGAGCCAGGCCAGGCCACGGGTGTCGGCCCCGTTGAGCAGCGCCGCGGCGATCAACAGCATGGCCGGCACGAAGGCCACCGCCCACAACAGCCACGCTGTGGCATGCGCCTGGCTGGCGCGGCCGTCCAGGTCGGTGGGGTCCAGCGGCAGCATGCCCATGCCGACGAAGGCCAGCCCCGCCAGCACGATCAGTTGCCCACCCACGCGCAGGCTCCAGCCGGCCTTGGGCGGCATGCGCGCCAGCAGGCTGACCCCCGTCACCATGCCCAGCACGCCGACGAGCACGAAGGCCAGCAGGTTGAAGCCCAGCGCGTGCGGCACGCCGGCCGCGCCCAGCAGCGCGACCGGGTGGCTGGCCTGCAGATAGCCGGGCAGCGTGGCGCCAAACCCGGCCACCGCCAGCACGAAGACGGTGGCCGCGATCAGGCCCAGGTAGCGCTGTGCGCTGTCGGTACTTGCCATTGTGGTGCTCCGGTGCGGGGCGCATGCGCGCCACCAGGACGCGGCATTGTCGTGCCGGGCGGGCGCGGCGTGAACCCCTTGGGCCTGGCAGCCGCGCCGGACTTGTGTCGGCCGGGTTTGCCACCATTACCCTCCACTGTTGCCGTCACTACTTTCAGGAAGCCCATGTCCGACAAACCGCATGTATTCGATGTCACCACCGACACCTTCGAGACCGAGGTCCTGCAGAAATCGTTGACGACACCGGTGCTGGTGGACTTCTGGGCCACCTGGTGCGGGCCCTGCAAGACACTGACGCCGATCCTGGAAAAGCTGGCCGCCGACTACCACGGCGCCTTCGAGCTGGCCAAGGTCGATGTGGACAAGGAACAGCAGGTCGCGGCGGCGTTCCAGATCCGCTCGGTGCCGACGGTGTTCCTGGTCAAGGGCGGCGAGATCGTGGACGGCTTCCCCGGCGCGATGCCGGAAGGCCAGGTGCGCGAATTCCTGACCCAGCATGGCGTGCTGCCGGCCGAGGCGCAGGTGGTCGAAGAAGTGGCTCCCACCCCGCTCGACCCGCAGGCGCAGGCAGCGGCCCTGCGTGAGGCCATCGCCGCCGAGCCGGACAAGGACGAGCTCAAGCTGGACCTGGCGCTGGCGCTGCTGAAGACCGGCGACACCGCCGAGGCCGAGCAGTTGATCGACGCCCTGCCCGCCAACCTGGCCACCGACGACCGCGCGGTGCGCGCCAAGGCCCGGCTGGGCTTTGCCAATGTGCTCAAGGACGCCCCCGATGCCGACACCTTGCAGGCCAGCGTGGCCGCCAATGGCGCCGACCTGCGCGCCCGCCACCTGCTCGGCGTGCGCCACCTGCTCGACGGCAACGACGAGGCAGCGCTGGAACAGTTCCTGGAAATGCTGCGCCAGGACCGTAGCTTCGAGGACAACCTGCCGCGCCGCAGCCTGATCGATGCATTCCGTGTGATCGAGGACGAAGACCTGGTCGGCCGGTATCGCCGCAAGATGTCGGCGCTGGTGTTCTGACAGCCGATGGCACTGCGGCGCCAGATGGACATGTAGGAGCGGACCTGGCCGCGACGCAGCCTTACCGGGGAAGCTCTCGATTGGCGACCAGCGGTCATACCTCGTCGCGGCCAAGTCCGCTCCTACGAACACCGGCGGGCAGGCCGAGGTGCGGGCCAAGCCCCATCCATACGTATGCGAATGTTATGCTGGGCACCCGCCCCGCCATGGATTCCGGCCCGCATGCGCGCCTCCCTGTTCAAACTCGGCGTCAACCTGTGGCCGCCGTATCTGTTTTCAGGTATCCACGTCACCGTGTTGTCGGCCGACTACCGTTTTGCGCGGGTGGAACTGCGGCAGCGTCCGTGGAATCGCAACTACGTCGGCACCCATTTCGGCGGCAGCCTGTTCGCCATGACCGACCCGTTCTGGATGCTGCTGGTGATGCAGAACCTGGGCCGCGACTATTACGTCTGGGACAAGGCCGGCAGCATCGATTTCATCAAACCCGGGCGCGGAACGGTCAGTGCGGACTTCGTGATCGACGACCAGGTACTGGCCGAGCTGCGTGAAGCCACTGCCGGTGGCGGCAAGCATCTGCGCTGGTTCGAGAACGAAGTGCACAACCGCGATGGAGAGGTGGTGGCACGCGTTCGCAAGCAGCTCTACGTCAGGCGCAAACCCGCGCGGTGACGGCGCGCTGCCGTTGCATGCCAGCGCCGGTGATCGATGTTTCAGCCGCGCCAAGGCCGCGCGCCGGGTGCCCGGATGTGAGCGTAATGTCTGCACGCGGCGCCACGCGGCGACCATGCTCACGACACACTCGCTGCCGCATGCGGACCCTGGGGCCTCCCAACCCACATGGAATGCCTGCATGAAAGCGATCAACATCATCACCCTGGTGCTTCTTATCGTCGGTGGATTGAACTGGGGCCTGGTCGGCCTGTTCCAGTTCGATCTGGTGGCGGCGCTGTTCGGTGGACAGGATGCGCTGCTGTCACGTGTGGTCTACACGCTGGTCGGCATCTCCGCGCTCTGGCAGCTGGTGCCGTTGTTCCGCAACAACCATGGCGCAGCTGCGCATCACACCAGCCCGCACGTGCGCAACCCGTAACCTGCCCGCTGCACGCGTGACACGACGCCGGCGCATCGCGCCGGCGTTGCCGTCTGCGCACCGGCGCTTTGCGTCCTTGCGCGCATTGGTCAAGAATCAGCCATCTCCCCTGCTGGTTGCCTTCATGCTGCTGCGCACCGTTGCTTCTGCCTGCCTGGCGTCTGCCTGCCTCGTCGCACTCGCACTGCCCGCTGCTGCCGAGGCGGCCTATCGCAGCCCGCAGCAGATCTTGGACAGCTCACCGGCCAACGCGTGGCGCGTCCTCGACCCGGAGCGCACGCTCTATCTGGAGTTGGATACCGGCAGGGTCATCATCGAACTGGCGCCACAATTTGCGCCCGAGCATGTCGGCAACATCCGCACGCTGGCCCACGAACGTTTCTGGGACGGGCTCACCATCTACCGCTCGCAGGATAATTTCGTGGTGCAGTTCGGCGACCCTGACGGCGAGACGCCGGGCAAGGCCAAGTCGCTGGGATCGGCCAAAACGCATCTGCCGGCCGAATTCGAGCGCACCTCGCAGGGCCTGGACTTCCAGCGTCTGCCCGATAGCGACGGCTGGGCGCCGCAGGTCGGCTTCGTCGATGGCTTTCCGGTCGGCCGCGACGGCGCCAACGGCAAGACCTGGCTGGCGCACTGCTATGGCACCCTGGGTGCAGGTCGCAACAACGACGACGACAGCAGCATCGGCGCCGAACTCTACGTGGTCACCGGGCAGTCGCCGCGCCAGCTCGACCGCAATATCACTGTGGTTGGCCGCGTGGTCAAAGGCATGGAATTGCTGAGCGTGATCCCGCGTGGCCCGGACCCGATGGGCTTTTACGAAGACCCCGCCCAGCGCTCGCCGATCCGCGCGATGCGTCTGGCCAGCGAAGTGCCGGTGCCCGAACGTACGCCCTTGCAGGTGCTGCGCACCGACAGCCAGACCTTCCGTGAGGTGGCCGAAGCCCGCCGCAATCGCAAGGACGCTTTCTACAAGCGCCCGGC
Source organism: Xanthomonas cannabis pv. cannabis (assembly GCF_000802365.1). Classification (GTDB taxonomy): domain Bacteria; phylum Pseudomonadota; class Gammaproteobacteria; order Xanthomonadales; family Xanthomonadaceae; genus Xanthomonas; species Xanthomonas cannabis. The sequence continues at coordinate 59,127 of NZ_JSZE01000014.1, forward strand.
CGGGCATATCGATCTGTGCAATGTGCCGTTGCCGGTACGGGCGCCGCCTGCCGGCTAGTTCGGGATTGGGGATTCGGGATTGGGGATTCGTAAAAGCGGGCGCGCTTGTTTTAGCGGGCGCGCTGGCTGAAGGCGACGCTGCCGAGGATCAGCACTGCGGCGACCAGCATGGTCCAGGTCAGCGGTTCGCCCAGCAGCGACCATGCCAGCAATGCACCGAACACCGGCACCAGATAGGTCACGGTGGACGCGCGTGCCGGGCCGATGCGCTGGATCAGGCGGTAGTACATCAGGAACGCCAGCCCGGTGCAGACCACGCCCAGCGCGGTGGCGCAGGCCCAGGCCACTGCCGGCACCGGCGTGGTCGGCCACTGCCACCACGCCAGCGGTGCCAGCAGCAGCGCACTGCAACCCAGCGTGGACGCCGCCGATGCCGCCGGCGGCAGGTCGCCCATGTGCCGCTTCACCAGGTTGTAGCCGATGCCGTACAGCAACGAGGCAGTGGCGCCCGCCAGTGCTGCCGGCCCCACGCTCAGCCCCGCCGATTTGCCGGTGGCCAGCACCAGCACGCCGATGAAGCCCACCAGCAAGGCCAATGCGCGCCGCGTGCCGATCTTTTCGCCGAAGAACAAAAACGCGATCAATGCGGTGAACAACACCGTCATCGCATTGCAGATCGCCCCGACGGCCGCCGGGGCGTGTTGTGCGCCCCAGGCGAACAGCAGAAACGGCAACGCGGAATTCAATACGCCGATGGCCGCCAGCATCGGCCAGCGCCGCAGCGGGAAGCGCTCGCGTGCCAGCCACAGGAACGGCAGCAACACCAATGCGCCCAATGCCAGGCGGATCTCCACCAGCGCCACGGTGCCGAACCTGGGTGCGGCCACGCGCATGAACAGGAACGAGCAGCCCCAGACGATGCCGAGGAACCCCAGCTCCAGCGGCGTACGCCATTCGCGTGCCGCCAGCTGCGGCTGCGTCGATAGGTGTGCGCTCATGGGCAGGCTCCTGCGACGCGCCGCAATGTGCTGAAACGGCAGGCAACGACATCCGGCAGGCAGGTGGACATGGCACGATCATCGCGATGGGATGACGCAGCATCGGCTGCGGCCGCAGGCGCGACAAGCGCGTAGTATCGGGGTCAGCCACAAATCTGACTCATGCCTCGATGAACCTGCGTCCGACCCTGTTGCCTGCGCTGGGCGTCTTTGCCGCTGCCGCCCGCCACCAGAATTTCGCGCACGCCGCCGAAGAACTGCACCTCACCGCCAGTGCGGTCAGCCACCATGTGCGCAAGCTGGAAGCATTGCTCGGCGCGACCCTGTTCCAGCGCCTGCCGCGCGGCGTCAAGCTCACTGCCGAAGGCCGCCAGCTGGCCGATGCCGCCACCGCCGCACTGGCCGAGATCGCCGCGGTGGCCGGCAACCTGCATCCGCGCGACGACGCCATCCCGCTGCGCGTGACCACGCTGCGCTCGCTGTCGTACTGCTGGTTGTTGCCGCGGCTGCCGCGCTTCTGTCGCGCGCATCCGCATGTCCGGCTCGACCTGCAATCGGACCCGGCGTTCTCGCGTTTCGAAGAAGGCGGCCCCGAGCTGGGCATACGCTACGGACAAGGCGCCTGGCCCGGGTTGACCTCGCATCACCTGATGGATGACGAACTGTTTCCGGTGGCTTCGCCGTCGTTGCCGGAAGTGGCCGCGCTGCGCACGCCGGCACAGATCGCGCAGTTGCCGCTGCTGAGCGACATGTCGCCACAGGGCTGGCGCGACTGGTTTCGCGCCGCACAGGTGCGCGGCACCACGCTGCCGCCCATGCACACCTTCAACGACAGCACCGACGCCATGCGCGCGGCGGTGTACGGCCTGGGCGCGGTGCTGGCACGCAAGCATATCGCCCAGCCCTACCTGCAGCGCTACGAACTGGTGCGCCTGCCGGGCCCCACGCTCAAGGCGCGCTACGCGTACTACATCGTGCACCCCAGCCACCGCGAACCCAGCCCGGCGGCGGCACTGTTCATCGACTGGCTCAAGCGCGAAGCACTGGACGAACGCACCCCGATGCCGGCGCTGCCGGCAGAGCTGGTCGCGTTGCCGGCGCGCCGGACGCCCGAAAGGCCAGGTGCACGGCGATGATCGCCTCGGGCAACGGTGACGCAGCTACGTTGCAGCGGATCTGACGCACCGGCACGCCAGCGCTGTCACATCTCTACGCACTGCGCTGGGTGACGTCCCCCATCTTCATGAGCACACGGTGACACCGCCGCGACTCGCTGCGCAGGTCGATGGCAGGCGTTGCACGTCTGGCCACGCCTGCCATGCGTGCACCCGGCCCGCTCCCGCCCACGTGAGCGTGCGCGTTCCACCGCACACACTGCATCGCATTGGCCGCTCCCCGCCGACGTGCACAGCGCTCCCGATGCGGAGATACGCCGATCAGCGACGTGGGTGGTAAGGAGTCGAGCGTGGCATCGGCGCCATCACCTGATTTTGTCTCTTCGCTGCCTAGTCTTTGGGTCCCCAACCCAAGGAAGCTGTCCCATGCCCACGCTTCGCATGCGTATCACCGGCACCGACGACGACGCGCGTGCCATTGCCAACCTGCTGCAGAGCATTGAAGGCATCGAGCACGTGGAAGAAGTCGACGACCTGATGCCGCATCTGGACGACGACGATTCCAGCTCGGCCGGCTTGTCCGACGATGAAGGTCCGGGCAGCCACGAGTTCGAGGTGGAAGCCGGCAACGAGGCCACCGCGCAAAAGGTGCGCGATGCCGTGCAGGAACTTGCGCTGCAGCTGGATGTGTTTGTCGAATACGAGCTCGACGAAGGCTGAGCCGCACCGGCAGGTCTGCACTGCCGCACCCGACGGTACGTGTAGTCGACCTGTCGTGAAGTCTTGAGGTCGGCATGCCGATCGGCGTGCTACCGGCCGCCACCACACCCCAGGCGGCCACTTCATCTGCGCAGCACCAACGCTGCACGACGCCAGCCGGGGCGGCACCGCCGCCCGGCCCCCTATAGGTCAGGACATCCGGCGCCGCCGCGCGCGCCAGCGCCACGCCTGCAACAGCAGCCAGCCGGCGATGGCCGCCAGCAGCACGACCGGCAGCAGCGCCGCCACTGCGCGGATCACGAACGCGACACTCGACGAAAACACCTGGCCAAACCCTGCCGCGGCCTCGGCAATCTCGCCCCTGCCCTGCTCGCTACCGGTGCTGCGGAAGGTGAGCGTCAGCAATTGCGTGCGGATGCGGCGTTGCTGCTGCGCGGCGTCCTGCTGGGTCTGCTGCGCTTCGGCCTCGATTTCTGCCAGTCGTTTGGACAACGCGAGCAGATCGGTCACCGACAGATCGCGGCGTTGCTGCAATTCCAGCAGGCGGGCGTGTTCCTTCTGCAGCCGCGCCTGGGCCAGGCCGGTATCGGCGATCTGCTGCGCCAGGTCTTCGGCACGCGTGCTGCGGGCTGCCACCTCGCCGTGTTGGCCGGCCAGTTGCACCAGCGGCTCGATCCCGTCGGGCACCACCCGGACGCGCACGCTGCCGCTGGCATCGCGCCCGCCCTCCTGCTCCACCGCCAGCAGCGCGCAGCTGCCGAACTGCGCGTTCTGGCAGGCGGTGCGCACCGCCGCGATGCGTTGATCGATCTGATCGGCCGGCAGCTCGATACGGACATCGTGTTCGTACGCCAGCGCGTTGCCCTGCGCGGCGGGCGGCGCCGGGGCCGGGGCGCCGCCATCTGCGCCCATCTCTGCAGGTGGACGCGCACAACCGCTCAGCCCCCAGCCAACCAGCAACGCGATGGCATACCTGCGCAGGCGGCGGCTCATCGGCTGGCCCCGTCGACCATGTGGACGCGCAGGCCGGCAAGATCCAGCCCGGGCAGGCAGCGCACGTTGACCGCGACGCCAGCTTCGCCGGTCTTCGGGTCCGTACCCTCGCTGAAGGGAGCGATGCCGCACTGCGGGCAATGATGATGCTCGATATGCTGCCGATTGAAGCGATAGCTGCCCAGCGCATCCGGGGCCGCCTGCAAGTGCAGTTGGGTACGCGCGCCAAACCAGAGCAGCCCACCGCGGCGGCGGCAGAACGAGCAATTGCAGTCGTAGACCTCGGTGATCGGCGTCTCGGTCTCCAGATCGAACGCGATGCGTCCGCAATGACAGCTACCGGCGTAGTGCATGGGTATTCCTCCTTGGAAGCGCCACCGCAACGTGGCAACGATCGGGCGTAGTGCCTGGCGAAGGCGCTGCCGCCTGGCGAGCGCCAGCTCGGCTGGATGCACCGCGGCCGCGCCCGCCTGGCGGGTGGGCGGTGTAGATGCGATCGCCACTCTAAACCAATGGCGGATGCGGACAACCGCACAGTTGCCTATGCTGGCGGTTTGCTTCCACCAGGATCCACGATGCGTCAACGCCTGCTTGTCCTCGCCCTGATCGCCGGCCTGAGCGCCTGCCAGCAGCAGCCCGAATCGCCGCAAGCCGGCACCACCGCAGCTCCCGCCCAGGACGCACAGGCCCCGGATGCGCGCTTTGCGGCGTTGTCCAAACAGGCGCTGGACACCTGGATGCAGCTGTCGCCGGTGACCGCCACCCAGACCGGCGACCACCGCTTCGACACCCAGATCGACGACCTCAGCACAGCAGGACGCCAGCGCAGCCTGGACGCCGGCAAGAAGCTGCTGGGCGAGCTGGATGCCATCGACGTGGCCAAGCTCTCGCGCGAAAACCAGGTGGATGCGGCGATCCTGCGCAACCAGCTGCAGTCGGAAATCTGGAATACCGAGGTGCTGCAAAGCTGGGCCTGGGACCCGCAGGTCTATAACGGCCTGGCCGGCAGCGCGCTGTACGGCCTGATGGCGCGCGAGTTCGCGCCGCTGCCCGAACGCCTTGCCGCGGCCACCCAGCGCATGGAAAAGATTCCCAGCATCTTTGCGCGGTCGCGCGAGAACCTGGACCCGGCGCGCGTGCCGAAGATCCATGCCGAGACGGTGGCCAAGCAGAACAAGGGCATCCTCAGCATCGTCGATACCTTCATCGCGCCCAACATCAGCCAGCTTGGCCCGATCGAGGCGGCGCGCGCGCAGGCGGCCATCGACAACCTGCGCAAGGCGGTGGCCGAGCAGCAGACCTGGCTGGACACCGTGCTGGTGCCCAACGCCAAGGGCGACTTCCGCGTCGGTGCGGAAAAATACGACCAGAAGCTGAAATTTGCGCTGTTGTCGTCGCTGTCGCGTGCCGAGATCAAGCAACGCGCCGAGTCCGAACTCAAGCGCGTGCGCGGCGAGATGTACGGCATTGCGCGCACCGTGCTCAAGGACAAGCCCGGCGCTCCCAAGCTGCCCGACTCGCCCAATGACGACCAGCAGCAGGCCGCGATCGAGGCCGCGCTGGAACTGGCCTATGCCGACAAGCCCGCGCGCGACAAGGTGGTGGACGCCGCCAAGGCCGCACTGGCGCAATCCACCGAGTTCGTGCGCCAGAAGGATTTGATGACGCTGCCCGATTCGCCGGTGGACATCATCCTCATGCCGGAATTCCAGCGTGGCGTGGCAGTGGCGTATTGCGATTCGCCCGGCCCGCTGGACAAGAATCTGAAGACGTTCTATGCGGTGTCGCCGATTCCCGACGACTGGAACGACAAGCAGGTCGATTCGTTCCTGCGCGAGTACAACACCCGCATGATCCACCTGCTCAGCATCCACGAGGGCACGCCGGGCCATTACCTGGAAGGCTGGCATTCGGCCAAGTTCCCCTCCACGCTGCGTGCGGTGCTGCGTTCGGGCATGTTCGCCGAGGGCTGGGCGGTGTACACCGAGCGCATGATGCAGGAACAGGGCTATCTGGATAACGACCCGCTGTTCCACCTGGTGCAGCTCAAGTTCTACCTGCGCACCATTGCCAATGCCATCCTCGACCAGGGCGTGCATGTGGACGGCTGGGATCGCGACAAGGCGATGCACCTGATGACCCACGACACCTTCCAGCAGGAAAGCGAAGCGTCGGGCAAGTGGGTGCGCGCGCAGTTGTCGTCCGCACAGCTGCCGACCTACTTTGTCGGTGTGCAGGAGCATCTGGATACGCGCAAGGCGGTGCAGGACAAGCTGGGCGAGAGCTTCAACCTGAAGGCCTATCACGACAAGATGCTGTCCTACGGCGCGCCACCGGTACGCTTCGCACGCGAGCTGATGCTGGATCAGCCGATCGAGTGATCGATCCTTCTCCGGTCGGGAGAGGGGCTTGCTGCCAGTCGATCAAAGTTTGCGAGTCTTCCTTCTCCCGCGCGCGGGAGAAGGTGCCCCCTAGGGGCGGATGAGGGGCGCCTCGTGACGTCGTTGCGGCCCGCGATGTCGAATGCATCGCCAGGCGCTTCGGAGATGAGGCACCAAGTGGCTTCGCCCGTACCCTCACCCCAACCCCTCTCCCGGCGGGAGAGGGGCTTGCTGTTGGTCGATCAAAGACTGCAAGTCTTCCTTCTCCCGCGCGCGGGAGAAGGTGCCCCGTAGGGGCGGATGAGGGGCGCCTGGTGACGTTGTTGCGGCCGGCGCTGTGGAACGCGTCG
>NZ_JSZE01000140.1 GCF_000802365.1 Xanthomonas cannabis pv. cannabis
CACTGAAGGACGCCGGGCTGGACTACTACAACCACAATCTGGACACCGCGCCGGATTACTACGACTCGATCATCCACACCCGCCAATACCAGGACCGGCTCAACACCCTGGAGCATGTGCGCGACGTGGGCCTGAAGACCTGCTGCGGCGGCATCGTCGGCATGGGCGAAACCCGCGACCAGCGCATCGGCCTGCTGCTGGCACTGGCCACGCTGCCGGCGCACCCGGATTCGGTGCCGATCAACCAGCTGGTGCAGGTCGCCGGCACGCCGCTGCATGGTACCCAGCAACTGGATCCGTTCGAGTTCGTGCGGATGATCGCCGTGGCCCGCATCACCATGCCCAAATCGATGGTGCGCCTGTCCGCCGGCCGCGAAGCGATGAGCGACGAGCTGCAGGCGCTGTGTTTCCTGGCCGGCGCCAACTCGATCTTCTACGGCGAAAAACTGCTCACCACCGGCAACCCGGACACCGAGCGCGACCAGGCCCTGTTCCAGCGCCTGGGCCTGCGCCCGATGCAGATCACTGTCGATGCCGCCGACCACGACCACCCGGGCACCGTGCATGCGGATATCACCTGCGGCCAGGCCTGCGAACGCGCGGCATGACCGCGCAGCGCCGCATTGTCGGATGAGCCCGCACCGCGCCTGAGCCGTCCTGCAGCGATGGGCGGGGCCTGCGGCAGGCGTTGCGTTGGAGACAGCGCCTACCTGTCGCCGATCCTGCGGCAGCGCCTGATCGGGCCATCGCCAATCCGCGCTGGCACCGGTAGGACCGGCCCTCAGCCAGCGCATGCCCGGAGCTGGTTACAAGCACTCCCACCCGATCATCCGGACCGTGGCAGAAACGTGCCGTGGACAGCGCGACGCAATCGATCACCCCACCACACCGCACCGGCTGTCGGTGTCGGCTGGGCGAGGTGACCGCGGCACGCTACGCTAGCGGACCTTTTTCGATGTCGACTCCCCATGGCTCGCCCCGATCTGCACGAACGGATTTCGTCGCTGCGCAAGTTGCGCCTCGCCCAGGAACGGGTACGGGTACGCCGCCAGGTCGGTCGCCGCGACGGCGTGCGCCTGGAGATCGATGGCCGTTGGCTGACCGGGTTCTGCTCCAACGACTATCTGGGCCTGGCGCAGCAGTTCGAAGTGGTGGCCGCCTTGCAGGACGCGGCCGCGCGCGATGGTGCCGGCGCCACCGCCTCGCACCTGATCTGCGGCCACCACACCGCACACGAGACGCTGGAGCGCGAAATCGCGCAGTGGCTGGGGTATCCGTCGGCGCTGCTGTTTGGCAGCGGCTTCATCGCCAACCTGGCCGTGCAGCAGGCCTTGCTCAGCGAAGAAGACGATGTCTGCGTGCAGGACCGGCTCAATCACGCCAGCCTGCTCGATGCCACGCGCCTGGCCGGCTGCCGGCTGCGGCGCTATCCGCATCTGGATGTGGAAGGCGCGATGCGTCAGCTCAAGGGTGCCCCCGAGGGCGCGGCGATGCTGGCCAGCGATGGCGTCTTCAGCATGGATGGCGATGTGGCGCCGCTGCGCGCGTTGAGCCTGGTGGCCCGCATGCAGGAGGCCTTGTTCTACGTCGACGATGCGCACGGAGTTGGCGTGCTGGGCCCGCAGGGGCGCGGCTGCGTGGCCGATGCCGGGCTGGGCGTGGCCGAAGTGCCGCTGCAGCTGGTGACGCTGGGCAAGGCGCTGGGCGGCTATGGCGCCGTGGTGGTCGGCGAGGAGGCACTCATCCGTCACCTGGCCGAAACCGCGCGCCCCTACATCTATACCACGGCCCTGCCGCCGGCGCAGGTCGCCGCGACCCTGGCCGCAGTGCGCCTGGCGCGTCGCGACGACTGGCGGCGTGCGCGCCTGGTCGAACTGATCGGCAGCTTCCGCGAGGGCGCGCGCCGCCATGGGTTCGAACTGATGGCCTCCGATACCCCGATCCAGCCGCTGCTGTGCGGCGAAGAAGCCACGGTGATGGCGATGTCGGCCGCACTCGAGCAGGCCGGGTTCATGGTCGGCGCAATCCGCCCACCCACGGTGCCCGAGGGCAAGGCACGCCTGCGAGTGACCCTGTCGGCCCTGCATACCCCGCAGCAGGTGCAGGCGCTGATCGAGGCAATCGTGCAGGCGCGCGACGTGGTCAGCCGGCAACCGCTGCGTGCCTCGGCCTGAGGCGAGCCGCAGTTCATGCACGGCCTGCGCTGGAAGCAGCAGGGGCTACCCGACCAATGCATCGCGTGCACCAGGCGCGCGCGGCGGGCGGCAAGCGCGCGCCGATTCTCCGTTGCAACCGGCCCAGCATGCATCGCACCGGTGATGCAGCGTTTGCGTGTTCGCCATCGATGGCCTCTTTTTACTGATATGCCGCCGGCGACACCACACACAGCCTCGGCGGCGCAGCGCCGCGTATGGGAAGCCTTGTCGCTGCTGTATCTGGACACCGACAGTCGCGACGACAACAGCATTGCGCACGTTTTAGCCGTCTCACCATTCACCCTGGAACAGTTACGCACGATGCTGTTGCACGAGGTGCATCCGGTCCTGATCGGCAATCTGCGCAGCGTGGCCGGCGTCTGGGACGGATTCGATCCCGAGTGGTTGGCCGCGGCGATCCAGGCGCGGCGTGCACGGCGCTGGCGCTGGCCGGCGCATTTGTGCTGGCGCGGCTACGCGCGCACGCAGTGGGCGTTGCTGGCCCCGAAGATCGGCGCTTTGCATGCAGCCGTCTCGCACTGACGCCGACGCGCAGCAGCAGCAGCGCCGTACTTAAACACCCAAGCGCCGATCGGCAAACTGCAATCGGCGACAAGGCCGCCACCATCCGGTATTTCTGAGCCCTGCCGCAGCACCAACGCGCCGCGATCAACGCGTATCGGCACGCAACAATCGGCGACAATGCGCCCATGCATATCGATGTCATCGGCCATGGGCCTGCGCTGGTTCTCCTGCACGGTTGGGCACTGCACGGCGGAGTGTTCGCGCCGCTGGTCGAGCGCCTGTCACCGCACTATCAACTGCATCTGGTCGACCTGCCCGGGCACGGCTTCAGTGGCGACGACAGCACGCCACTGGCCTTGCCGTATGTGGTTGCGGCCATTGCCGCCGCCACCCCGCCTGCGGTGTGGCTGGGCTGGTCGCTGGGCGGGCTGTTTGCGCTGCATGCCGCCGCCACCCAACCGCAGGTGCGCGGGCTGGCGATGATCGCGGCCACGCCGCGTTTCGTGCGGGGCAGCGACTGGCCGGACGCAGTCGAGCGCGACGTGTTCGTGCAATTCGGCAAAGAGTTGACGCGCGATTACCGCGGCACGTTGGAGCGGTTTCTGGCGCTGGACACGCTCGGCTCGGCGCATGCACGCAGCGAACTGCGCAGCCTGCGCGAAACGCTCACCGCACGTGGCGAACCGGCGCCCGAGGCCTTGCAGCAGGGGCTCACCCTGCTCGAACGCACCGACCTGCGCCGCGCCTTGCCGCAGCTTGCACGCCCCAGCCTGTGGATCGCCGGCCAGCGCGATCGCCTGGTGCCTGCCGCCGGCATGCATGCCGCCGCCGCGCTCACCCCGCATGCGCAGGCGCTCACCATTGCCGGCGGTGGCCACGCCCCCTTCCTCGGTCACGCCGATCAAGTGAGCGAGGCACTGCAACGCTTCGTTGCGTCCGTGCCGTGAGCGGATCGCCGATCATGCAACATCGCTGATCGAGGACATACCGCATGGATCTGGGAATCGCCGGCCGCTGGGCCCTGGTCTGCGCCGCCAGCAAGGGGCTGGGGCTGGGTTGTGCACGCGCCCTGGCCGGCGAAGGCGCCAACGTGGTCATCGTCGCGCGCGGCCGCGACGCGCTGGAGCATGCGGCCGAGGCAGTGCGCGCAGTTCCCGGCGCTGGCGAGGTGCGCAGCGTGGTCGCCGATATCGCAACGCCGCAGGGACGCAGCGCCGCGCTCTCCGCCTGCCCGCAGGTGGACATCCTGATCAACAACGCCGGCGGCCCGCCGCCAGGCGATTTCCGCCACTGGGAACGCGACGATTGGCTACGCGCGCTGGACGCCAACATGCTCGCCCCGATCGAACTGATCCGCGCCACCGTCGATGGCATGCGTGCGCGCCGCTTCGGCCGCATCGTCAACATCACCTCCAGTGCGGTGAAGGCGCCGATCGACATCCTGGGCCTGTCCAACGGCGCACGTGCCGGCCTCACCGGCTTCGTTGCCGGGCTGGCGCGCAGCACCGTGGCCGACAACGTCACCATCAACAACCTGCTGCCCGGCCAGTTCGCCACCGACCGCCTGCGGGGCAACTTCGCCACCATCGCGCAGCAGCAGGGCAGCACGCTCGAAGAAGTCGCCGAGCGCAAGCGTGCGGGTATCCCGGCGGCGCGTTTTGGCGAGCCGGACGAATTCGGCGCGGCCTGCGCATTCCTGTGCGCCGCGCAGGCCGGCTACATCACCGGGCAGAACCTGCTCATCGATGGCGGCAGTTATCCGGGCACGTTCTAGCGCCACGCCCGGCCCCATCCATCGATTCCCTCCGCCTCGCCCAGAGGCGACAATAGCGCCGCAATGAACAGCACTTTCGACCCCCGCCACGTCCGGCGCGCGTTTGCGCGTTCCGCCAGCAGTTATGCCGCCGCCGCCGCGCTGCAACGCGAAGTGGAAACGCGCCTGCTCGAATCGCTCGATTACCTGGGCGAACAGGTACCCAAGGTGGTGCTGGATGTCGGCGCCGGCCCCGGCCATGCCAGCGCTGCGATCAAAAAACGCTGGCCCAAGGCGCAGGTGATCGCGCTCGACCAGGCCATGCCGATGCTGCGCCAGGCGCGCAAAGCGGCCGGGTGGTGGAAGCCGTTTGCGCAGGTCTGCGCCGATGCGCGCGCACTCCCCGTGGCCGACGGCAGCGTGGATGTGATCTTCAGCAATCTGTGCCTGCAATGGGTGGAAGACCTGCCGGCGGTGTTCGCCGGCTTCCGCCGCGCCCTGCGGCCGGGCGGCCTGCTGCTGTGCTCGACCTTCGGCCCGGAGACCCTGATCGAGCTGCGCGATGCCTTCGCCCAGGCCGACCCCGCCCCGCATGTCAGCCGCTTCCCGCCGATCGCGCAGTTCGGCGATGCCCTGCTGATGTCGGGCTTCCGCGACCCGGTGCTGGACCGCGACCTGTTCACGCTCACCTACAACGACCTGCCCGCCCTGATGCGCGAGCTGCGGGCGATGGGCGCCACCAACGCGCTCAGCAATCGCCGCGCCACGCTGACCGGACGCGGCCGCTTTGCCGCCGCCAGTGCCGCCTACGAACCGCTGCGCCGGCCCGACGGCACCCTGCCCAGCTCCTGGGAAGTGATCTATGCCCATGCCTGGGCTCCGGCGCCGGGCGCCCCTATCCGCGAACAGGGGCATGACGTCGCCAGCGTGCCGGTGGCCTCGATTCCGATCCGCCGCCGCCGCGATTGAGGCAGTGCACAGTGGCCGCGCCCGCGCGCCGGTTCCGGTGACACACAGTATTGCGCCGGCGCCGCTGTGCAGTGGCCGGGCGCAGCCGCCACACCCGGTAGAATTCATCCGCTAAAGGCTTCCCCTGCCCGGCGTTGCCTGCCGGCGGCCTTCCCCTCTGTTGCGGCCCCCCGCCCCCATTGGCGTTCCCCATGTTGAAGTGGCTCCTCATCGCGCTGTTCATCGCATCGGCGCTGTACATCCATTACCGCGGTCGCGTGCGGCACCGGCTCAGCCGGCAGCTGCTGGACCATTCCACCTTCATGGCGCCGATCAACACCCTGATGTATCTGTGTTCGCGCGTGCCGACCACGCCGTTCATCGACCCGGGCAAGGAGTTTCCCGAGCTGGCGCCGCTGCGCGCCCACTGGCCGGTGATCCGCGATGAAGCGGTGGCGCTGCAGCAGATGCAGAAGATCCGCGCCGCCGACGGCTATACCGACATCGGCTTCAATTCGTTTTTCCGCCGCGGCTGGAAGCGCTTCTATCTGAAGTGGTACGGCACTGCGCACCCGTCGGCAGCCGAGCTGTGCCCGCAGACCACCGCGTTGCTCAAATCCATCCCCACGGTCAAGGCGGCGATGTTCGCCGAGCTGCCGCCGGGCAGCGAACTGCGCCCGCACCGCGACCCGTTCGCAGGCTCCATGCGGTTGCATCTTGGCCTGGCCACTCCCAACGACGACCGCTGCTTCATCGACGTCGACGGCCAGCGCCACAGCTGGCGCGATGGGGAGTGGACCATGTTCGACGAGACCTATATCCACTACGCGCGCAACGACACCGACCAGGACCGCATCATCCTGTTCTGCGACATCGAGCGCCCGATGCGCTGGCGCTGGGCGGCGGCAGTGAACCGCTTCGTCGGCCGCAGCCTGCTCTCGGCCGGTGCCTCACCCAATCAGGAAGGCGACAAGACCGGCGGCATCAACCGCGTGTTCCGGTATTTCTACGCCGCGCGGCTGAAGGCCAAGGCGCTGAAGGAACGCAACAACCCGCTCTACCAGGTGCTCAAGTGGAGCATCTTCATCCTGGTGGTGGTCGGGATCGTGTTGCTGTAACCCGGACCACCCGCGTAGGAGCGCACCCGGGCGCGACCCGCATCGCCGGTAACGCCTCATCGCGCCCAGGTGCGCTCCTACGCAGCGCTAGTCGGCACTCAGCGCGACACCTGCGCGATCCACTCCTGCAGGTTGTAGTAGTTGGTGACGCGGGTGATCTTGCCCTCGCGCACCTCGAAAAAGGCCCCGCCCGGCAGTACGTAGGTCTGCCCGTTGGCTTCCGGCAGGCCTTCGTCGGTGGTGTGGTAGACCCCGTGCACCACGTATTCGGCCCCCACGCGCGTGCCGTCGTCGCTGGCGGTGATCACGACATCGCGCAGCTGCTCGCGGTAACTGTCGTTCATCCGCTGCAGGAAGGCGGCAAAGTCCGCACGTCCGATCTCGCGTGGGCCCTGGTTGAGGTCATGCGCGACATCGTCGGCCAAAAACGCCAACATGCCGTCCCAATCGCCGCGGTTGAATGCTTCGTAATAGGCCTGGACCAGGCCGGTGGCGCGTTGCCGGTTGCTCTCGCTCATGCTCGAACCTGCCGCTGGGAAAGCCGCATCATAGGCTCGCAGTCACGGCCCTTGCACCACCAGATCGCGATGGAAGTAATAGACCTCCTGCAGCAGGAAGCGCCAGCTGGTGTGGAAGCTGCGAAAGCGCGTGCTGGGCGTGGACGAGGCCAGCGCATCCACGCCCAGTTCCTGACTGAGCCGCAGCGCGCGCGCCATGTGCAGCGGGTCGCTGACGATGATCGCCCGATGCATGCCGTGCCGCTCCATCAGCGTGCGCGCCTGTTCCAGATTCTGACGGGTGGTGCGCGATGCGGTTTCGATCACGATCGCTTCCGGCGGCACACCGTGACGCAGCGCGTAACGGCGCGCCACCTGCGACTCGGCAAAGCGCGCGCCGTTGCCGAAGCCGCCGGTAAACAACAGGCGCGGCGCATACCCTTGGGCGTACAGGTCCAGCGCATGCCGGATGCGTTCTTCGAACACCGGTGAGGGACGTGCGTCGTAGGCGGCCGCGCCCAGCACGATGATCACATCGGCCGGTGCGGCCTGGTCGCGGTCGCCCACCCACACGATCCACCCGGCCACCGCCACCAGCCAGATCACTGCCAGCATGCATAACCGCCAGCCCCAGCCCCACAGGCCGAGCCCGCGCCGACGCCTGCTCACGCGGCGGCCCAGGGCACTGCGTCCAGGTCGACGTTGCCGCCGGACAGGATCACCCCCACCCGCTTGCCGGCAAACCGCGCCGGGTCGGCCAGCAGCGCCGCCAGCGTGATCGCCGACGACGGCTCCACCACCTGCTTGAGCACCTGCCAGATCAGCCGCATCGCCTGCACCACGGCGGCATCGTCCACGGTGACCACCTGCGCGCCAGCCGCCTGCAGCAGCGCGAAATTCGGCGTGCCCAGGGTGCCGCGCAGACCGTCGCAGACGGTGTCGGGGATGAAGTCGACCAGGCGCTGCCCGGCCGCCAGCGAGCGCGCGGCGTCGGCCGCGCCGCTGGGCTCGGCCAGCACCAGCGCGCATCCGGGGGCGGCCTGCAGCGCCAGGGCCGCCCCGGCAGCCAGCCCGCCGCCACCGACCGGTGCCAGCACCACATCCAGCCCACCGCTCTGGTGCAGCAACTCCAGCGTGGCAGTGCCCTGCCCGGCGATCACCGCCGGATCGGTGTACGGATGCACGAGGGTCGCTCCGACACTGGCCTGCACCTGGGCACACAGCTGCTCGCGCGCGGCGATGGTCGGCGCACAGCGCCACAGCGTGGCGCCATGCCGGGAAATATTGGCCAATTTGGCGGCCACCGCGCCCTCGGGCACCACCACATGG